>JAYWEM010000139.1:0-18228 GCA_043779265.1 bacterium | reverse complement strand
CCGTGCGGAGCTTGTTGCGTCCGAGATTGACCAGCACGAGAGAGACGAAGTTCATGATCGATCCCCCTCAGGAGGTGAGCGTGCCCTTGTCGAGGTGGAACGTGCGCGTGGCGCGTTCCGCGGCGTGCGGGTCGTGCGTGACCATGACGATGGTCTTGCCGAACTCGGTGTTCAGCCGCGCGAGCAGGCTGAGCACGTCCTCGGCGCTCTTGCGATCGAGATCTCCCGTCGGCTCATCGGCGAGCAGCACCTTGGGGTCGGCCACCAGCGCCCGCGCGATCGCGACGCGCTGCTCCTGCCCGCCCGAGAGCTGCCGCGGGTAGTGCTTCATGCGATCGCCGAGCCCGACCAGGTCGAGTGCGAACTGAGCGCGCTTCTTGCGCTCGGAGCCCTTCATCTTGACGAGCATCAGGGGCAACTCGACGTTCTGCAGCGCGGTCAGCACCGGAATCAGGTTGTACATCTGGAAGATGTAGCCGATCGAGGTCGAGCGCCACTTGGCGAGCGCCGGCCCCTTCATGCCCGAGATCTTGGTGCCGCCGACCACGACATCGCCGCTCGTGGGCTGGTCGATGCCGCCGATCAGGTTGAGGAGCGTCGTCTTGCCCGAGCCCGACGGGCCCATGAGCGCGGCGAACTCGCCGCTCGGGATCTCGAGCGACAGGCCGTCGAGCACCGACACCTCCTGCGCGTCGCGTCGGTACACCTTGCGAACGTTGCTGACCACCACGGATGCCATCGCGAGATTCCTCCTAGCCTTCGATCTTGATCTTCGTGCCGTCGGACAGCGAGGCAGGAGGGGAGAGCACCAGGCTCTCGCCGCCGGACAGCCCGCTGCGGATCTCCGTCTTCTCGCCCCGCGCGGGGCCGACATCCACCTTCACCTGCTTGACCGCGCCCTCTTCGACCACCCAGACGAACGCGCCGTCGCCTTGCTGCACCACGGCGGTGCTCGGCACCAGCACGCGGCGCGGCGCCGCCAGTTGCACGGCATCGCGGCTCGAGAACACCACCTTGGCGCCCATCTCCGACAGGATGCGCGGGTCGCGATCGGTGATCGACACCTTCACGAGCACCGTCGCCTTCTGGCGGTCGGCGGTCGGCACCACCTGGCGGATCTGGCCGACGAACGAGGTGTCCGGGTAGGCATCGAGCGTGATGCGGGCCGGCTGGCCGTTGCGCACCTGTGCGATGTAGGCCTCGTTCACATCGACTTCGACTTCGAGCGTGGTCAGATCGGCCATCGTCACGATCGCCGTGCGCGTCAGCCCGCCACCGGCCGAGGACGGCGCGACGATCTCGCCGACTTCCGCATCGCGCCGCAGCACGGTGCCGCTGAACGGCGCGCGCACGCGGGTGTTCTCGAAGTTGGCCTGGGCCAGCGACAACTGTGCGCGCGCCGACTGCAGCTGCGCGGTGAGCAGCTGCACTGTCGTCTGCGCATCCTCCAACTGCTGCTCGGCGATCACCTGGTCGCGCCGCAGCGTCACGGCGCGCGCCGACTCGCGCTTGGCCTGCGCCAACTGCGCCTCGGCTTGCGCCACGGCGGCCTCGCTGACGCGCACGGCCGCGGCATAGTCGGCGTCCTCGAGCCGCGCGAGCACCTCGCCCGCATTGACCTTGGAGCCCTCGGTGACGCCGGTCCACGCCAGTCGTCCGAGGATCTTGCTCGAGACCGATGCCTTGGTGCGCGCCACGACGTAGCCGTTGGCCGTGATGCCATCGGCCGACGCGCTTCCGCCGCCTGTCGCCTCGGCCGTGCCGACCTGCACCGCGACGCCGCCACCGCCCGCGCGTGTCATCAGCACGATCGCGATCACGATCAGCACCGCGACGCCGGCCACGAGGGCGAACAGGCGCTTGCGGCCGGCACCTTCGTCGGAGGGCGGAGGGGAGCGATCGATGCGAAGCGACGAGAGGTCCTGGGGAGTGCTCATGGATCGGGGCGTCCGAGGTGGAGGGGGATCGCGAGACTCAGCGGGGGCGGCGAGTTTGGCCTCGCCCACGGAACAGGTCAAGGAGTCGGGCGTCGGACGTGCCGCAACCCGCCACGGCGCTAACGATTCACACGTCGAACCTCGCAGCCGGGTTGCACGAACGGTGCGGTCAGCCGCCGGACGGTCGATTGCGGGGGATGGGCGGTAGGTATGCGATGGGCCCATATGAAATCGATTCGAGCGAGTGCTAGGTTCGCTCTCCGATGCGCTCCCCACTCTCGATCCTGGCCGCTGTGCTCGCGGGCGCCGTTCTGGGCCTCGGGATCTACACGTTCGTCGACGCGCAGGGGCTCTCGTATATGAGCAATGACCCCGCCGCCTGCGCCAACTGCCATGTGATGCGCGAGCACTTGGCCTCGTGGCAGAAGTCGCCGCACCAGAGCGTCGCGACCTGCAACGACTGCCACACGCCGCATGCGCCCATCCCCAAGCTCATCTCCAAGGCGATCAACGGCTGGAATCACTCGGTCCGCTTCACGCTCCAGGACTACCCCGAGCACATCCGCATCACACCCCACAACGCCCGCAATCTCGAACACAACTGCATCGACTGTCACCGCACGCTCGTCGAGGGGGTGTTCCCCGCCTCGGCGGATGCGCACTCGGGCCCCCGCGCCGGCGACCTGCATTGCGTGGACTGCCACGCCGGCGTCGGGCACGGACCCTAGGAGACCGCCATGTCGAGACCCATGCTCATCGGCCTCATCGCCCTGACGGCTGCCGTGGCCTTCGGCATCGCGGCGCTGCTCGTGAACATCCGCGACCGCAAGGCCGAGGGCTCGCGCGCCTACGTGCCGCTCGCCTCGCTGACCGAGGACACAGTGGACCCCGCCGAGTGGGGCAAGGTGTTCCCGCGTCAGTACGACGGCTACAAGCGCACCGTCGACATGGAACGCACACGCTATGGCGGCAGCGAGGCGTTCTCGCGTCTCGAGGACGATCCGCGGCTGCTGCGCATCTTCTCGGGCTACGCGTTCGGCGTGGAGTTCAAGGAGGAGCGCGGCCACGCCTACACGCTCCTCGACCAGGACGAGACGCGCCGCATCCATGAGTTCAAGCAGCCGGGCTCGTGCCTGCACTGCCACGCGTCGATCATCCCGGCGTACCGCAAGGCGGGCGGCGGCGATGTGATGAAGGGCTTCGAGATCGTGAGCGCCAAGCCGTGGGCGGAGGCGCGCGAGCTGGTGGAGCACCCGGTCGCCTGCATCGACTGCCACGACCCGACGAGCATGGCGCTGCGCGTGACGCGCCCGGGCTTCATCAAGGGCATCGCCGCTCTCAAGGCCTCAGAAGGCATCGCCGACTACGATCCCAATCGAGACGCAACGCGGCAGGAGATGCGCAGCTACGTCTGCGGCCAGTGCCACGTCGAGTACTACTTCCGCAAGCCCGACAAGGTGGTCACCTACCCGTGGTTCCGCGGCCTCAAGATGGAGAACCTCGAGGCGCACTACGACAGCATCGGGTTCGCCGACTGGACGCACGCCGAGACCCGCGCCCCGGTGCTCAAGGCGCAACATCCCGAGTTCGAGCTGTGGAGCCAGGGCATCCATGCGCGAAGTGGTGTGGCGTGCGCCGACTGCCATATGCCGTACATGCGAGACGGCGCGGTCAAGATCAGCGATCACCACATCCGCAGCCCACTCCTGAATGTCGATCGCGCCTGCCTCGGATGCCATGCGTTCCCGGCCGAGGAGATGAAGCAGCGCGCCGAGCAGATCCAGAGCCGCAACAAGAAGCTGTTGCTGCGCGCCGAGGATGCGCTGATCGGGCTGTTCGACGCCGTGAAGGACGCGCGCAAGGCCGGCGCCGACAGTGCGGCTCTCAGCCGGGCCGGCGTGCACGCGCTGCAGCGCAAGGCGCAGTGGCGGATCGACTTCATCAACGCCGAGAACTCGATGGGGTTCCACGCGCCCCAGGAGGCCGCCCGCATCCTGGGCGAGGCCATCGACTACGCCCGCCAGGGCGAACTGGCCGTGCGCATGATGCCCGCGCACGGCCGCGCGGCTGCCGCTGCAGCCTCGGCGGGCGCCGGCCGATGAACGGGTGAGTCTTGCCGCTGCCGGGAGCCCACCTTAGACTGGCGGCGACCGCATCGAGAACAGCCCTTGGCCCGTAGCCCACGGCCATCGCCACCTTGCCCGGAGGAACCCCCCATGCCGTTCGTCATCGCCGAACCCTGTATCGGGGTGAAGGACAAGTCCTGCGTCGAAGTCTGCCCGGTCAACTGCATCTACGAGGGGGAGGACCAGTTCTACATCCACCCCGATGAGTGCATCGACTGCCAGGCGTGCGAGGCCGCGTGCCCGGTGCAGGCGATCTTCCCGGACAACGGCGTGCCCGAGAAGTGGTCGAGCTTCACCGAGAAGAACCGCGTCCACTTCGACAAGTGACACTCGCGTGACCACGGGAACGCTGCCGACCCGCGAGCAGGCGCTCGCGCTGCTGCACGAGTGGGTCGAGAACCCGAACCTGCGCAAGCACGCGCTCTCGGTCGAGATGGCGATGCGCGCCTATGCCCGTCACTTGGGCGAAGACGAGGCGCGCTGGGGGCTGGCGGGTCTGATCCACGACTTCGACTGGGAGCGTCACCCCGATCTGGAGCGCCACCCGGTCCGAGGCGTCGCGCACCTGCGCACGCTCGGCTGGCCCGACGACGTGCTGACGGCGGTGCTGGGGCACGCGCCGCACACCGGCACCGCGCGCGAGTCGCGCATGGCGAAAGCCCTGTTCGCCTGCGATGAGCTGTGCGGTCTACTCACCGCGTGCGCGCTGGTGCAGCCCGATCGCAAGCTCGCGTCGGTCGAGGTGCCGTCGGTGAGGAAGAAGATGAAGAGCGCCGGGTTCGCCCGCAACGTGAACCGGGACGACATCGTGACGGGTGCCGCCGAACTGGGCGTGGAGCTCGACGCCCACATCGCGTTCGTGCTGGCGGCGCTGCAGGCGCAGTCCGACGAGCTGGGTCTGTGATCGCGGCGACGAGCGGGGAGCAGATCCATGGCGCGTGACGCGGCCCAGCAACTGCTCTCGGTGTGGCGAATCTGTAGTGGTCTGCCGCTCGGCAGCCACCTGTTCGCGCTGGTCATCAGCCGCATGGTGCCCTACAGCGCCAGCGTCGGGCCGCGCGTCGAGCTGCTGGAGCCGGGCCATGCGCGCGTCTCGATGTCGGACCGCCGCGGCAATCGCAATCACCTGGGCTCGGTGCACGCGGTGGCGCTCACCAACCTGGGCGAGCTGACGAGCGGCATCTCGATGATCGCCGCGCTGCCAGCGTCGCTGCGCAGCATCGTGACGCGCATCGAGGTGGAGTTCGTGAAGAAGGCGCGCGGCCGCATCACCGCCGAGGCGCGCGTCACGGTGCCCAGCGTGACCGGCCCGACCGACCACCTCGTCGTGGCGACGCTGACCGACCGCTCGAACGATGTCGTCGCGCGCATCCACGTGCACTGGCGCCTGGACGTGCGGGCGTGAGCCCGGCGAGTCCGCTCGACACGCCGCTCACGCGGCATGCGGGCATCGCGGTGCCGCTCATCTGCGGCCCGATGTACCCGTGCAGCGATCCCGAACTGGTGGCGGCGGTGTCGGAGGCCGGCGGCATCGGCGTGGTGCAGCCGCTCACGCTGACGTTCGTGCTGGGGCATGACTTCCGCGAGGGGCTCAAGCTCATCCGCTCGCAGACCGACAAGCCCATCGGCTTCAATGCGCTGATCGAGAAGTCGTCCAAGCGCTACCTGGACCAGATGCGCGCCTGGGTGGACATCGCGCTGGAAGAGGGCGTGCGGTTCTTCGTCACCTCGTTGGGCGATCCTCGCTGGGTGGCCGAGAAGGCGCATGCCGTGGGCGGTGTGGTGTACCACGACGTGACCGAAGCCAAGTGGGCCGCCAAGGCCCGTGACGGCGGCGCCGATGGATTGATCGCGGTGAACGTGCGCGCCGGGGGCCATGCCGGACCGCGCGAGCCGCGCGCGCTGCTCGATGAACTCGCGCCCTTCAACCTGCCGGTCGTATGCGCGGGCGGCGTCGGCGATGCGAGCGGGTTCATCGATGCGCTCGCCATGGGCTATGCGGGTGTCCAGTGCGGCACGCGGTTCATCGCCACGCCCGAGTGCTCGGCGAGCGCCGACTACAAGCAGGCGCTGCTCGATGCGCGCGCGCGCGACGTGGTGATGACCGAGCGCATCACCGGCGTGCCGGTGGCCGTGCTCGATTCGCCCTCGGTGCGCCGCCTGGGCCTCAAGGCCAACGCGTTCGAGCGCTGGATGCTGAAGCAGCCGCGCACCAAACATCTGATGCGCACGATCTTCGCGCTGGGCTCGCTGACCAAGCTCAAGAAGTCACTGCGCGTGGCGAAGGGCCGCGGCGAGTTCTGGCAGGCGGGCAAGAGCGTCGATGCGATCCACTCGATCGACCCCGCGGGCCTGATCGTGCGCGAGTGGGCGGATGCCGCCGAAGAGGCCGCGGGCGTGCAGGTGAGCCCGTACGCGAGGTAGCGCAGCGCGTCACACTTGTGGCGCCCGCGTCGTAGACTCGCACCACCCCCCGGAGTGAAAGGAGCCTCGCATGTCCCATTCCACGCTCACGGCTGGCATGGCCCCGGAGCTGCGCGTCCCACATTGGATCGACGGCGAAGGGCGCTCGCGCGCCGCGCTCACGCTCGCCGAACTGGGCACGGGCTACAAGGTGCTCTACTGCTTCCAGCACTGGTGCGCGGGCTGCCACGAGAGCGGATTCCCGGCGCTCGTCCAGCTGGTGCAGGCGCTGTCGCCGCGCGGCGTCGGCTTCGCGGTGGTGCAGACGGTGTTCGAGGGCGCCGAGGAGAACACGCCCGAGCGGCTGCGCGAGACGCAGGAGCGCTATCGTCTTCGCATCCCGTTCGGCCACGATGGCGGCCTCGATGGCATGCCCACCGTGATGCACGACTACCGCACGCAGGGCACGCCTTGGTTCATCGTGATCGACCCCGCGGGCCGCGTGATCCACTCGGACTTCCGCATCGACGTCGAGCGGGCGATCGAGCTGTTGGGTGCCGTGGTGCCTGCCGCAAGCCCGGACAGCGGCACCGCGCCACTTCGCTGGGCGACCGTTCTCGAGTGGGCACGGCACGGTGACATCGCGCCGCCTCGGCGCGTCGAGAAGTCCGACGACGAGTGGCGGGCGCTGCTCACGCCCGACCAGTTCCGCGTCACCCGTCTGCACGGCACCGAGCAGCAGTTCAGCTCGGACCTGTGCTCGCTGTTCGAGCCCGGTCTCTACCAGTGCGCCTGTTGCGACACGCTGTTGTTCGATGCGACCACCAAGTTCGACAGTGGCTCGGGTTGGCCGAGCTTCACGGCGCCGCTCACGCCGGGCGTCGTGGCGCATGTGCTCGACGACAGCCACGGCATGGAGCGCGTGGAGGCGACCTGCCACGTGTGCGATGCGCACCTGGGGCACGTGTTCCCCGACGGTCCGCCGCCGACCGGGCTGCGCTACTGCATCAACGCGCTGTCGTTGAAGAAGGCGCCGAGCGAGAGCTGAGCGGGTTCGCGCGCCCTGCTCAAGCCGCCGGCGCCGCTCTCGGCGCGCGGTTGCGAGAGCCCGGGTGCGGCTCGACCGGTCCCATCGGGCGCTCGTCTCGGTAGGCCGACGCCGGCCCCGCGTCGCCCCATGCGCCCCAGTGCGTGTCGCTCGATGCGGCGGCGCCGGCGCCCTCGGCGCGATCGACGACCAGCGTGAACGCGCCGAGCTTGTCGTCGAGCCGCCCCTCGGCGCGCACGATCTCGGCGCGCATCGCGGGTGCGAACCGCGCGTAGGCGTCGGGGAACAGCACGCACTCGACGAGCCCCGTGCGATCGGCGAGCGTGGTGAACAGGACCATGCCGCCTCGCTTGGCCTCGACGCGGCGTGCGGCGCACGGCAGCCCGACCACCGCGATGCGGCGGCCGGCATGGCGCTCGACTTCGGCGGCGGGCGTGGTGCCCACGTGCGAGAGCGCGGGTGCCAGCACCTCGAGCGGGTGACCCGAGAACCACAGGCCCGTGGCGCGGAACTCGCCGCGCACGCGATCGGCGAGCGGCAGCTCGGCCAACTGAGGCAGCGCCTCGCCGCCCGGGCGGGGCGCCGCCTCGGCGGGCGCGAGCCTCGCGCCATCGGCGGCGACCAATGCCGGCGCGGCGGCGCCGAGTGCGCGTCTCGCGCGGCCGCCGGCCGAGGACTCGATCGCGGCGTGCACGCGCGCCTCGAGCAGCAGGCTCGCTCGCGTCGGCGCGGCGGGCAGCGTATCGAGTGCGCCCGCGAGGATCAGCGCCTCCAGCTCGGGCGGCGTCGGCCGCACGCGGTCGGCCAGATCGGCGAGGCTCGCGAACGCACGCTCAGCGCGCGCCGCCACCAGGCGCTCGCCGGTCGCATGCGCCAGCCCCGCCACGCGGTGCAGCCCCACGCGCACCGCGGCGCCTTCGAGCGCGCTCGACCACCGCGAGCGCTGCACGCACGGCGCGTGGAACGTGACGGGCGCGCGATCGACCGCGCCCTGGCGCAGGTCCTCGACGTGCACCCACGTCGGGTACATGCCGGCGTGGTGGTGCAGCATGCCCACCGCCCATGCGGCGGGGAAGCGCGCGCGGTAGTAGGCGCTCTGCCAGCCCAACGCGCCGTAGCCGGCCGCGTGCGCCTTGCAGAACGCGTACGCGGCGAACCGCAGCAGCTCGCGCCACACGGCGCGCGCACTCGGCTCATCGACGCCCGCGCCGCGTGCCTGCGCCAGGAACCCGCGCTCCAGGAACGCGCGCTCGTCGTCGTCCTTGGCCTTGCCGATGGCGCGCCGCAGGGTTTCGCCCTCGGCCAGCGGCATGCCGCACAGCGCGTGCATCACGCGCATGCAGTCCTCTTCATAAAGGAGCAGCCCGTGCGTGTCGGCGAGCGGCGCGCGCAGGCGTTCGTGCGCGAAGCGATCGGGCTCGAGACCTCGGTGCCGGCGGCAGAACGCCTCTTTCATCCCGGACTCGGCGGGGCCCGGCCGCACCAGCGCCACCGCCGCCACCGTCTCGTCCAACGTGGACGCGCGCAGCATGCGCAGCAGGTTGCGCATGGCGGGCGACTCGAGCTGGAACGTGTTGAGCGTGTCGCCGCGCGCCACCGCGGCCGCGGTGACCGCGTCGTCCTCGGGGATGTCGTCGGGCGAGGGCAGCGGTGTGCCGCGCGCATCGTGCCCCGCCGCCGCCGAATCGGCGTCGTGCGCGGCGAGCGAGACGCACTCGCCGATCGTGCTCAGCGCGCGGTTGCCGAGCAGGTCCATCTTCACGAGCCCGATCGCCTCGACCGCGCGCATCTCGAACTGCGACACCACCACGCCCTTGGCGCTGCGCTCCAACGGCAGGTAGTGGGTGAGTGGCCGATCGGCGATCACCAGTCCGCCGCAGTGCACCGACAAGTGGCGCGGCGCACCGGCCAGGCGAGCGGCCAACCGCAGCGCCTCTCGCACGCGCGGCTCGGCGAACTCGGGGCCCAGCGCGTGCGGCGTGCGGCCCGAGAGCGCGTCCTCGAGCGCGCTCGCCGAAAGGTCCCGTGGCACGCGCCGCGCCAGTTGGTTGACGCGCGGCAGCGGCAGGCCCAGCACCTTGGCGGTCTCTCGAAACGCCGAGCGCGCGCCCAGCGTGCTGTGCGTGGAGATCATCGCGACGCGGTCGTGGCCGTAGGCCTCGTAGACGAACGCGATCACCTCGTCGCGGCGCTGCCAGCACAGGTCGATGTCGAGGTCGGGGCAGTCGCGCCGCTGCGGATGCAGGAACCGCTCGAAGCAGAGCCCGTAGCGGATCGGGTCCACGTTGGTCACCCCGAGCGCGTAGGCGACGATGCTGCTGGCGCCCGAACCGCGGCCCACCGTGGGGATGCCGCGCTCTCTCGCGAACCCGACGATCGAGGCCACCAGCAGGAAGTAGTCGGTGAACCCCATGTGCGCGATCAGCGCCAGTTCGGATTCGAGGCGCGCGCGCGCGGCGCCGCGCACCGAGAGTGCGCGACTCGCCGGGAATCGCCGCGCGAGTCCCGCTTCGGCCTGTCGCCGCAGTTCGGCCACCGGCGTGACGCCCTGCGGCAGCGGCGCGTGCGGGAAGATGGGCGAGCCCAGTTCGAGTTCGAAGCGGCTGCGCGAGACCAGCGCCTCGTTCTCGGCGAGCAGCCCATCGGCCGCCTCGGCGCAGCCGGCCGCGGCGCACATGGCGCGGATGCGGCGCGTCCATTCGGCGGGCGAGGCGAGCCATGCCTCACGGGAGGCGAACGCCGTGGGCGGCATGCGCTCCAGGCGCTCGCCCGCCGCCGCGGTGACCGCGACGCGGTGCGCCTCGTGATCGCCCGGCACCAGCAGGCACACATCGCCCGTCGCGACCGCCGGCACGCCGAGCCGCCACGCCGCGGCCAAGCGATCGCGCAGCCCGGCGCGTTCGGCCGCGATGCCGCGCACCCCGAGCCACAACCCGCCTCGATGCGTGAGCGGGCGGTGCGACGCATCGGCGCTGCGCATGGCGGCCGGGACGCCCGCGGCGAGCAGCGCTGCGGCGAGCGTCACCGACTCGGCGATCACATGCAGCCCCGCGTGTGAGGCGCCGAGCGCGGGCACCAGGTCGAAGTCGGCCTCGAGATGGCGCGCCGTGAGGAGCGCGCACAGCGTGGCCCAGCCGCGGCGATCGAACGCCAGCAGCAGCACGCGCGGCACCGACTCGCCGGGGGCGGCATCGCGTGCCGTGAGTTCGGCGCCCGGCAGCGCCTGGAGCCCCGTGGCGGCACACGCGGTGAGGAAGCGAATCGACAGATAGAGGTTGTCGCGATCGGTCAGCGCGAGCGCCGAGTGGCCGAGTTCGGCGGCGCGTTCGGCGAGCGCCTCGGGCGAGGCGACGCCTGCGAGGAGGGTGCCGTGCGAGCGGACGCGAAGGGGAGTGAAGGGCATGGGGTGCCTATGGGCGAGACCCGTCAGCCGCGGCGAGGGAGGATCGCCCTGGACGAGGACATGCGGGCCTCCTTCACGATGCCGACAGCTCCCACTGGTCGTGTCGTGACTCCACTTGGAGGCGCGTGACCTTCGCCTTGCGGGCGTCGATCCGCGTCAGGCGCTCGGCGGGATAGCTCGTCGTGAGCCTGCCTTGGGCGACCATCAGGCGGAGCAGACGATCGGCCTGCGGGCCGATCGGGGCTGCGTCGTTCTCCCAGCGTGAGACGGTCTCATCGGCCACACCCATGTGCTTGGCGAAGTCCGATCCCGACCAGCCGAGGTTCTTTCGGAGGAAGCGGACCTCGTCGCCGGTGAACCGGGTCGCCTTGTCGATCAGAACGCGGGCGATCAATCGGTGCAGCCCCTCGATCCGGGGGATCGAGATCTCGTGGTCGCCGCACTTGGGGCAGCGACTGACCTGCACGCCCACCAACGTGACGTGCTTGAGGCCGCACTCGTCGTAGCGGTGGTTCTCCTTGCGCGCCTTCATCGCGGCCCCGCACTGCGTGCACTTCATCGACTCGCCTCCATCCTCTCGGGTCCTCATCCATGGTGGCTCCAAGGTTATTTTCGCACTTGATTATTTGTCAACTCGCTATTGCGTCAACGAAGGCGTGCGCAGCACGAGCCCGTAGCGATCCTGCCTCACGCGGCCCTTCAGGTGCAGCGCGCGGCCCGAGAGCACCGCGCCGTGGCCGAACGCTCCGCGCACGTCATCGAGCGCCTCGAACAGCGCCGCGCGTCGGCCGGCCTCTCGTTCATCGAACAGCGCGCCCTGCTCGGCGGCGCCCGAGACGAACTGCGACAGCACCACGCCCAGCGCGTGCAGCGTGACGCGCCGCGTGTCGAGCCGCGAGAGCACGTCGCGCGCCAGTGCCAGCACCACCGGGTCCACGGCCGAGGGCTGGGCCAACGTGCGCGCTTGCTCGGCCCACTCGCCATCGCTCCAGCGCAGGCGCACCGCCACCGTGCGCGGCGACAGGCCGCGCTCGCGGCAGGCGCGGCACGCGCGGCCCACCAGGTACTCGAGCATGCCTTCGACGATGTGCGGGTCGGATGTGTCCTCGTGGAACGACGTCTCGCGAGAGAGCGACACCGGCACCTCGCGCGCCATCACCGGCGCCGTGTCGCGGCCGCGGCAGCGTTCGAACAGCAGCCGGCCCGGCGCGCCGAACAATGCCTCGAGCGTGCCGATCGGCAGCGCGCGCAGTTCTCCAATAATCCGCAGGTTCATGCTGCGCAGCGTGCGCGCGTGCGCGTGGCCCACGCCCGCCAGTTGCTCGATCGGCCGCGCCACCAGGAACTCCTCGGCCTCCTCGGCCGACACCGCCGCGAGCCCGTCGGGCTTGACCGTCTTGCCCGCCAGCTTGGCCAGCATGCGATTGGGCCCCAGGCCGCAGGTGACCGTGAGGCCGGTCTCTTCTTGCACGTCGCGCCGCAGCCGCGCCGCCGCCGCCAGCAGGTCGCCGCCGTGCGCGCGTTCGGTGCCCGTGAGCTCCAAGTAGGCCTCATCGAGATACGTCTCGACGTCGGGCGACAGCGCGCGGCAGTGTTCGAAGATGCGCTCGGCGTAGCAGCGGTAGATCTGCGCGTGCCCATCGAGGATCACCACCTCGGGGCAGCGCCGGCGCGCCTCGGAGAGCGGCATGCCCGCCTTGAGCCCGAACCGCCTCGCCTCGTAGGAGCACGACGCGATCACGCCATTGCCCACGATGACCGGCCGACCCTGCAGCCGCGGGTCTCGTTGCTGCTCGATGCTGGCGAAGAACGCGTCGATGTCGACGTGAAGGACCGAGCGGGGGTGGGTGGGCGTGGGCTCCACAGCTACCGCGCCACCGGCATGCCGTCGTAGGTGCGCTTGTCGAGTATGCGCCCCGTGCGGCTCTTCTGCGGCCCGCCCCACTGCTTGAAGAAGAACGGCACGCGGGCCGTGCGGCACTGGCGCCGGATCTCGCGCACCCACTCGGCGTCCATCGGGCGGGCCCCGTGGCCACTCTCGCCGCCGACGATCACCCAGTTGATGCCCGTGCGGCCGAGCACGTGGCGCAGGTCGAGCGGGCCGAGCAGCGGCTCACACGAGAGGAACCGCACCGCCGCATCGAGCGATGCCACGATCTCGGCGCGGCCCACGTAGCGCTCGCTCTCGACACTCGTTCCCAGCCAGACGTTCGGATGCGTGATCCGCGGCGGGCCGTCGGTGAGGTGGTCGCGGACGAACCGCGCCATGCGCTCGGGGCGCTTGGTGAGCACCTGGAAGCGATGCCAGGACGCCTGGCGCATGGTGCCGAACACGCGCGCGATGAACTCGTCGGGGACGCGCTCGTGGAACAGGTCGCTCATCGAGTTGACGAAGATGAGCTTGGGCTGTCGCCAGCGAAGCGGCAGTTCGATGCGCTCGGGCCACAGGCGCAGGTCGAACCCCTGTTCGAACGGATGCCCCGGCACGCCGCGGAAGCGTTCGGAGAACACCTGCGCATAGCAGTGCTTGCACCCTGGACTCACCTTGTTGCATCCGGTGACCGGGTTCCACGTGGCGTCGGTCCATTCGATGGCGGAGTGGTCACTCATGGGGGCTCCTCTGCCGCGGGGACCGCCACCGCGGGAGGCATCGAAGATCTCGCGGGCAATCTTGCCTGCGGTTGCGTTGGGTGAGGCGAAGAAGAGGTAGTAGATGTCTGCCTGTGTCTTGTTCTTCATCGGAACAGGTGCGGGTACGTGCTCGAATCCTGCAACCGTCTTGAGGCGCTGTCGGAAAGCCTCGACGATTGCGCTGTTCGGCAGTTTCTCGGTGGCCTTCTCACCGAAGAGATTCTCCTGTGGGCTGACAGCATAAGCCGCGTCGCGCCATGTCTCGTCGCCCCAGAACGCTGTCATCCGCTCGGCTTCGTGGGCGCGGACCTTGTCCGGTTCTGTCCAGAGCGCGTTGCGACTCATGTCCATGATGGGGAAGTTGAGGAAGAGGTCGATGGTGCGCGTCTTGCCTATCGCCGCGACGACCTCCCAGTTCAGGTGCAAGCCGTATGGATCGAGAAGGCAGAGCGCCCGCCGAAACTGCTCATACCTGACCTCCGGCAGCACCTTGTCGAGCAGCACACGATTGCAGTCACCCTCGAAGAGTTCGATGTCGGGCCGGTCACCGAGCAGCGCCTTCAGGCTGGCGATCTGCGAGCTGTCCAGGTCGATCAGGAAGTGGCGTCGGAATGGCGGCTTCACGTAGAGCGCGTTGATCGGACTGCCGGGAGTCAGCTCGCCACTGGCCTTCGATAGGTGAACGCCGGATCCTGCGAAGCCGTCGATGTAGTAGTGCTCAAAGCGCGCTTGGCTGCTCAGGATCTTGGAGTAGGCTGACGCGTACTTGCGGATGATCTCGAGCTTGACCTCTGACCACTCGCCCACCGGGTCTGGCCGAATCATGCTGGTCACCGTTGGACCCCCTTCACTTGCGTTGTCGCGCGCCAGTGCCTTCGCCTCTGGCCAGCACAGCCTCTCAGGTCAGCGGCATCTGTTCCACGGGGGCTCAGAGTGTACGTTTCGTGAGAGGAGCCCGCGCCGGGCGTACCGGCCATCCCCGCGATGCCGAGTCCGGACGCGGGCCCTCCCGACGGTGGTGGCGCGGCCGACTCGGTGCTGCGCTCGACTGCGGCGCCGTGCTCGGGACGCACGGGTGCCGTGGGGTTCGTGCCCGAGTGACGGTGTGCATCCTGCGCACCGCCAGACGCCGCAGCCGAGAGCGAGGGGGAGCGGGACATCATCCCTCCAGGGAGACCGAGTCGAGCCACCACAACATGTCGCCGGTCTGCAGCTGCAGCTGATAGACGTCGCCGCTGGCGTCGGTGACCGAGAAGAACAACCTCGGGTGGCGCCCCGCACGATCGAGCCACCGCGCGTTGACCCGGGTGACGCGGTGGTCGCGGTTCTTCCGACGGAACATCACCGGGGTGATGACTCCGCCATGGAAATCCGCGCGCACACCCACGGGCTCGTCGATGGTTTCGCTTCGCATGACCTGGCGAGGGGGAGGCTACTGCACGGATGTGCAGGGAGGCAAGGGTTCGTTTGGCGTGGGGTGGGGCGAGTGGGCGCGCGCGGTATTGCTTGACGGGTTGCGGGATGGGGGATGAGGGTTGGGGGCGGTTTGCGCCGGAGTGATCGCCCCTGGGAGACGCGTGATGGAAGCGATGTGGCAGGTGCGGCAACCGAACGATGCGTGGCGGTTCGCGCCGTGGAACGCGGCTGCGGCCGAGGTCGTGCGCGAAGCGCCGAGCTCAGGGCGAGTCACGCCCGCGCCGCCGGCGCCCGCAGCCCCGCGACTGCTGGACCGAGTGCGCGACGCGATCCGGCTGCGGCACTACAGCAGACGCACCGAGAAGGCGTACGTGGGCTGGGTGCGCCGTTTCGTGCTCTTCCACGGCAAGCGGCACCCGGCCGAGATGGGACGCGCCGAAGTGACCGCATTCCTGTCGCACCTGGCGACGCAGGGTCGGATGAGCGCCTCGACGCAGAACCAGGCGTTGAGCGCGTTGCTGTTCCTGTACCGCGATGTGCTCGCCACCGAGATCGGCTGGCTCGACGATGTGGTGCGCGCACGGCGCCCCGAGCGCGTGCCGTCGGTGCTGACGCGCGAGGAGGTGGCGGCGGTGCTCGGGCATCTTCGCGGCCCCGAAGCGCTGATCGCGTCGCTGCTCTACGGCTCGGGGCTGCGGCTGCTCGAGGGCTGTCGGCTGCGCGTGAAAGACGTGGATCTCGCGCGCGGCGAACTCGTGGTGCGCGACGGCAAGGGCGCGCGCGATCGCATGACCATGCCGCCGAAGCGGCTCGTGCCGCAGATCGCCGCGCAGATCGAGCGCGTGCGGGCCCAGCACGCGCAGGATCTGGCCGGCGGTCGTGGCAGTGTGGAGATGCCCGACGCGCTGGCGCGAAAGTACCCGCGCGCCGCGTTCGACTTGGCGTGGCAGTGGGTGTTCCCCGCCACGCGCCACTACCGCGACCCCGCCACCGGGCTCGAACGTCGGCATCACCTGCACGAGTCGGTGGTGCAGAAGGCGGTGCGGGCTGCGGTGCAGCGCGCCGGGATCACGAAGCGCGCTTCGTGCCACACGCTGCGGCACTCGTTCGCGACGCATCTCCTCGAGGCGGGCTATGACATCCGAACGATCCAGGAGCTGCTGGGTCACCGAGACGTGAGCACGACCATGATCTACACCCACGTGCTGAACCGCGGCGGCCGCGGTGTGCGCAGCCCGCTGGATGGGGGGTGGGGATGAGGGCGGCGTCGGGCACGCCGACAGAGCCAGGCGGTGCTACACCGCCAGCGTGCTGCGGCGTATCCTGCTACATGGTGGCCGTGTCGCTGAGCGAGGGGGCCGGATGCGAGCGGGGGATTCGAGTATGAAGCGATCTGCCAAGCTGACTACACTGACCGGGCGGGGGTGCGTAGCTGATTACGCAGAACCGTCCACTACGCGTTGGGCGGCAGGAGTGACGCGGAAGTGACTGAAGAGTTCAAGTTCGATCTTGGGGCGAAGCGGACCCGCCTGACGGACGGGGATCTCTTGCAAGCTCTGGAGTCTGCTGCAGGGACTCTGGGCGAGGGATACTTCGCTTCCACGCGATACGACAAGCTCCCCGGGAAGCGTCCCCACTCTGCGACAGTCATCGAGCGCTTCGGATCGTGGAAGAAGGCCCTTGCGTTGATCGGAATTGAGGGCGGTCGTGAGCGGCGTCACGAGCCCGCTCAGTTGATCGAGAACCTCGAAGAAGTTTGGAAGGAACTCGGGTTTCCCCCTGGCAAGAGGCAGATTGCGCAACTCGGCAAACGGATCTCGGAGACGCCCTACAAGCGCTACTGGGGTAGCGTCCGCGGAGCTTGCGAGGCGCTGGCGGCGTTTCACGACGGCCGGATCTCCCGCGAGCAACTCCTCACCGGGGACTCAGACCGGCAGGTTCGCGAGACCATTCCATTGAAGGACAGGTGGGCTGTCTTGAAGCGCGACAACTACCGTTGCGCGAAGTGTGGCGCGGCGCCCTCAAACGACCATTCGGTGGAGCTTGAGGTCGATCATGTGGTCGCCGTAGCCAGAGGCGGATCGAATGACCTCGCAAACCTCCAAACACTGTGTCGGAAATGCAACCAAGGAAAGAAGGATCGATGACGCCGCCCAACAACAGCATGCAGCGGACGGCGCTTCGCGCCGCCGCTGATGCTGCGCGTTAGGCAGCACAGTCAATTCAGTTCCCCGGTCGGCGACCGAAACTACCGCTCACTCCAGACAGTGCAGAATCACGCCGTTACTTTTCACCCCCCCCCCCCTCATCCACAAGGAGAGCTACATGGCCCACGCAGTGAGCTGGTTTGAGATCCCTGTCATAGACTTCACCCGCGCCAAGTCCTTCTACGAGAAGGTGCTTGGTATCACCATCGAACCGATGGCCATGGGCCCGATCATGATGGGAATGCTGTCCTCCGACCCGAATGCTGTTGGCGGGGCCATAGTGCACAGCGAGGACGGCTCACCATCCAAGAACGGGACACTCGTATACCTCAATGGTGGAGACGACTTGGCCCCAATGCTTGCCCGAGTGGAGCACGCAGGAGGGTCAGTAGTTGTGCCGAAGACCGAGATCGGCAATGACTTTGGCTTTTTTGCCCACTTCGTAGACACGGAAGGCAACAAGGTCGGCCTTCACTCCATGAAGTAGGTCCTGCTACAGAATCAAGACGTCCAGTCCTCGCGCACGTGGTGCTGCCTAACCCGACCTATTCAGTGCGCCGTGAAAAGGCGTACGTCCTCAGCGGGTGTGAATCCCGCCCGGCAACTGTCGCTCCAGCCGGTAGCAATCGGAGCGTCGAGGGAGGCGACGAACTCGACGGAGCCTTCGATGTAGAGGGTCACCGCAGGGTGACCTGGCGAGCATGCGGGCCGTAACGCGAGTGAACGCCGAGCAGGCCTCGAGAAGGGTGATGCGGAAGCCGACTCCGCTGAATTTGGAGGAAGGCCGCCGCCGCTGGGGAGGATGAGCGACAGCCCCAACGGTTCCGCCGGGGTAGTGGCGACGGCATGCATGCACACGGGGATGGAACGCAACACGGGAAGCCCGATGCGGCGGAGGGTAGCGACCTCCAACCGGACGCCCGCGAGGGACAGGCCGGGTTGGATCGGGTGGCGGAGGGGCTCGTAGTACCGACGAAGCCGGGTAACGCCGGTGGAGGGAAGGGGCCTCAGTTCAAGGACAACGCCGCGAGGCGGAGAGTCGGGAGAGTGGCGTGAG
>JAYWEM010000138.1:0-35755 GCA_043779265.1 bacterium | reverse complement strand
TGATGGGACCCCCGCAGGGCCAGCTTTGCAGAATCATTCCCCCCCTCTGAGCTGAGATTTTCAGAACCATTCCCCCCCCCGCGTGACCAAGCGGCTAGGACCCCTCCCCAGGAGGGTCCATGAGCTATCGCGAGGTCACGATGCTGGAGATCAAGGAAGTCCTGAGGCTGTGGTGCGCCGGGGCCGCGAAGAAGCGGATCGCGGCGCAGCTGGGCCTCGACATCAAGACCGTCCGGCGCTACCTGCGGGTGGCGCAGGGGTGCGGGGCGTGGCCGGCTGGCGACGGGCCTCTGGACGACGGGCAGGTCGCTGCCGTGGTGGCCGCGCTGCAGCCCGGTTGGGGCCGGCAGCGCGGCGAGGACTGGGCGGTGTGCGCCGGGCAGCGCGAGTTCATCGCCTCGCACCTGCAGGCGCGGGTGCGACTGACCAAGATCCGCAAGCTGCTCCGGCGCCGCGGTGTCGAGGTGTCGTATCCGACGCTGCGCCGGTTCGCGATCGTCGAGCTCGACTTCGGGCGGACCGCGGCGACGATCCCGCTCGCGGACGGCAAGCCCGGCGACGAGCTGCAGGTCGATACGGGTTGGATGATGTCCCTGGAGCCCGACGCCTCGGGCAAGCGGCGGCGGCTGCGCGCCTGGATCTTCACGCCCGGCGTGTCGCGCTACCGGTTCGTCTATCCGTGCCTGAGCGAGACCACCGCCACGGCAATCGAGGCGTGCGAGGCGGCGTGGGAGTTCTACGGCGGCGTGTTCCGCACCCTGATCCCGGACAACACCAAGACGATCGTCCAGGACGCCGATCCGCTCGAGCCGCGCTTCACGCGCGCGTTCCTCGAGTACGCCCAGAGCCGCGGCTTCCACATCGACGCGACCCGAGCCCGGCATCCGCGCGACAAGGCGCGCGTCGAACGCTCGGTATCGACGGTGCGCGACGACTGCTTCGCCGGCGAGCACTTCACCGAGGTCGAACCGTCCCGCGACCACGCCCGGCACTGGTGCCAGGACGACTACGGTATGCACCGACATGGCACCACCCAGCGTCTGCCGCGTGAGCACTTCGAGGCCGAGGAACGCGCGTTCCTGCTGCCGGCGCCCACGTCGCGCTACGACCTGCCGCTGTGGTGCGAGCCCAAGGTGGCTCGCGACCAGCACGCCCAGGTCGCCCGCGCCCTGTACTCGCTGCCCACGCGTCTCGTTGGCCGGCGCCTGACCGCGCGCGCCGACTCCGCCCTCGTGTGCTTCTACGACCGACTGGTGCTGGTCAAGACCCATCCTCGCGTTCCACCGGGGCAGCGCTCCACCGACCCGAACGACTTCCCGGCCGAGAAGGGCGCCTATGCACGGCGGGATGTCGCGTTCCTCGAAAGCCAGGCCGCCCGACACGGCGAGGCGATCGGTCGCTACGCCCACGCGCTGCTCGACGTGCCGCTGCCCTGGACCCGCATGCGTCGTGTCTACGCCCTGCTCGGCCTGGCCAAGCGCCACGGTGCCGAACGCGTCGAGGCCGTGTGCGTCACCGCGCTCGCTGTCGACATGCTCGACGTTCACCGCCTCAAGCGCATGCTCGAACTCGCCACGCCTGCCGCACCGTCGGCGACACACGCACGGGTCATCCCGCTCGCACGCTACCTGCGTCCCGCCCAGCAGTACGCCCTGTGCTTCACCCCCAACCCCAACCCCGAAGGAGAACTCACGCCATGACACCCGATCCGGTCAGCTCCGATCTCAAGGCGGCGCTCAAGCGCCTGCGACTGGGCCGCATCATCGACACCCTGCCCGAGCGCCTGGTGCTCGCACGAGCGCAGAAGATGCCGCACGCCGACTTCCTGCTGCTGGCCCTGGGCGACGAAGTCTCCCGCCGCGACGGGCAGGCGACGGTCACCCGTGCCCAGCGCGCCCGGCTCGACCCGGCGCTCCAACTCGAGGCCTGGGATCCCACCGCACAGGTCACCTACGACCACGCGCTCCTGAACGAGCTCGTCTCGCTGCGCTTCCTTGAGGCGCACGCCCACGTCGCCATCGTCGGCCACGTCGGGGTGGGCAAGACCTTCCTCGCGCATGCGCTCGGCCACATCGCCTGTCGTCGCGGCGCTTCGGTGCTCGCGGTGCGCGCCGACCAGATGCTCAAGACGCTCCAGCATGCCCGGCTGGATCGCACCTACGAGGCCGAGATGCGCAAGCTGATCGCGGTCGAGCTGTTGATCGTCGACGACTTCGGCCTCGACGCCATGGATCCCACCGAGAGCCGCGATGCCTACGAGATCCTCACCGAGCGCCACCGCCTCGGCTCCATGATCGTCACCTCGAACCGCGGCCCCGACGAGTGGCTCGCCACCTTCGCCGATCCGATGCGCGCCCAGAGCGCCATCGACCGCTTCACCAGCAACTCCTATGACCTCGTCATCGAGGGCGAGTCGTACCGACCACGCCTCAAGCCCAAGCTCGGCTCTGGACAACAGGAGGCTGCATAGACGACGTTCCACCCGTCACGCGGTGAGGGATCCGGGGGGGAATGGTTCTGCAAATCCGGGGTCCCATGGTTCTGAAAACCGACACGGCCCTGCGCCTGGACGCCATGGCCGCCGCATGGCGGGACCAGCAGAGCCGCACCGACCACGATGCACTCACGTTCGATGAACGCTTCGGGCTGCTCGTCGATGCCCAGTGGCTCGCACGCGAGAACCGCCGCATGCAGCGCGCGCTCGCCGAGGCGCGGTTGCGGCTCTCGCAGGCCAGTCTCGAAGCCGTCGACTATCCCGCGCGGCGCATGCTCGACAAGGCCCAGATCCGCCAGCTCGCCACCGGCCACTGGATCCGCGAGCACCACAACATCGCCATCACCGGGCCCACCGGCACCGGCAAGACGTTCATCGCCTGCGCACTCGCACATCAGGCCTGTCGCTCCGGCTACCGCGCGCTCTACCGCCGGCTGCCACGTCTGTTCGAGGAGCTGACCCTGGCCCACGCCGACGGCAGCTACGTCCGACTGCTCGCACGCCTCGCGCGCATCGACGTGCTCGTGATCGACGACTGGGGCCTGGCGCCACTGCGCGACCAGGACCGACGCGACCTGCTCGAGATCTTCGAGGACCGCTACGGGACCCGCTCGACCATCCTCACCAGCCAGCTCGCCACGGAGCACTGGCACGATCATGTCGGCGAGGCTACCGTGGCCGATGCCATCTGCGACCGGCTGCTCCACAACGCCCACAGGATCGCCCTGAAGGGACCGTCACGGCGAAAGGTGGACGCTCGACTCGACGCCTGACACCCCGGCGTCGCTCCGCTCCGACCACGTGCACGCCGCTCGGTGTTCACGATCCCGATCTGGCTGTTCACGATGGCCGAAATGCGCAGGAGCGCACAGAGGTGGTCCTCTAGATGACTTTCAAAGTTCGGAAAGGCCACTTTCACTTGTTCGTTCACACTTGGCGCGCACTGAAGGATGTCGAATTCGCGACGCTCGAATGGGTGTCGTGGTTCGATCAGCACCGCCTCCTGGCACCGCTCGAGCCTGTGCCGCCGACCGAGTTCGGGCAGGCGTATCATGATCGCGAGCCCGGACCGGACGGAACCGACACAGAATCGCCACTGAGCTGCGATCAGGCGTCGGGATGAGTCCGAGGCCGGGGTCGCAGGGGCAGCCGTCGGAATCCGGTCACCGAGAGCTGGAAGCTGAAGTACTAACGTAACGAGCTCTCCGGCCCGGTGCGGTTCACCTCGAGCCACCAGGAACCGTCGGGGCACGACGGCTAACGCAGCAGGACGATCCGCTTCGAGATGCTGCGTCCATTGCTGGAGACGCGGACCATGTAAAGGCCGGGCGAAGTGGGCAGCTCACCCGTGCGTCGGCCATCCCAAATCAACCGATGCGGTCCCGCAGCCAATCGTCCGCTCGCGAGCTCTGCGACCTCCCGCCCCGACAGGTCGAATACGCCAATGCGAGCGGGCCCCTCGCGCGCGAGCCAGCAATCCAAAGTCACATGAGAACGGAACGGGTTGGGCAGAGCCGAGATCGCTCGCGGGCGCTCCGCATCCTCGTACACGCCGACGTGAGGGCCGGCATACGGCACGAGGCTGGCCCTGAAGTTGAAGTACATCCACCAACCTTGAGTGACCCCGTCCGGCCCGACATCCTTGTCACTGAACGAAGCACAACTCGTGTTGTTCGGCCCGGGCGGATCCCCACCTGGGAGCAGTGAAGCGAGCAGCATGCCGCCGATCAGCGGAGTGCTCGCCGATATCACCGTGTTGTCCGCGTCCGTTTGAGTCAGAAACCCTCGGATCAGTCCGCTCACGAGCTCGGTTCCGGGCGACCCGGAATACACTGCGGCGATTCGCGCCGACTTGAGCGGAAGGACGACCGTCTTCAGATCAAGGAGCAGGTCCATCGCATCCGACGCGAAACACGGCGCGTTCGACCCTGTGACCGAGGGATTGTACGGGCGCACGGTGTTGGGCAGGGTCGCGAGGCATGAGCCGGACGAGCCATTCACCGCCAGCAGGCCAACGAGTTGCTCCGAGGGGATCGGACCGCAGGTCGTGGATCCCAGGGGCGTGGCGCAACTTGATGCACCGAACCGGATCCGGCCACCCGTAGCGGACTGATCGAGCGGATCGAACACAATGAGCAGACTCAGATCGAGATATCCATCCGAGTCACCATCGGTCTGCAATCGCGTCTGGAGATCGCTGTTGAATGCGAACCCGTTCAGCGAGATGTCAGTGACATCCCGGCACCCCAGAAGGGTAAAATACAGATGAGGGTCGCGGAGGTCGAGGTCGTCGATCCTGAACGCGGTGCTCGCACCGAACACTGGACTGGCGAATGTCACAAGCATCGCGACACCGGCGAAGTTCAGCCCGCAACCTCTCACCATGCTGTCCTCCTGAAGACGCCAGCCGCGCCGGGGTCGGCCACGGCGGCGTTCCATCACGCTTCAAGCATAGCATTCGAGATCGAACGGCGGGGCAGCCTTCCGCAGGGGCAGGTTCACCGCTTCGCCCCGAGTGTGACTCCGCTTCCGGCAAGCGCCTCGAGGCACCGCCGGCTGACCCGTCGCACGCGGCAGATGACGGCGTACGGGTCGAGCGCCTCCATCGTGGATTGCGGGCCATCCACGCCTCGCGCAGCACCCGGAGCTTCTCGGCGGCATGAACCGCCGCCGCCGGGCCGTCGCCATCACCTCGGTCTCCTGCGCCAACGGCAGGCCCTCCACCATCATCGTCGACATGCTCGACTCCAAGGTCGCACGCTACACAAGACTTCCAAGGGTGCGGTGTCTCAAGCCTGTTGGCAGAGAGGGCTACACCACCGTCGCCTTCACGCAGTGGATCGGCGGCAGTGACTCGAACACGCAGCTCCACTCCTCGCCGCCATCTCGGCCCATCCACAACTGCCCGGTGGTGGTGCCGAAGTAGAGCGCGGGGGTCTTCAGGTCATCGAAGTCCATGGCGTCTCGCAGCACCGTGAAGAAGCTGTCCTTCTTGGGCAGGCCCTTCGTGAGCTTCTTCCACGAGCCGCCGCCGTTCTCGCTGCGCCACACGGCGGGCACGCCACCTGGGCAGGTGCGCGTCGCGGGCTCGAGCGGCACCACGTAGATCGTGTCGGGGTCGTGCGGATTCACCGCGATCGGGAAGCCGAAGTCCGACGGCAGGCCCTTGGCGATCGAGCGCCACGAGTTGCCGTGGTCGTCGCTTCGCAGCACACCGATGTCGGGGCGCGGACCGCCGGGGCCATCCCACTCCGCCCAGCCGCCATGGTTCTGCATGTAGAGCCGACCGGGAGCGTCCTTGTGCCCGACGATCTTGTGCACGCATTGACCGAACTCGGGGTAGGGATCGGGCTGGAAGCCGGCGCCGACGCCGGTGTTGGCAGCGCGGAACGTGCGGCCACCGTCCTCGCTCACGTAGTGACCGCCGGTCGAGATCCCGAGATGCACGCGGTCGCCGTCACGGAGAATCGTGTGCATGCACAGGCCGCCGTTGCCGGGCTGCCACTTGCGCGCGTGCTCGTGATCGCTGATGCCGGGCACCATCGCCCAACTGTCGCCGCCGTCCTCGCTGCGGAACAGCGCGGCAGGCTCGACGCCGCACAGCAGGTCCTTCTTGCCTGCGCCCATCTCGAGCGACCAGATGTTGGCGAGCGCGCGGCCGTCGTCCTTGGCGAACTCGGGCGCGGACTTGGTCGGCTTGAACGTGTGCCCCATGTCGGTCGAGCGCAGCACCTTCATGCCGAAGAACGGATTGCAGCTCGAAGCGTAGATCTTGGGCTTGCCGCGCGTGTCCACCAAGGTCGCGTACACATCGACGCCCTCGGCGAACGGGCCCCGCAGTTCGAACTTGCCGCGCGTCTTGGACGACTCGGCGACGAACAGACCCTTCTTGGTGCCGATGGTGAGGAACACTCGCTCCGCCATGCTCAACCTCCCGAGACCGCGGGCAGGATCGTCACCTCGTCACCGGGCTGCAGCGCCGTGTCGAGACCATCACAGTCGCGGATGTGGTCCGTGTTCACGAACAGGTTCACGTGGCGCCGCACGATTCCGGTTTCATCACACACGCCCCGATAGACCGCCGGGAAGCGAAGCTCGAGATCCTCGAGCACGGCGCGCACGCTCATGCCGGAGGACTCGAGTTCGCGCGCTCCCGCGCAGCCATCGCGCAACAGCGTCGGGACGTGGATGGTGATGGCCTTCGTACGGTCCATGGGGACCGAGCATCGGGCGTGGCGGCGAAGCGGGTCAAGCAGTCAATGACGAGACGGTCGTTCGGACCAGCCGACGCCCCAAGATATGAAGTGAAGTCTCGTCCGTCAGCGCCTCGCTCGCAGCGAAGCCTGCACCGCGGACTCCAGCGCCTGCAGGAACTGCGACCGATCGCGTGCCGTGAACGCCGCCGGACCCTTGGTCTGCTCGCCCGCGCCTCTCAGGTCGGCGAGCAGATTCCGCGTCGCCACGGCATCGCCGATGTTGTCCTCGGTGAATGGCCGCCCGGTGGTGCCGATGGCAGCGGCGCCCTTGGCGATGCAGCGTGAGGCCAGTGGGATGTCGGCGGTCACCACGATGTCGCCCGCCTGTGCGCGCTCGGCGATCCAGTCATCCGCCGCATCGAAACCCTGGTCCACCACCACCAAGTCGATCCGCAGATCCGCCGGGATGCGCATCCAGTTGGCCGCGACCAGCGTCGTCTGCAGCTCGTGACGCGCCGCCACCTTGAACACCTCGGTCTTGACCGGGCAGGCATCGGCATCCACGTAGACGTGCGGTGAGGTTCCCATCGGAGCACGATACTAGTGCAACAGGCCGCTCGAGCGCGTCAGTTCTCGAGGATGGCGGTCCGGCTGAACGTGCGATCGAGTGTCGAGAACCGGAGATGGTAGACGCCGGCAGCAGCGCGTCCGCCATCATCGCGTCTCCCATCCCAGCGCACGGCGTGCGAGCCAGCGGGGAACTCGCCATCGATCAACGAGCGCACGCGGCGACCGCCGAGATCGAACACCTCGAGTCGGACCTCGGCAGCTTCCGGCAGACCGAAGCGGATGAGGCACCCGTTCCGGATCGGATTCGGGGCAGCACCTGCGAACGAGAGGTCGACGGGGGCACCCGCCGTCGGTGCATCCAGCGCACACGGGAGGTCACAGACCACCACGGGCCCGCCGCTCGTCGCGGCCCGGGCGATTCCACTGGGCTCAGCGCCGACGACGGTCAGGACCGTGAGCAACTGGCCAGCCGAGCCGACGGCCCCGTCCTGGCCGTCATCGTCCGCGATCGGCGCGGTCGGCGCCGAGATGCCGCCTGCGCCACCCGCGCCTGCCGTGCCACCTGAGAAAGCGGCGCCGGCCACGGTGACGACGGATCCCGAGGTCTTCAGGATGCCGCAGGACGTTCCGCCTGCTCCGCCGCCCCCGCCCCCGCCATGACCGCCGTGCGCTCCCTTGCCGCCGACTCCCGCGGCCGAGGCACTCTCATGTAAGCCACTCAGACCGCCTGCGCCGCCCGACTGCCCTCTCCCACCGATTCCACCCGCGCCGCCTCGGCTTGCGTCACCTCTCCAGAACTCGCAGTCGAGGACATCGACGCTCGAACTTTGCGCGACGAGCAGTCCGATGCTCGATCCACCACTTCCGCCTCCCGAACCACCCGCTCTCGCGGCGCAACCACCTGCTCCTCCGCCGCCACCTCCCGGGCCCCAGGAATCGGTGCCCGAGTCGCAGCCGCCGCCGCCGCCGCCACCGCCACCGCCGCCGCCGTTCTGCCCGGTTCCGCCCGAGAGCCCATTCGAGGCGTACCAGAACTGCCCGAGCGAGAGCGCGCCTCCCGCCCCACCAGGGCCAGCGATTCCATTGGCCAGCTGACCGGCCGCACCATCACCGCCCGGGGTCCCACCCCCGCTGTTGCAATTGGAGGCATTGGCGGGGCCTCCCGGTCCTGAAAGTCCGAAAGCACCGCCGACGTACGCGGCAGCGGTGCCCGAGAGCCCCGGCGTCGCAGTGAGATCGAAGGGACAGCTATTGTCCATCTTGCCGCCAGCACCACCCGCACCACCGTTCATGTTCCGCGAACTCGGGGATGCCGCGCAGGAGTTGGTGCCCGCCGGTCCGGACGCGCCTCGCGATGTCCCGTTGCAATCGACTTGCTCGACTCCTGGTCCTCCAGCTGTGCCCGCCGGCGCGGTGCTGAGACTGGACGCATCCACTCCGGCGCTGCCGGTTACACCGGCCGCACCATCGCCTGCGATCAACCGCACGCGCTCCAAAGCGAGCAGGCCCTGTCGCACGTGCACCACCGTGCTCGGTCTGCCGGCGCCCGACGCCACGACGCCAACCGCGTTGGCTCCGACCAGCACCAACTCGGCGATCCGCGAGTGTGCGCCGAGAAGGTCGTAGCCTTCGACTCGGACGGTCAGGAACTCGTTCGTGCCGCCGACAGCGTTGTCGAGTCCACCGATCACACGAACTTCGTGCCCGGGAGAGTCGTACGGCCCCGCGGTCCACGACGCGTTGAAGCCGCCGACAACGCTCGTCCCTTGCGGCAGGACGAGGACCTCATTGTAGGTGCCGGCCTGGACGTAGACGCATCGCGAGGGGGACGACGATGCGCGGGTGATGCCGTACAGGATCGTGCGACAGGGCGAAAGCGCCGATTCGCCGCACGTCGGGGAGTTCGTTCCGGACGTGCTCACGAGGATGCCGCAGTCCCCGGCGCGGGATGGATCCGGCGCGAGCACGGAGCCTGCGAAGACGAGCGTGGCGAGGAGTCGGAGTGACACTCGCCTGGACTGGAGCCGGATGCGCATCGGTTGGCGCCTCCCTTCCTCCTTTGAGCATAGGCCCGGGCCTGGGCCCCACCTAGGGAAGTTTGGGCTCTCGTCGAGCGTGTCGCGGCACGGAGATTGTTCGCCATCTGGGCAAGCGGTCCTGCCCCGCTTCACTCTCTGCGCACTTCAGGACGTGCGCGTCCCCACCCACAGCGTGTGGCGTCCGCCCTTGGTCCGTCTCGCTCGCACTTGATGCTCGGAGACGAGGAACCCTGCGGCACCCAAGCGCCTCGAGAACGCATCATCCGGCGCCACCGACCACACACCCAGAACGCCCGAGCGCCGCAGCGCCTCTCGCGCGCGTTGCAACCCGGTCGGCGAATAGAGCCGGTCGTTCGAGTCGCGCGTCAGCCCATTCGGACTGTTGTCGACATCGAGCACGATCGCATCGAACGAACCGCGCCCGCTCATCGCCTCGTGGACATCCCCCTCGAACACGTCGGTGCGCGGATCCTCGAGCGGGCGGCCAGCAAGCGGAGCCAACGGGCCCCGGTTCCAGTCGATGACCGCGGGGATCAACTCGGCCACCGTGACGTTCGCGTCCGGGCGCAGGCGCTGAAGCGCTGCCGCCAGCGTGAAGCCCATGCCGAGCCCACCGATCAACACCCGCGCCCTCGGGCGATCCGCGATCGAGTCGCAGGCCAACTCGGCGAGCGCCTCCTCCGAGCCGTGCGCGTGGCTCCCCATCAGCGCAAGCGAGCCCAGCCGGATCATGAACTCCGAGCCTCGCTGCGAGAGCACGAGTGGCGCCGTGCCTTCGGGCACATCGACTCGCGCCAACTCGCGCCACGGGATCATCGCCCTCTCCGGCCCTTCGCCTCGCCCCCATCGGCGGCGATCAATCGTCCCTCGCGCAGCCGCATGCGATGCAGTTGGATGCCGAGCTCCTCTTCGTAGCGGTCCACCAGCCGCAGGTCGCCCTCGGTCATCAGCGTCACCGCCTGCCCTCTCGCACCGGCCCTCGCGGTGCGGCCGACTCGATGGAGATAGGCCTTGCTCTCGGTCGGCGCGTCGAGATTGAAGATGTGCGTGATGCCCTTGATGTCGAGGCCCCGCGCCGCGATATCCGAGGCGATGAGCACGCGAACCCGAGCGTCGCGGAAGTCCTCCATCGCGCGCTTGCGATCGAGCTTGTCCCTCGCGCCATGGAGGTCCGCTGCCGGGATCTCGTGGTGGGCCAACTTCGAGGCGACGCTCTCGGCCGTTTCAGCCCGATGCACGAACACGATGGCTCGCTCGGGTGTCAGCGCATAGAGCAGCTTGCGCAAGACGTCGGGCTTCTCACGCGGCTCGCACACCAGATAGAGATGCTCGATGTTCTCATTCACGGCGGCGGTCCCGGCCTTCAGCATCACCGACTCGGGCGCGAGCTTGGCAATGACCTGTGCACTCTCCTGCTGCTCGGTGGCCGATGCGAAAATCAGCTGCCGGTCGCTCGGCGCGGCTTTGATGATGGCGCGAACGTCGGGCAGGCTCTCCTGCGTCAGGAGTCGGTCAGCTTCGTCGAGTACGAGTGTCCGAATGCCGGCGGACTTCAGCTTGCCCATGCGGAGCAGGTCGAGGATGCGGCCCGGCGACCCGACGACGATGTGCGGCTTCTTCTTCAGCTTGTCGAGCTGGCGATCCATCGACGTGCCGCCGATCAGCAGCAGGGTCCGGACCGCGAGCCCAGCGTGCTGCGACAGATCGGTGCACTGCCGCTGGATCTGGATCGAGAGCTCGTGCGTCGGCGAGACGATCACCGCCTGAGTCGCCTGCTGCGTCAGATCGAGCCGACAGAAGATCGGGAGCAGGTAGGCGAGCGTCTTGCCGGTGCCGGTCTCGGCGCACAGATAGGCGTCACGACCGGCCAGCAGTTCCGGCAGCGCCACGCGCTGGATGGGCATGGGCTCGGTGATCTGCAGCTTGGCGAGAGCGGTGACGAGTTCGGGACTCACCTGGAGGTCGAGGAAGCTCATCGACGGCCGGCGGCGAGCGTGCGGATCGGGCAGAGGATTCGAGGCGTCGGATTCATGAGCCGGATTACAGCACGAATGCGGCGCAGCCGCCCGCAGCCGACCTCGGCGACCCCCGAGAGCATCATCCCAAGGTAGGTGCCCCGCGGCTCGGGGATCCGTGCGCCAGTTCGGCGGAGACGTGATAGCTTGGCGATTCGTATGGCAGCATACCCACCTCGCCCATTCACGGAGCCTGTGGTCATGACGACCGTTCACAAGAAGTTCTCGATTTTCTGGTTCAGTGTGCAGGCTGTGGCCCAGATCGCCATTCTGCTGCTGGGCTTCCGTTTCTTCTTCCCGACCGTCTGGGCGGCCCAGTTCGCCGGCGGCATCCTCCCGATCGTGGTGGTCTTCCTCGGGATGCACCTGTTCATGTGCTTCTTCGAGTGGGCATTCCACCGCTATGTGCTGCATGCCGTGACGGCCCCCTGGCTCGCCTACTTCGCGCACTCGCATCGAAATCACCATGGCCTGACAGCGATCAAGTTGAACCCCGTCTCGCAGGGCTCGGACCGCTACATCCTGAACGAATACCCGATCCTCCATGAAGAGCAGTACGAGGACTCCTCGTTCCCGCCGTGGGCGCTGGCCGCATTCTGGGTCATCTTCTCGCCGCTTCTGATCGGCCTGCAGCTCCTGCTGCCGAGCCAGCCGATCATGATCGGTGGCTTCGCCGCGATCACGTGGTCCATGGCGCTCTACGAGATCCTGCACGCGATCGAGCACTTCTCCTACGACTGGTGGAAGCAGGCGACCGAGCATCCCCAGTTCGGGGGCGTGTGGACCAAGATCTACGGGTTCCACCACATGCATCACGCCAACATCTCGTGCAATGAGGCGATCTCCGGTTTCTTCGGACTGCCGGTCGCCGATTGGGTGCTCGGCACTTATCACCAGCCCAAGGAGCTGCTGCTCGAGGGACGCCGGGCGACGGCGAAGGACTTCGCGATCAAGCCGCCGCCGGCTCCCATTCGCTGGCTGGATGGTTGGGCGAGGAAGCGCGAGTCGGGATTGAGGCGTTCGAGCTAGCGACAGCCGCGCGACGAAACGAGCCGCTCCTCTTGGATGAGGAGCGGCTCGTTCGCATTCTCTGGTGCTCGATCAGCGCGTGAGCACGATCCGACGGGTCTCGCTCGCCGCGTGCGCATCGAGCTTGCACAGGTAGAGCCCGGCCCGGAGCAGCACCCCGGAGTCGTCGCGCCCGTTCCACTCGAGCGAGTGGCTGCCGGCCTCCCATGAACCGCCCAGGGCGAGCGTGCGGACCTGCCGGCCGGTCACATCGAAGATCCGCAGCGAGACCGGGGATCGCCGCGCCAGCTCGAATCCGATCATCGTGGTCGTGCGGAAGGGATTGGGCGCACTCGGGTGGAGGCGCATCGTCTCGCTCGGGCGAGCATCCGCCACATCGAGGACCGCGTTGGAGTCGTAGATCGCGAGCGCGAACTCGGGATGGTCGATGAACGGATTGCGGTTGCCCTGGTACGTGTAGATGGCTCCGTTGCGCAACCGCTCCTTCCAGCTGACGGGGTCGGCCTGGCTCCACGCGAGGTACTGCTCTGCCGCCCACGTGTACCACTGCGCCCCGTCACACGCGGGGCTACCGGGCCAGCTCGAATCCTGACCGAGGTAGCGCGCCGAGACGTAGAACATCGAACGCACCAGGTCGCCCTTGAAGGCGTCGATCGGCTCGAACACGGTTCCCGAATAGCCGGGGCTGCTGCTCGATCCGCGACGGCTGCCATTCTGCGACGTGTAGTCCACGTTGCCGACCTTGCCGAACGGGTAGTTGCCCCGCGCCCCGTTCACGTAGGAGTCCGTCGGGTAGAGCATGAAGAGGTCGGAGTACATCGGCGAGGAGCCGTTGAACCACGACTGAGGGAAGGAATGCTCCCGGTTGTAGCCGAGCCCTTCCGAGCCCCCCTGCCCCGTCTGGCCGACGTTGTACTCGTATGGCGGCGTGCCGCCGGGCACGTCGGAGTAGACGTCCCAGATCTTGCCGTTGGGCTTCACGTCAGTGGTGCCATAGGCCGTCAGGGCACCCGAATAGCTGACCACGGTGTGGTTCCTGATCCGGTTGTTGAGCGCGACGCGAAGCGCGGAACCACGCAGGCCGATGATGCCATTGTAGTAACCGGCCGGGATGCTCACGTCGATATACGTGAAGTTGCGCGTCGCGACGACGGCCACGTTCGCGGACAGGTCGGCGACCCCGCTCACCGACAGCGTTCGTACGCCGAACGGGATGTTGCGCACCGTGATCAGCACCTGCGAGGTGAGCTGCGGGTCGCGGACAGCATCGACGGCCACGAGTGCTCCGACCGTGTAATTCGTCGGAGTCTCGGCGCTGACCTCCTCGACCGGTTCGCTGAAGTGGACGAGCAGCGTCGAATCGCTCATCTCGCCCACCGCGACCACCGTGGGCGCGCCACCTCCGCCACCACCCGGCATCGTGTAGCTCAAGGTCGAGGACTGACTGCTGGCCGAAGCGCCGACCGTTTGCACCTGACAATGGATCGTCGCGCCGGCGACCTGCGCCGGGATCTGCGTCAGCGTCCGATACGTGGAGTCCGACAGCAGCTCCATGGCGATGGCATTCGGCATCGAGGCGGCCGAGCCGCCCCACACGGTCGTGACCGAGGCGATCGCACCGCTCGTGTCGACGACGCTCGCCTGCACATGCGTCCCCGACCCGGCGATCGGGCTCACGGGATCAGTGAGGATGTCGCGGATGCGAGGTCCCGGGCCCGAGGCGACCGAGCCGTGGTGCGTACCGGGCGTCGCATCGGTCGCGAGGGTGACGGCTGTGGAGGTCCACTCCGACGGCGTGTAGATCGCATTCGGGCTCGTGATGTTGATGTTCCGCACGAGGTCCGCATTCTCGAACAAAGTCCCGGTCGCCACGACGATGTCGATCACCGTGTTGCTCGCGTTCCGGAGCTTCGCGCCATCGCCGACCTTGCCGTTCCAGTTCATGTACCCGGCCGTGGTCGCCCACACCGCACTCTGGAAGTGGACCGTGAAGCCGGTGACCGTCGTCGGACCGCCACACACCCTGGCCTGACCCGCCGCGATCGTGCCGGAGAGCGTCCAGGTGGTGACATCCACGTTGTTGGCCACGGCGATCACCGACCAGTTGGTCAGGTCCACGGCGTCCGGACCGGAGTTGTAGATCTCGATGAATCGATCGGTCGTGTAGTTGTTCTGCGGGTCGCACAGCTCGGACAAGAACACGGCGGCACGAGAGGCAGCGGCGAACGACATGAAGAGGCAAGCGGCCACGGTCAACGCGAGGAGTCGGGGCAAGGTCGAGGGCAGCCTTTCGAGATGGTTCCGGCCGCCCGCTGCGGATGCAGCATCGCGGGAAGGCACGGACGGGGGAACGCCTCACGGGGCGCACCAGCCTTGAGTTCGAGAGGAATGGCCGGTGAGTCTAGCCCCTGCTAGTACCGTGGGAGAAGGGTTTCTCGTGGCCGAACAGCCGGAGTGCGTTCGAGGAACATGCGGATGCACGAAAACCCGCGCCAGTTATCGCCTCCCGGGCCAGCATCCGTGCAGAACGCAACGCCGTTCAGGCCGACGGGATATCTGCCGAGATTATGGGTTGTGAACCCCAACCCCCCTCCTCGCCGGGCCCCGGCCCGTTGGCTGCTCTTGCTTCTCGGTCGACTCGCGTGCGCGTGCCTGCTCTCGTGCGTCCTCAGCTCGAGCGTGTTCGCAGCCACGTTCACCATGAGCGTGCAGCCCGACACGGCGACGAGTGACTCGCACCTCAATGAAGACAACACGAGCGAGAAGAACGGCGGCAAGAACGAGCTCGAACTGCAGACGAACAGCAACACCCGGAACAAGTATCCGGTGGTGCGCATCCCGCTGACCGGACTGGCCGGCAAGACGGTGCTGCAGGCCTGGCTTCGGCTCACTCAATACAGTACTTCTGGACCGACGACGATCGACACCCGCGTCCATGCACTGACCGAGTCCTGGTTGGAGCCCCAGGTCAGTTGGGACCATCGGTGGAACGGAATCACATGGGCGACTGCGGGAGGATCACGTTCACCGATGTGGTCCGATCGCGTCATCGCGGGCGCCGGGTTCAATGGCAGCGAGCTCGCGTGGCAGGTCGGCCCCATCGTCCAAGCTTGGCAGTCCGGCGCACTGGCGAACAATGGCCTGGTCATCGTCCCCGATCGTCAGGGTCCCCAGCGCAACGCCTTGTTCCGCTCGAGCGATCAGGGGAACGCCTCGGAACGTCCTCGCCTGGTCGTCTACTACACGGATGAGGCGCCGGCGATCCGAGACGGACGTGCCGAGGTCCAACCTCGCGCCGCTCAGATCGGCGCGACCAACAGCCCCATCAGTGTGCTCGCCGACGTCGATGCGCTGGGGGCCACGCCGAGCGGTCTCGCGACTGGATTCGACGTCCTCACGCTCGTCCATCGTGGAGCCCTCGCGATCACCGCGGTCGATCGCATGTGGATCGGTGGGGTGCCGGTCCCGACCACCGGCGTGACGTGGATCGATGGCGGCTCTTCGGTGACGATCCGATTCCCACGTGTGCGCATCAGTGGCCGGGTCCGAGTCGACCTCAGAGCTTCCGTCGTCGGTTCGGTCACGCCGGGTGGAGTGGACATGCCCGTGCTGCTCGATGACTCGTCGACTCCGGGTGCGTGGGCGCAGGCACTCTGGGCGGGTGATGCCGATGGCACGCCCGGTAATGGGGACGACTGGATCCTGACACTCACATCCTCCCCAACGGTCCTGCTCGATCTGACGCCGAACACCGCGTCGATACTCCAGGGCACGTGCATGAACTTCCGGTTCTTCGGCGAGGACGCGTCCTCGAACCGCTATGCCGTCACTCCCGACAGCGTGCGAGTGACGCCTTCGACCGCCGGCACGATGGCGATCGACGGGACGTTCTGCGCGCTCCTGCCAGGCGCAGCTCGCGTTCACGCTTGGTACGGCATCCGTCGGGACAGCTCGACAGTCAACATCCTTCCCGCTCTCACGCCGTCGTTCGGTCCACCCGTTCTTCGGAATCGAGCCGGCGTCGTGGTCAACACGATGACCCCGGGCGACACGATGCTCGCCGAGATCGTGGTCTCCGAGGGGAACGGGTTCCAGGACATCCAGGACATCCGATTCAGCCTGTTCCACTCGGGCTACGCGTCGGCTTCCAATGAGCCGGCCTTCAACGTCGCGATCCGCTGGAGACGAGGCGACCCTTCGCCCTGGAAGACGGTCGACCCGATCTCCTCCACGTGGACGGTCATCCCGTCGCTCTGCCAGATCGACACGACGACGAACGCCACTTCTCCACAGCTGATGCGCGTGGCTTACGTGGTGGGCCGCATCGCTCGCGCATCCTCGACTGGCAACTGGAACATCGCGGCGCGCGTATTCAGCGCAACGCCTCCGGACACGTCCTCGTCGGGCCTCTCGGGTGTCGACATGGCGCCCGTGCTCACGTTCGCGCTCTCGGACTATTCCGCTCGCTTCAGCCCCGCCACGGCGGGAACCACCAGGCTGCCGCTGAGCCAACCCACGAGCGGCGCCGTCGAGCTTCGGATCTGGGCGAATGACGTGGCACAAGTCGCGGGTCGAGCCGAGGACCTGATCGGTGCGATCGTCCCCAGCGACACGCTCTTCGTGAGGCGGGCCGCCCAGCCCTTGGCGTGGGCCCTCGACGCCAGCGGACTCGGCGGTGGATCACTGGACACCGTTTCGACCACCCTCCTTCTACTACCCGCGCCGACGTCGGAATCCGTGGTGACCCGATCGCTCCACCTGTGGAGCGACTACCCGGGAACCTCGGGCTCGCAGGACTATCACGGGCCGCTTCGACTGACTGCGAGTCTCCCGGCTTCTTCCACGTCGGCGCCCGAACATTCGGTCCTGCTGACAGCGAGCATCGTCGGCGGCGGACTTGCCGCCCGCAGTGCGGATGCCGAGGTGAAGCCCTCGATCGCCACGGCCGGTGCCTCCACCGTGTTCGACGCCTATGTGATGCCCGAAGTCGTGGGAACGGACACGGGGATCGACTGGCTCCGCGTCACCCTGCCGCTCGGCTATGGGGTCCCGACCATCAGCTCCGTGCGCGTCGGCGGCGCGTCGGTGGCTTTCGCGGATTCGAGCCGACCGGATGCGGTCATCGCAGCGCTGGCGACGAACGTGCAGAACGGCCAGCTGATCCGGATCCGTTTCACGTCGATCGCTCCGACGGCAGCCGACGCGACCGGTGCCAAGTTCAGCGTCACGTTCGACGACACCGGCACGTCGCTCCCCCCTCAGAGTGCCGACGAGGGGGATGCCAACCTCGTCGCGGATGGCGACAGTTGGGTGGTTCGCGTCGCTCCGGGTCCGGTCGCCACGATGCTCGTCGTGCCAGCGTCACTCGACTGCCCGGTGGACAGCACCGTCCAGTTCAACTCGTCGGCGTGGGATGAGTATGGGAATCCCGCTCCTCCTGCCGCCACCTGGGCGACCTCGCCGTCGATCGGGACGATCACAGCGAGCGGCCAGTTCACCGCGACAACGCGAGGGATCGGGACCGTTACCGGCCGATCCGGTTCGGCAGCCGACAGCGTCGCCGTCCATGTCCATCCGCGTCCCGGCATCATCGTGAGGAGCGTCACCGGGCCGGCCTCGCTGGTGCCCGGGCAGTCCATCGCCACGTTCGAGGTCCAGCTTGCGAACCCATCCGATCAGGACATCCGGCTGGACAGCCTCACGCTGGTGTTCTCGCGGATCGCTCGCGGCGATGCCGACGCCTACTTCACCGTGATCGGCGCGCCGGCGCTGCCGATGGTGCTCTCGGCGGACGGCTCGGCGTCACTCCAGATCGCCGTACGCACCTCGCTCTCGATTCCGTCGAACTGGGTCGTGTTCGTGGATGCGGCTGCTCGGGCCGCCACGCTCAGCCTCGGTATCGCCGTTCGTGACGATGACTCGGACAACCGTCACGCGCTCTCGATCGGATCTTCCGACCTCGTGGTCACCGCCACGCAGACCGGCGGCGCGATTCTCCCGGGCGACAGCGCTGCGGTGAGTCGCATTCGCATGCTCAACCGGAACCCCGACCCGCGAACCCTCCGTCGCCTCCGGCTCACGAATCGCACCACCGGTCCCGGCACACAGGCGCAACTCGATCAAGCACTCGGGGCCATGAGCCTGTACGTCGATGACGGTGACGGGCTGTTCGGCCCGGGGGATGTCCGTCTGGCGAGGGCGGTTGCGGTCGCTGGCATTGCCACGTTCGATTCCCTGTCGATTCCGCTGACACCCTTCGAGTGGGCATCCCTGCACGTGGTCGCGTATGCGCCACTCGCCGCGCGCGATGGAGATGTGCTCGATCTGCGGATCGAGGCTTCTTCTTCGCTTCTGATCGAACCTGCGACGACCTTCGGAAATGCATGGCCCGTCGATCCGATCGGTGGCACGCCCATCGATGGCATGGCCGCAGCGCAGATCGGCCTCGAGCCTGTGCTCGCTCGGGGGGTCAATCCCTCGGCGGTCGATCAGCTCGTGCTCCAAGCGGTCTTTCCCGCCAACGGCTATGAAGCCGATATTCTTCAGGGCCTTTCCGTGATGAACATCGGCTCCGCGCGCAACGGCGTCGAAATCTCGCGCGTCCGCGCCTGGGTCGACAACGGAGATGCGAGCTTCAACTCCACGTCGGACCGCCTGCTTGGAACCCTCGCGTTCACGGGCGACCGTTGGGTCGTGAGTGGTCTCTCGGAGAGCATCCCGACGACTGGGAAGCGCGTGTTCGTGAGCGCGGACCTCGCGCCACTCGCCACCCAGGGCACGACGCTGCAGTTCAGCTTCCCGTTCGGCGCCGTTCCCGGCATGAGCATGGCGAGCGCGAATGATGGTCCGTGCGACCGATCGGTCACCAATCCGTTCGCGCAGATCGTGACCGACAGCGACCGCATCACATTCGAGGCCATCCCGCTGCCACCCACGAGCGCCGCCCCCGGAGACCGCGATCTCGTCGTGCTGCAGCTCCGTGCGCTCAACACGTACGCGTCGGCTCGCACGCTGGAGATGCTCACGGTGGCGAATTCCACCACGGGGCCGGGGTCCACAACGCAACTGGACAGGGAGATCCGCCAGCTCGTTCTACGCGAGGATGGAGACGACGACGGTGTTCTCGATGCCACGGACGTGGACCCGGTCATCGATAGCGGCTTCTACACGAATGGCCGCGTCGTCTTCAGCGGCCTTCGCATCAATCTCCCGGCACTCTCCAGTCAGCAGGTGTTCGTCACGGTCGAGTTGTCGCGCACCGCGGCTGCCGACGGCGACATCGTCGCCGCGCAACTCGTGGGGCCGGAGGACGTCGCGCTCGGAGAGCCTTCGACGGTGGCCGGGAACTGGCCTCTGGACTCCGGCGCACGTGTGGCGATCGACGGGTTCGTCTCCTCTCAGCTCGCGATCTTCCCCACACCGTCGGCAACGGTGAGCCCGGGCGATGGCCCCCTTCTCGCGCTCGACTTCGTGATCCCGGCGAATGGCTATCGATCGGATGAACTCCAGGGCGTGCGCGTGAGGAACGTCGGCACCGCCTCGTCTTCTGATGTCGCCTTCATGCAGCTTTGGCTGGATGGAGGAGACGGCGCTCTCACTCCCGGCACCGGCGACGAGGTCCTCCTCGGCTCGATGACCCCGGTCGGCGGTTCCTGGCAGAGCCCGCTGCTCTCGCAAGCCGTGAGCGGAGCCGGGGCGCGGCTCTTCGTCTCCGTCCAGATCTCGCCGTCGGCGTCGGACTCCGTCGGAGTCGACCTGCAGATCCCGCGTGACGGCATCGTCTTCACGTCCGGCAACGATGGACCGAACGACCTCGACGTGAACGGCCCGGGCGCGCTGCTCATCAGCACGTCGCCTCTGCTCGCGACGCTGGCGATCACCGAGGCGAGCACCGTCGGACAGACACTCCCGCTGCGGCTGATTCTGAGGAACGTCGGGCCCGAGACGATCCGCGACATTGCGCCGGGGACGCTGCAGATGTCCGTCAGCGGTGCCCTGTCGGTGTCCACGGGTCCGAGTCCGAGCCTCGTCACGTTGGCCCCGGGCGCGGTCGACACGGTGACGTGGTCCTGCCTCGCGATGGCACCGGGCGTCGTCCTTCTCGACGTCGATGCGTCTGGCCTCGGGGACTCGAGCGGCCTGATCCGCACAGCACTTCGCACCTCCTCCGGTTCCCATCGACTCTATCTCGCGAGCAGCGATCTCGAGATGGTTTCCGCGCAGACCATGCCGGTGAACGTCAATCGAGGGCAATCCGAGGTCATTCCCTTCAGCCTCACGCTCACCAATCCCGGCGCCGTCGGCTCATCGGATGTCCGAGTTCAGAGCCTGCGCATCCGGCTCGAGGATGACGCCGGCGACCCGATCATCCCCTCGACCCTGCTGCAGCGTGTCACGGTGAGCGAGGGCACATCCGTCTACCTCGTGAAGTCGATTCTCGAGACCTCGGGCTCGGAGATCTCCCTCCCGCTCGCCACGTTCGCGCAGATCACCCAGTCGGATCCGACCACGCTCGCTCTGCGACTCGACGTACTGCCCTCGACGACGATTCCAAGTTTCCGCGTCATCCTCGACGACAGCCTCTCGATCCAGGCCCAGGACATCACGAGCCTCGCTCCCGTGCGGGTGCAGGTGCCGGGTACGGGCTACCCCGTGCGATCCGATCTCGCTCGCGTCGTCCTCGAGGCGACACGCGCCGACGCGACGGCCCTGCCCTCGGACACGGTGCGCGCGAGCCGCGGTGCGACTGCCGTACCGCTCCTCTTGGTTCGCATCGAGAATCCCGGAGTGAGCGGGATCTCCTCCGACGTCCGCCTCTCTGCGATGGGGCTCGAGGTGATCGACGCATCGACTGGTTCGCGCGTGCCGCCACACTCACTTCTGTCGACACTGCGTGTGCGCACCGGGGCTCAGATCCACCTGACTCGCGCGCTCGTCCCGGCTGACAGCACGGCGCTCACTCTGAGCTTCTCCCCGCCCATCAACCTCCCGGCCAACACGCCGATGGATGTCCGGATCGAGGCCGACGTCCGATCGCTCGCGCCGCTCGGCCGCTATCGAGCTCGACTGGTGAGCCCGATGAGCCTGCAGGCACGTGATGCCACCACGCGCTCGACGCTACCCGTCTTCTTCCCGCAGGACTCCGTGGCGGGGGCGCCGGTTCAACTGGAGGCCGACGCCGAGACCCTGCTGGTCGCACAGACGCCCCTGCTCGCCCCACGCCTGCTCGTCGGCCAGCCGGCTGCTCAGGCATTCCAGATGACGATCCGGCACACGGGAACCCCGGGTACGTCGCGGATCCGTGTCGATAGTCTGTCGATCGCCTGCAGGAATGAAGCCCGCATCCCGCTCGCCTCGGCGAGCGTGCTGAGCCGAATGCGCTTGCGGTGGAATGGGACACCGATCTCGGTGGTGACGGCGATGCCCTCCGGCACCGGAACCTTCACTGTTCCGCTGCCCTCGATGATGCTCGAGCCCGGCGAAACGGCCACCCTGAACGCCGATGTCGACATCCACGCCGCGGCCCCGACCGGGTTGATCGAGCTGAGCGTTGCAGCCGCCGGGATCCATGTGAGTGATGCCAACTCGGGCTCGCCGGTTCTGGCGGTGGCTTACCCCGGCTCCGAACTTCCGGTCCTCTCAGGACTCGGACGGATCGAGTCGCCCGCTCGACTGCTCGCCGTCGGCCTCGACAGCCGCATGCCGACGGTGATTGCCGCCGACGGCACCTCCGTCAGCGCCGGGCTCATCGTTCTCTCGAACGTCGACAGCACGGCCGCCGGGGCGATCCTGCTGGATCACCTGCGCGTGCGCGCCTCGGATCGCGCCTATTCCCAGGTCAACATCGGTGCCCTTGCCTCTCGGATCGAAGCGCACGTCGACGGGACGCTCTGGGCACAGAGCGCGACGCTGAGCGTGGACTCGGTCACGGCCACGCTGGTGGCCTCGAGCACGCTCGCGATCGATGTCGTCGCTGCGCGGAACGTCGAACTGCGATTCATTCCGCGCGGCGGCGCGAGTGCGAGCGGGGTCCGGCTCGGTTGCGACCGCGCCGACATCGGCGTCGTGCAACCGGCCAGCGCCCTGCTCACGGTCGCGATCCAACCACGCGCCGGCTCGGCGTTCCCACTGTGGACCTCGGCGGGCGGCTTCTCCCCCGTCGATCTCAAGAGCAGCTACGCGAACTTCCCGAACCCGTTCGCCGCAGGTCGCGAGGACACGCGAGTCGCCTACTACTTGCGTGGCGCGGCTCGCGTCACGCTGCAGATCGTGTCGGCCCGAGGGGAGGACGTCATCACGCTGCTCGATGACGTTGCGAAGCCGCCGGGTCTCCATCAGAGCGACGTCTGGAACGGGCGCAATGGCCGAGGCGACACGGTCCACAACGGCATCTATGTCGCACGCTTGCGCGTGCGCTATGACGACGGCACCTCGGAGAGCGTGGTCCGGAAGATGGCGGTGGTGCGATGACCTCGCTGCGACGTCTTCCGATCGGGATGGGGCTCTTGTTGCTGCTGGCGGCGGCGTCCCCGGGCCACGCCTCGGGCGACGGCGATGGCGGCACTCGATCGGTGTTCGCATTCGGTGCCGGCAATCGCGCGCTGTCCATGGGCGGCGGGTACGTCGCCGCGGCCGACGATGCCAGCTCACTCGTGTGGAATCCGGGCGGCCTCGGGCGGGTGAATCGATCCGAGTTCCAGTTCACGGACTTCCACGACCCCGTCCTCGACATGCGCGAGATGTACGGCGCCTTCGTCATGCCGAGTTGGCGCTGGGGCACACTCGGGGTCGCCGCACGTCAGTTCGGCACAGCCGGCATCGAGCAGCGCGACAGCGAGAACGTCCTGCTCTCGAGCGACCTCACCTACGCCGAGTCCGAGCTGACGCTCGGCTATGGACGACCCTTCGGGGAAGCCCTCGGAGTCGGGGCCTCGGTCAAGCTGCAGCGGCAGAGCCTTGCGGGGTACTCGGCCAACGGCATCGGCATGGACATCGGCGTGAGCCTGAAGCCGGGCGCACTGCTCATGCAGCCGGACTCCTGGCTCAATGGGCTCCAAGTCGGCGTGACCGCCCGCAATGCGGTCGAACCCTCCCTGCGTCTCGACCGCGAGAGCGTGCCGGACCCGGCCACCCTGCGAGGGGGGCTCGCCTATCAGCTTCCCCTGGGCTGGGGATGGGTCCTCGCCACGGCGGATGTCGAGAAGGCGCGAGGGATGGACGCGCGACTCCACACCGGCCTCGAGATCGCACCGACTCCGGGTGCGGCGGCACGCGTGGGACTCGATGACGGACGACTGACGGCTGGCATCGGAATGCGTTGGCGCGATCTCTCGATGGACTACGCGTACATGGACCGCACGTCCGCGACCGACCATCGTGTCGGCGTGACCCTCCACTTCGGCTCGAGCGTGGAGGCGAGTCGCATCGCCGCGCGCAAGGCCGAGGATGACGCGCTGCAGAGCCGACTGGCGGAAGCCTTCCGGCGCCAACACGCCGAGCAGATCGCGACCCTCCTCGATCGCGCCGAACGCGAGCGTGCCAGCGGACGCTTCGATCAGGCCCTCGAGACGATCCTCGCGATCGGCACACTCGCGCCCGATGATCCGCGCCTCGCTCGCCTGGAGAGCCAGTGCCTGATCGGCAAGGCCACGGCCCTCGAGAAGAGCGGCGATTTCCCGGCCGCCGCGATGACCTTCGACCTCGCAACACGAAGCGGCACCAAGGACCCGGCGGCCGTCGCAGGCGCGATTCGTTGCCGCGCCGAGAGCGATCGCCGGGCCAAGCGGTCCGCCGACCTGCGGCAGCGCTTCGCTGTCGCCCTCGACGCGTTCGGCCGTGACGATCTGGCTGCCGCGCGCGCGGGCTTCCTCGCGGTCCTCGCGGTCGATTCACTCGACTCGGATGCGCGCTCGATGCTGAAGCGAACCGTCGAGGCCTCGCGGCGCCGCGCCGAGCGGCTCATCTCACAGGCGGCAGCGGCAATCGCCGCCGGCGCGCTCGGTGACGCACCGACCCTGCTCGACCAGGCGGCGCTACTCGATATCGACGCTCCGAGGCTCGCCGCCGTACGCGCGTCTCTGACGCGCGCACGCGCCTCCGCGACGGATGCGGCACGCGTCAAGTCACGTGACTCGCAGTCGGCTTCCGCGGCCGCACCCGTGCCGAGGCAGGAACAGAGCATGAGCGAGGCCGAACTCGAAGCGCTCTACCGACGCGGCCTCGATGCCGCTCGGCGCCAGCGTCCTGACGAGGCGATGCGCTACTGGGAACTCGTCTGGAACGCGAAGCCCGGCTACCGCCAGGTGACCGAGTACCTGAAGCGCGAGTACCTGACTCGCGGCATGGAGGCCTTTGCCGCCGGTCGTCTGGAAGCGGCCGTCACGCACTGGCGCAACGTCCTGCGTATCGACCCGAACGACGCTCGCGCTGGCGGCTACCTCGCGCGTGCCCAACAGCAGATCGCTCGCAGTCGCGAGATCCTGGGCGCGACACCGTGACCACTTCCCGCCCATTGCCAGCCTCCGAGCGCATGTTCGCGAAGCTCTCCGACCGTGCCGGTCGGCGCGTCTGGAGCATTCGCTGGATCGTGACGTCCGTGGCCGTGCTCCTCACCATACTCGCGGTACTCAGCGTCGGGGCGGTCGCCGACCGCAACGCGAGGCAGGCGCTGGATCGTGAGCTCCAGTCCCGCACACTGCTGTTGGCCCGCAACCTCGCCCTCACGAGCGCAGGGGCCCTGCTGACCGATTTCCCCGAACTGACGCTGCAGCCGGTCGTGCGCCAATTGCTCGATCGACAGCCTGAGTTGGCGTTCGCCGCGGTGGTCGATCACGAGGGTCGCATCCAGGCGCACCCCGATGTGGCTCGTCTCGACACACCGTACGTGCCCGAGGTGAGTCTCTCGGTGATCCCATCGCCGGGCGCCCACGTCGGAGACGGCGAAGTGCTGCGAGGCGGTGGTCATGAGCTCTTCGCCGAGGTGCCGGTCCGCTCGAGCGAGGGCGAGAGGATCATCGGTCGAGCGTATGTCAGCCTGCAGCGCGACTATGTCGAGAGCGCACTGGCCGCCTCGAGGCGGCAGCAGTTGCTCGTCATGCTCGCGTTTCTCGCAGTCGGTATCGCGGCCGCGTTCGTCCTGATGTCGGCGCTGCTTCGTCCGATCGCAGCTATCCGAGCCGGATTGCAGCGCATCGGGCAGGGCGATCTCGATTCGCCCATCGCCTCCGATGACCGCACGGAGCTGGGGCTGCTCGCGGGAACCGTCAACGAGATGACCGCCGCCCTGCGCCGGGCCCGAGCCGAGATGGTCGAGCGTGAGCGATTGGGCCGCGAGTTGGAACTCGCGCACGAGATCCAGCTCTCGATCATGCCCTCTCGGCCGGTCGAAGCCGCACCGTTCCTCATCCGTTGGAATCAGCGCACGGCGGCCGAGGTCGGCGGGGACTACTACGACGTTCTCCGCCGTTCGGACGGTCGGATCGCCATCGCGATGGCGGATGTCGCGGGCAAGGGCCTCGCAGGCTGCATGGTCATGGCGATGTTGTCCTCGCTCCTTCGCGCGCTCCGTGACCGATACGACTCCCCCTCCGAACTGCTCGTCGAGCTGGACGCCAGGCTCTGCGAATCACTCAGCCCGGGCGTTTTCGTGACGCTGTTCTACGGGATCCTCGATCCCGAAACGGGTCGGTTCATCTACGCTTCGGCAGGACACAACCCCCTTCTCATCGTCCGCAGCGGTCGTGCGGAAGTCGAGACCCTGGCCACGAAGGGCATCCCCTTGGCGGCCATCCGAGGAGGAGTCATCCGGTGCTCCCTCCAGGACCAGGAGGTCACCCTCGCTCCGGGCGACATGGCGATCCAATACACGGATGGGTTCACGGAGGCGTTCGCCGCAGCCACGCAGGAGGAGTTCGGGCTCTCGCGCCTCTCGGCCGTGCTGCAAAACGCCGCTCCGAGGGGGGCGGATGTCGTGATGAGTCGACTGCACGCTGCGATCCAGGACTGGACGGGTGGCGCGCCGCCCGAGGACGACGAGTCGATCTTGATCCTCTCGGCCGAATTGCCCGCTCCCATCGAGCGCTCGAGCCCGGATCCCGCGGACCGCTCGGCCCTGGACGCGCTGCACTCGGCCGAGGCGGGCGGAGTCGGCCTGACACTCCAGGCGTCACTCGACTCGCTGCACTCGATCCGGCCATGGCTCGCCTGCATCCCCGCGCTGCGTGACCTCGCGCGAGAGGAGATGGAGTGGCTGACGTCGGCCCTCTACGAGGCGGGAGCGAACATCGCCGAGCATGGCTTCGCGGGCCGGACTCCGATCGACTTCCAGCTCTGGTGGCTCACCGGTGAGGCGACTCCCCCCGTTCCCGGGGAGACGGCCGAGGCTCGGGCCAGCCGCCTGCTTCGAACTGGCACGTTCATCATTCGAGATGAGGGTGCCCAGTACCAACCCGAGGCATGGAGTGCCTCGGATTTCGAACAACCCGACGTCCGCCGACGGGGGCGGGGCATCGGGCTGGACATCATCCACAACGTCATGCGCGGATTCGGTTATCGACCGGGCACCGCGCGCGGGAACATCACCTCGCTCACGTTCGGACCTCGGCGTGATCAGGAGAACCTGAAGGAGTCGGCCTGATGGACAGGACATTCTCGATCGATCGCTCGGACCTCGACGCGCGCACGACCGTACTGCGCGTGAGCGGACACATGGACGCTCGCCATGCGGCCAAGATGCTCGAGGATTGTGCCACGGCGCGCAGCGCGCGCCGGGACCTCATCCTGAATCTCGCCAGCGTGACGTTCATCGCATCAAGCGGGATCGGCGCGCTGCTCGCCCTGAGCGAGGAGTTCCGTCAGTCCGGCCTCCAGCTCTGCCTGGCCGACCCCTCACCCCCCGTCGATGCCGTCCTCCGCCTGCTCAACCTCGACCAGTTCCTCCGCATCGAGTCGAGTGAGCAGAGCGCAGTGCAGGGGCTTCGCGCTGCATGAGTGAGGCCCTGCATCGGCCCGAGGGAACGCCGGACGAGCCGCTGCGTCCGATCGCGTCATCCGGTTCGCTCCATGCGGACCGGCGTGAGTACGCGTTCCAGTCGATGCTGCAGCTGGCAAGCGAGTTGAACGTCTCGCTCGGCCTCTACGAGACCGTGGATCTGCTCATGCTGAATTTGATGGGGCAGTTCCGAACCTCGCGCTCGGCGCTCTGGCTGATGACAGAGGGGACCAACAAGGCCGTTCTCGTTCGCCATCGCGGCCTGTCCAAATCATCCGCCCTGACCGTCGGCACGACGTGCGCAGACGCTATCGGACGACGCTTCGCTGCGAGGCGAGAGCCCATTCTGGCTTGGGCCCTTCGTGAGCACGTTGCTCCGGCCGCCCTGCCCATGCTCGAACACGCCGGGATCGCGCTCTTCGCACCCATCAGCGGCGGGGACCAGCTCCTCGGCTGGCTCGCGCTCGGAAATCGGATCGACGGGACGCCCTACGCGTCGGAGGACCTCGCCATCCTGGAGGCCTCGCTCGGCATCGTCGGCCCGTCGATCCTCAACGGTCGGCTCTACAGTCGCGTGCTCGAGACGAACCGCCAATTGCAGGCGTCGAATGAACGGCTCGGCGAGATGGACCAGCTGAAATCCGACTTCCTCTCGAACGTCAATCACGAGCTGCGAACGCCGCTCACGATCATGATCGGTGCACTCGATTGCGTGACCGACCAGTCGGGGGACGCCCGGAGTCGCGATCACTTCGTCTCGCTCGCACAGCAGAATGCGCGAAATCTCTGGAGCCTGGTCGAGAATCTTCTGACCTTCTCGGAGCTGAGCCGGAATCAGGCGCCGATTCAAATCGAGATCCTCTCGATTCGCGAGGAGTTGGAGGGCTGCTTCAGCCGACGCCGCCCCGGCGTCGCCTCGGGGCTCCGGGAGTTGACGGCCTCATGGGCGCCCGATCTCGTTCCCGCCAAGATCGATCGATCGCGCTTCCACCAGATCCTCGACGAGCTCATCGACAACGCAGTCAAGTTCACACCACAGGGCAGCCGCATCCGACTCGAGGCCGACATGCATCAGCAGGAGGACCGCCTCTGGGTCCGCGTGCAGGTCGTCGATGATGGGCCCGGGGTCCCCGCCGCGAAGCTGACCAGTGTGTTCAATGCCTTCGAGCAGATCGATGGCTCCTCCACTCGTACGGAGGGCGGCCTCGGCATGGGGCTGGCGCTGTGCCGCCAGTTGATCGAGCGCATGAGCGGTCAGATCTCAGTGACCAGCGAGCCAGGCCGGGGAACCGCGTTCTGCGTCCTGTTTCCGGCCGGCGATCGCCGAGCGATCGCGCGAAGCTGACTCGACGGCGGCACGGCGGAACCCTCGCCACCGACCCCGTCGCGAGATTCTCCTTGCCTGTCCACGAGGCCCTCGACCTGGTCGCGGAAGGCCTCGAAGCTCGGCACCGGTCGAATGTAGTACTGCAGTGATGCAACGCGGATCCGGTCCATGGAGCCCCCAGAGCAGTGTGGTGTGCAGTGGTTGGGTTCGCGCGTGAGCCTAATGGATATCGCCCAATGGAACATCCCGGCCGCGAGTCACGAGCAGCGTGAGGTCATCGAGTGCCAACCCTTGCGCGTGCTTTTCAACGCGAGCGAGCAACGCGTCCACGATCGCCTCGCAGGTGAGGGCCGCGTGCTCGCGGACCGTCTCGGCCAGACGTTCCTCACCGAACAGATGCTCGCCCGCGCCCGCTTCCGTCACACCGTCACTGTAGGCGACCAGCACATCGCCGGCCGCCAGTTGCGTGCGCCCCAGAGTGCACTCCCACTGTTCGAACGAACCGAGCACGGTGGCGGTCGCATGCAGCCACTCGATCGATCCATCACGTCTCACACAGAGCGGCGGATTGTGGCCGCAGTTGATGTAGCTCAGCCGCCTCGAGGACTCCGTGTAGACGCCGAGGAAGAGCGTCGCGAAGTGACCGGGGTCCGTCGACTCGAGCAGCATGCGGTTCACTTGGCGTAGCACGCGCAAAGGGTCCCTCGGAGCGCTCGCGATCTGACTGCGCAGATGCGCCTGCAGATTGGCCATCCGCAGCGCTGCCGCCATGCCCTTGCCCGAGACATCGGCCAGCACGAACCCCGTCTGATCGGGACCGAGATCGAGGAAATCGTAGTAGTCCCCTCCCACCGATCGAGCCTGCACGCATCTCGCTGCGATCTCCAGCGAAGGGAGTTCGGGGACGCTCTGCGGGAACAACCGGCGTTGCACATCGCGCGCGATGCCGAGTTCGCGCTCGGAGCGGCGCTCGCCGTCCATGCGCTCGGCCAGTTGTTCGGCGAGTTGGATGATCTCGAGCGCGATACCCGCGTGAGTGGCGATCGAGGCGAGCGCTCGGCGCCCCTCCTCCTGGTCGGCACCGAGCTTGGAGTTGCGACCGAGCACAAGCAAACCGACGAGCCGGTCGGAGCGATCGGGGATCGGCACGAGTTGATCCGGCTCGATCGCTGCGAGCAGGGTGCGAACCGGAGCGTGCGCGAGAGCGCCTCCCGCCTGGTCCAACTCCTCGGACCATCCCCTGCCGGTGGGCAGGTCTCGCGGCAGGCGTTCGAGCCCGGCGGGCAGATTGCCGCTCGTCGCCTCGAAATGGCCCTCGGCCTGCATCAGGTAGACAACCACCGAGCTGGGCGCGAGCACCTCGATCACGTGCTCCTCGAGCATCCGAGCGAGTGCTGCCCGATTCGAAGCAGTCGAGAGCCTACGAGCGAGATCGTCCACGCCCGCCCCTCAGCCCTTCAGCACGATGCCGCGCGCGATGAGCAGAGGGCGGATCCGCTCACGCACGTCGCCCGCGAGCTCGATCGCGCCCGACCGCAGCGTGCCACCCGTCCCGCACGCCTTCTTGAGCGTACCGGCCAGTTCCGAGAGGAACGTCGTGTTCGTCGGCAGCCCGTCGATCACCGTGACCAGCTTGCCGCCTCGTCCGGCCCGCTCCATTCGAAGCTTCGCGGTGACAGGGCCCGTGATCGGGGCATTCGAGGCCAACGCGCTCGAACAGTGGCAGTCGGTCGCGGCCCATCCGCAGTCGGGGCAGGTTCGGCCCTCCCCAGTCCGATAGACGACTCGTTCACGCATGGCAACAGAGTAGGGCAGCGCGCGCCCCGGATTCCAACGACACCCGGAGAGAGGGCGCGCTTCGGTGCCAATTCAGGCGAGCGAGTCGCGCTCCGAGCCCGGGGCCGCCGCGTGGGTCAACAGGTGGATGGCGAAGCTGCCGAGCCAGTGCGTCCCCATCCAATCGTCGTTCTCAAGCGCACCGCGCAGTCCCGCCTCACGCAGCCGCGAGGCGGCCGCCAAGAGCGCGGGCGCGGCACCGTGCCCGTTCGGAAGCGACGAGAGGATCCCCTCCAGCATCCACGCTCGGGTCAGACTCAGACCATCGAGATGCGACAGCTTCCCGTCCCGCCGATCGGGCGCAGGCATGGGCTCGAGCCACTGCCTGACCTCGGCGCGATCCGGATGTGGCAGGTAGGCGCCGAACCAATCTCCGAACTCGGAGGTGCTCATCACGCGCCGCATCAGGTCGGCGGCCGCGAGGATCGGCGAGAGGAAGTCGTGCGCCGAGGGCTCGAAGCGGACCGGGGCGTCACGGTCGCGGCCGTGCAGGGCTCGCGCGATCGTGTGGATCCGATCCACGTGCGACGGCTGACCCGTCTCACTCGCCCAATCGAACATCAGCGCCGTTGCGAACGCGCTCTGCGAGTGCTCACCGGAGCGGATCGGGCGCGGCAGTCGTTCGATCCACTCGAACAGACGTTCCGCTGCGATCGCCTCGAGTGGCTCCAGCCCTCGAATCCAGGAGGTCGCATCGGGATCGTTCCACGCTCGCAGGTCGGCCGCGAGTCGCAGCACCCACGCGAGTCCGTACGGCCTCTCGAAACCGGGTCGCGAGAGCAGATGGACCTTCTCCGCCTCGAGACCTTCCTCACTGAACGAACGACGAAGTGCACCTCGCGCCGACTCGGCCCACTCGGCAGTCGGCGCCACACGGAGTGCACGAACGAGCGCCCAGTGACCGTGCACCGCTGAGTGCCAGTCGAACGACCCACGGAACACCGGCGTCAGACGGGCCGGCGGAACGAGCGGCGAGTCGTCGAAGACGAGCAGCGGATGAACGGCCGGGTGGTGCCGGTGGATGGCCTGCGCGGCCATGATGACGAAGGGGGCCAGCGACGACTTGCGCATGTGCTCGCTCCCGGTGGAGGTCGCGCCCCGCGCGCGACACTCGGCACGATAGCAGCAAGCGGAGGCGCTGGCGCCGGGGCTGCTGCGAAAGAGTTCGCGCGATCGAAATAGCCTTTCCACAACGGCTTCCGGGCTGCACCTCAACCCATCCCCTCGCGCGAGAGGCCGGGCTTCAGTGCGGCCCACCCATGCGCCGATCATGATAGGGCGCGGGGCCACGATGGCCTCCGTCGAATCATGTCCTGGAGGTCCCTTGTCACGCGCCGCCCTCGATACCATGAACACCGCTCCGGCCGATCTGCGGATCGAACACGATCTGCCAGCCGGTTTCATGGCGTTCCTCGCTCCCTTGCATGCGGAGTTCTCGCCACGTCAGAAGGCGCTGCTCGAGGCACGTCGTTCGAGACTCGCGAGCGCCCATCGCGACGGCGCGCTGCCCGACCATCGGCCGCCGAGCGACGCCACCACATCGGACTGGAGCATCACGGTGCCGCAGTGGTGCCTCGATCAGCGCAATCAGATGACCGGTCCCGCCGACGACGCCGAACTCGTCGTGAAGATGCTCAATTCGGGAGCCCCGGGCGTGATGCTCGATCTCGAGGACTCGATGGCGAACGCGTGGCCCCAGCTGATGCAGGGAGTCTCCAACATCGTCGCAGCGCTCCATGGGACGCTCACGTACGAAGATCGCAAGCGATCGCGCACGGTGGGCATCGAGCCGAGCGTCGTCGCCATCTGGAGCCGAGTGCGCGGGCTGCATCTGACCCAGGCCGGCGTGATGCCGGAAGCCGATCAGCTGAGTGCATCGCTCTTCGACCTCGCCCTCATCGCCTTCCAGGTCGACCCCTCGAAGCTCCGGCACCCGCTCGCGATCTACATCCCGAAGAGCGAGAGCGCCGAGGAGGCGCTGTGGTGGCGGGATGTGTTCCAGGCGGTGGCCGCCTCGCGTGGCTGGCCGCGTGACATCATCCGCTGCATGGCACTCGTCGAGTCGCACCCGCTGGCCTATGAGATGGAGGAGTTCCTCCACGGCCTGCGCGAACACATCGTCGGCCTGAATCTCGGCCGTTGGGACTACATGGCGAGCCTGATCCACTGGAACTTCGAGGACGCACGTTGGGTGCTTCCGGACCGCAACACGATCCCGAGCGATGTGCCTTTCTTCCAGCGACTGCGACTCCTGCTCGTCGACATCTGCCACCGTCGCGGCGCACTCGCCATCGGCGGCATGACCGCGCTGTTCCCGAGCCGCGCCGATGCCGCACTCAACACGCGTGCGCTCGAGGCGCTCGCGCGCGACAAGAAGAACGAAGCCGACTGCTTCATGGATGGTGCATGGACCGGCCACCCCGACCAGAACGAGATCGCCGTCGCCCAGTTCCCGAGTCCCAATCAACTCGGCCGCAGGCCCGAGGGTGTTGCTCGATACCCGGACCTTCGCCCCGCCCCGACGGGTGTCGGATCACGAACTCTGGCGGGGACCGAGGCGGCTGCACGCACCGCGATCCGGTATCGCCAGGGCGTGCTCGAGGGCCGCGGCGCGAGCCTGCTCGACGGCTACATGGAGGACCTCGCCACCGATCGCATCTACCGTCTCATGCTGGCGCAGCGTGTGAGGCACCGCGATGCGGCGCCCGTGCTCGACGCCGACGGGGCCCTCGTGCCCCACGACGAGGCGCTGCTCGCACGAGTACTGGCCGAGGCGACCGATGAACAGATCGCCGCGCTGCCGCAGTCGACTGAGAGTGACGCACCCGAGACATTCCAGACCGCATCCACCCAGACGAAGCACTCGATCGAGAACGCGCAGTTCGATCCCATCTGACCGTGCCGGGGCCCGCGTGGCTTCTGCCGAATCCCCGGCCGCTCGGCTGGTGCTGGAGGAACGAGACATGGCGAACAGCAGGAGTGCAGCGGAGATCCAGTCGAGCTGGGAGAGTGACGCACGTTGGAAGGGCATCGATCGGCGATACAGCGCCGAGGATGTGATTCGACTGCGCGGCAGCTTCCACGTCGAGCAGTCCCTGGCGCGCATGGGTGCCGAACGCCTCTGGAAGCTGATGGGCAGCGAGCCTCCCGTCCGCGCGCTGGGCGCGCTCACCGGCAACCAGGCAGTCGAGATGGTCGGTGCCGGGCTGCAGGGCATCTATCTCTCGGGATGGCAGGTGGCCGCCGATGCCAACACGGCGGGCCACATGTACCCCGATCAGAGCCTCTATCCGGTCGACTCCGTCCCCAACGTGGTGCGGCGGATCAACAATGCGCTGCTGCGGGCCGATCAGGTCGCGACGCTCGAGGGGCGAACCGGCCAGGTGCACTGGCTCGCGCCGATCGTCGCGGATGCCGAGGCGGGGTTCGGCGGTGATCTCAACGCCTATGAACTGATGAAGGCCATGATCGAGGCGGGCGCCGCCGGCGTGCACTACGAGGACCAGCTGGCCTCGGCGAAGAAGTGCGGCCACTTGGGCGGCAAGGTGCTCGTCCCGACGCGCGAATTCGTGCAGAAATTGCGAGCCGCTCGTCTCGCTGCGGATGTGTTCGATGTGCCGAGCGTGCTGATCGCCCGCACCGACGCCAACTCCGCCAATCTGATCACGTCCGACGTCGATGAGCGGGATCGCCCGTTCTTGACCGGTGAGCGCACGATCGAGGGCTTCTGGCGCATCCGAGGCGGTCTGGACATGGCGATCGAGCGCGGTCTCGCCTACGCACCGGTGGCCGATCTCATCTGGTGCGAGACGAGCACGCCGGATCTGGCCGAGGCGAAGCGCTTCGCCGAGGCCATCCACGCCCGCTTCCCAGGCAAGATGCTGGCCTACAACTGCTCGCCTTCCTTCAACTGGTCCGCCAAGCTCGACGCTGCCACCATCGCGCGCTTCCAGAAGGAACTCGGAGCGATGGGCTACGCGTTCCAGTTCGTCACGTTGGCAGGCTTCCACGCGCTCAACCTCAGCATGTTCGAGTTGGCGCGAGGCTACCGCGACGAGGCGATGACCGCCTACGCCCGGCTCCAGGATCGCGAGTTCGAGCTGCAGAAGTCGGATGGCTACCACGCGGTCAAGCACCAGAGCTTCGTGGGAACGGGCTGGTTCGACGAACTGCAGAACGTCATCTCGAGCGGCCAATCCTCGACCGCCGCGCTCGCCGACTCGACCGAGCACCACCAGTTCTGATTCGCAGTTTCTGACACCAACGACCCCGTACGTTCCGCGTGCGGGGTCGCTGCGTTAGGCTGTCCGCATGCGACTCTCCCACCTGCTGACCGCGATCACCCTGCTCTCACCGCTCTCCGCATGTGCCGCCCCCTCGACGCCGACTCGCCAGGGTCTGCGCACACGGCTCGTCACCGACCGCGTCGATGCTCCGGTCGCCCTCACCGCACCCAGGTCGGATCCGAGGCTGTTCGTCGTCGAGCAGGCGGGCCGGATCCGCATCGTGCGCGATGGCGTCGTGGCGGCCCGTCCCTTCCTCGATCTGAGCCGGCAGGTCTCCTATCGGGGCGAGCGCGGCCTGCTGGGACTCGCATTCCACCCGCGCTATGCCCAGAACGGATTGTTCGTCGTCAACTACACCGACCGCGACGGTGACACGCGCATCGTCCGCTATCGAGTCAGCCGCGATCGCGACTCCGCGGATGTCTCGAGTGCCCGTGAACTGCTCCACATCCGCCAGCCCTACGGCAATCACAACGGCGGCAGCGTCGCATTCGGGCCCGACAGCATGTTGTGGATCGGAACAGGCGATGGCGGTTCGGGAGGCGACCCGCAGGGCTTCGCGCAGAACCCGAGGTCGTTGCTCGGGAAGATGCTGAGGATCGACATCGATCGGGGCACGCCGTACGCCATCCCCCCCGACAATCCGCACCGCGACGGTCGCGAGGCCGCTCCCGAGATCTGGGCGAGGGGGCTGCGCAATCCCTGGAAGTACGCGTTCGACCGCGCGACCGGCACGCTTTGGATCGCGGATGTCGGCCAGAACAAGTGGGAGGAGATCAATGCGGTCGATTCGCGCCGTGGCGGTCTCGACTTCGGATGGAACTTGCGCGAGGGCTCGCACGACTTCGGTCCGCCTCGCCCGAGGCCGGCCAGCCTGACGAACCCGGTCCACGAGTATGGGCGAGGCGATGGCTGCTCGATCACCGGCGGCATCGTGTACCGAGGCTCCGCCTTGCCCGCACTTCAGGGCCACT
>JAYWEM010000137.1:0-35820 GCA_043779265.1 bacterium | reverse complement strand
GACGAACCCGGTCCACGAGTATGGGCGAGGCGATGGCTGCTCGATCACCGGCGGCATCGTGTACCGAGGCTCCGCCTTGCCCGCACTTCAGGGCCACTACCTGTTCTCGGACTACTGCACGGGCTGGCTCGAGTCGATCAAGCTGGATCGAGGCCGCGTCGTGGAGCACATCCGCTGGGACGTGGAGTCGCTCGGGCAGGTCAGTTCGTTCGGCGAGGATGGGGCGGGCGAGCCCTACGTGCTCGACCACACGGGCCGGATCCTCAAGTTGGAGGCCGCGCCCGTCGGCACGAGCGCCCCGAGCCGTCGTTAACGAGCGTCCGCGGCCTGCGGTTCCCCGGGAGCATCGAGCGTCGCCTCTGCGGCATCGAGCACGCGCAACACGAGGAGCGTCCGGTCATCCTGAGCCTCCTCGGCTCCGAGATGGTGCTCGACCGCATCGAGGATCCGCTGGGAGATGCCCCGGGCGTCAAGCTCGGAACCCAGGCCTGCGAGCAGCTTGGAGAGTCGCTCCTCTCCATACAGATCCCCTCGGCCATCATCCGCCTCACTGATGCCGTCGGTGTAGAGCACGAGCCGGTCGCCGGCCTCGAGCGTCACGCTCCCCTCGTCATGCGCCACGTCCTCCAGCACGCCGAGGATCAGCCCGCCGGTCTCAAGCGTCTCCTGCTTGCCGGACCGACGCACGAGCACCGGATAGTTGTGGCCGGCGTTCGAGTAGCGGAGCCGCTTCCCGCTGGCATCGACATGGGCGAGGAACATGGTGACGAACTGATGCACAGCCGTGCTGCGATAGATGACCGCATTGAGCGCACGCAACATCGCGGCGACGGACTGCTCGCGGCTCGCGAGTGCACGAAGCCCGGCCTGGAGCATCGAGGACTTGAGCGCCGCCGGCACACCCTTGCCCGCGACGTCGGCGATCGCGATGAAGAACGAACCGTCCTCGCACATGACGATGTCGTAGTAGTCCCCGCCCACCTGACGCGAGGGCAGATTCACCGCATGGACCTCGCAGCGAGGCAGCGGCGGGAGCTCGGTCTGGAGGAACGTCTGCTGGATCTTCTGCGCGAGCGACAGTTCCTCCTCGAGCCGCGCGACGCTCAGGCGGTCCCGCAGGAGCAGTGCGTTCTGGAGCGAGACCCCCATCTGAGAGCCGAGCGCATTGAGCAGCGAGACGTCCTCCGACGTGTACTGGGTGCCGGTCAGCTTCTCGCCCAACAGCACGACGCCCAGGTTCTCACCTCGCCAGCGAAGCGGCACCAGGATCGCGACCCCGAGCTCGCGCACGAGCAGTTCGCGGTCGCGGCGCCTCAGCCCATCGACCGGGTCGGTCATGCGGAAACTGGCTGCCTGGCTCGAGAGCCTGGGCAGGAACTGGCGGATGCCCTCGACCTGCTCGGGCGTCAGCTCGGGGCCCGCTCCGGTGCGCACCAACGGACCATCCTGCGTCAGCGCGATGATCGAACCACTGCGAAGCAGCATCGCCTCGGTGAGCGTGCGGATCGAGCGACTGGTCAGGTCCTCGAGATCGATCGTGGTCTGAAGGTCCTGGCCCAGCTGCCGCAGCACGTTGCGGTAGTCGCCCGGGTCGCGGAGGAACATCTTGTCGAGCGCCTCCTCGAGCCGGGAGATGGCCGGCTGGAACAGGGTCAGCGCCATGATGAGCAGCACGGGTTCGACGACACGGGCATCGATCCCGAAGGACTGCGACACGAGCTGGTTCACGCGCTCGACGACCAGCAGGTAGACGCCGATGAGCACGGCACTCGCCAGGGCGTAGAGGATGCCCCGACGCGCGATGAGCTTCGCGTCGAGGAACTTGTAGCGGACCATCGCGTAGGCGATCGCCCCGGAACCCAGGATCAGAGCCGCGGTCGTCAATGCCGCCTGGTGGCCCCGATCGAGTGGGCGTCCGAACAGGGTCGGCACCGAAGTCGCCGAGGCGTAGAGGACGAGACATGCGACGAGTCCACCGCTGATGGCCGCCACCTGCTGCCGGATGCGCGGCACCTGCGCGCGCCGCCAGGAGTCGAGCAGCAGCAAGACCGCGCCGGCACCGAAGCCGAGATCGACCAGCGAGAAGAGCGCCTGATGTATGGACAGGAACAGCCTCGCCACGACCGTCCCGATCTCGAGCACACCCCGCACCAGCGCCGGGCCCGGAAGTTCGAGCGTATTGGACTGCGGCAGGAAGGACGTCCCCATGACGAGCGCGAAGTGGAAGACGTGGGGCGCGTAGATCAGCACCAGGAAACTCGGGCTCCGCCAGCCGTTCGGCAGCGTCATGCGATGGGTGAACGCGCGTTCCTCGGGGAAGATGCTCGCGAGGAGGAAGGCGGTCGGGAAGAACAACTGCCAGAGGTAGGCGACATTCCCCTGGAGCCCGGGAGCATCCACTTTGGCCGGCACGAGTAACGCGAGCGCGGAGAGGACCGCGCCGAAGCCGCCGAAGAAGAGCATCAGCGAAACGACTTGGTTCAGGCGCTGACGCGGATTCTCGCGCAGGATCACGAGCCCGAGCAGGAATACCAGGCCGCCCAGCACGAGATTCAAAGTCGCGAGCCACTGATAGGTGCTGGTCATGCCCTCCGCCCGGTGGGTCCCCACTCGCTCTACGCACGCGCGAGGCTCGGGGATGCAATCGGCCCGAGGCACATGCAGCACACAGTGTTCCGGCCACACCTCGAAGCGTCAAGGACGGCCGAGGAACACGATGCGGCGGGTGATGTCCCCGAGGCTCGTGCGAGCCCGTACCAGGTAAACGCCCGGGGCGACCGCGGCGCCCTGCGAGCCGCGCCCATCCCACACCAGCGCGTGCAGCCCGGCCTCGAACGGACCGCGGGCGAGTTCGCGCACCCTCGCGCCCCGCGTGTCGAACACCTCCGCGCGCACGTCGGCGCGCGATGGCAATGCCAGTTCCAGCGTGACCGGCGCGAACGAGGGATTCGCACCTCGCACCGACCACGCCAGTCGCTCGGGAACGAGCGGACCGCTCGCACCACGGATCGCGAATCGTGAACTGCGCCAGACGCCGACGACGCTGTCGCCCGACGTCGCCACCAGTTCGAGGCGAGCGTCCTCGAGGGGTCGCGGCCACTCGATCGCGATCTCGACCCCGGCGCTCGTCGCCACCGACTCCCACTGACCCGGGCCGACGCGCAGCCATGCGCTCACGCTCGTCATCCCGGAGAAGGGTGGCCAGTGGAGAATGCCAGGCTCGCCGAGCACGCGATCGGGTGGCGACGGGGCATCCTCGCCCGGCAGCCCCGCGACCTCGAACAGCAGCGACTCCACCTCGATCGGTTGCCTTGCCACCTGCCAGCCGCTTCGCACATCGCGGATCACCAACTCGCGCGTGCGATCGCCCGAGGCGAGGCGCGGCAACAGGCGATCGGATTCCACGAAGTAGCGCCGACGGCCTCCCGGCAGTTCCTGCGAGCGCGAGGGCGTGATCTCCTCATCGTCGAGCCACCACGCCCCCGGCTGCGGCTCGGGAAGCTCGAACTCCAGTTCCACGAACGGTTGTTCGGAGGCCGCGCGCCACGACCTCGGCGTCACCGATGCGACGAACGACCGCTCCCCCGCCTGCAGTGTGCAGGGGACACTCCACGCACCCGGGTCGAGCGAGGCTGACTCGAAGCGCAGTTCGCCGGCCCAACGACCGGAGACCAGCCCCTCGACTGCGAACGAGACCCCGAGCGTGTCGGTGCTGCGAGGCGCCAACACACCCTCGTAGTGGGTGGCGGTCAGCCAGTTCGGCGTGGGGCGTATCGACAATCGCAAGCTGTCGCGGGCTAGCGCCGCGCCATGGGCCATCGTCAGGCCGACGCGGCCGTCGGCGTCCTGCAAACCGATCGTCGCTCCGGTTCTCGCTCCATCCATCCGGCGATAGACGAAGTCGATGCGACCATCCGACCACAGCCAGACTTGGAAGGCGAAGCGCTCGCTCATCCCGAACCGGCGGACGTCCGTCCACTCGACGATGAACCGATTCCCGTCGGCCTTGGCGTGGATCGCGCCGTCGCCGCCGCTGAGACGGGCGTCGAGGTCGGTCCAGAACGGGGCGATCAGCCCGAGCGGCGCCGCCGGGTCGGGCAGCGGCACGCCCTGACGCAACGGAGCGGTGCTCTCGAAAGACAGCCATCCGTTCGTGCACACCGACACACCACTGAACTTGCGACCGTAGAACGGGAACTCGAACGGCAGTAGCAGCCCGGTGTGAACCGAGTCATCTGCGCCACCGAATAGTCGAACGCCAGTGTGCTGGATGCTCTCCCATAGGAATGGCGGAGCGCCGGGTTCATCGCTCGAGCGCCAGCGATAGCCGGCGGGGTCCGGGCCGCCCGCCGAGGGGGATCGGCCGCCGAGCCCGACCACTCCCTCCTGGGGACGCGCCTCGGCGATCGCGGCGAGTCGCCATGCGATCGGCATGCCGCCCGGGTTGGACAAAGCGACTCGGTGTTCGTCGCGCTCGGCCCCTGCTCGGAGGCCGGTCGCCGCCGCCGCGTGCAGCGTCACCTGCGAGAGCACGAACGCTCCTGGTTCGCGGCCCTCCCCGGCCAGCACCACATCCTGCCGCGGGTACTGGGGATCATCGGATGCGATCGAGAGGATCGCACGCTGCTCGCCGACGCGGGTCGGACGGAAGCTCACCGTGAGCGAGCGAGCCTCGCCCGGGGCCAGATCGAAGGACTCCTCCGGGGCCTCGAACGCCGCTCCCATGACACTGATGGAGTGGACGCGAGCAGGCAACGCCCCTTCGTTGGCCACACCGAGCGACCGCTCCGAGTCACGGCGATTGGGGCTCACACCGAAATCCAGCCAGGTGTGTGATGCGACCACATGGGGCGCCGCACGAGCCATCAGACGGGCTTCGAGCACGAGCGAGGGTTCGATCGGGCTATCGCTCACCAGATCGAGCACGCCCGATTGCAGCCCACCGGGCAAGCCGCGCGTCTCCAGATCCACCGTGATCAGCACGTCCTCGCCCGGGCCGAGGACGCCGCCCGCGGGCGCCGCCTTCGCCCAGGCTCTCGGCGGCAACAGTCGAACGGCGAGCGAGTCCCGCAGCGACGACTCCCGGGCCGCCACCGTCAGTCCGAGCGAGGCAGCGGCTCCCTGAAGTCCCGCCGTCGCGAAGGCCCCGCGCCCCGACAGGGCGAGATACTGGAATCGGACCTCTCCCGTCCGCATCAACCACACCTGGAACGTCAAGGGTTCGGCATCGCCGAAGAGCCGCGTTTCCTGCCACGTGATCACCACGCGCAACGGGTCCGACTGCATCCAGACGCGTCGGATCGACGGGCCCGGATCGAGATCGGCCCAGAACGGCGCGATCGTGGCGCGCGGTGCGAGTGGCGATGGGAGTGCGGTGGGCTGCGGCGCGGGATCCTCGCCGAGGAACGTGAGGAATCCGTTCGAGCTGATGCGAAGCGAGCGGTACTCGCCCCCGAAGTACGGGAACGCGAAGGGAAGTGCGAGCGGCGCGCTGATCCCCTCGTCCCCTTCGAGCGCGACAGTCGAGGCCCCGCTCCCTCGTGTCACCCAGCCGAACCGAGTCGGCGCTCCCTGACCGAGCCCCGCGACTTCGTAGCCGCCCGCGGCCACCGGACCGGCTCCGGTGGTCGTCAGACGTGGATTCAGAAAGCTCCACTCGAGCGTTCCGGGCGAGGGGTTCGAGAGCAAGACAACGTGGCGCTCGCTCTCACCGGCTGCCAGATCACTTTCGACCAGCACGCGATCGAGCTGTGCGCGAGGTGGCGGCTGCGTGGTGAACTCGACGGGAACCGTGCGGGGCCCGGCGCTCCCCTGATCGTCCATCGCGCGCAACGCCACCCAGTAGTGGGTCTCCGAAGCGAGGCCGCCGATGCGCACGCGTTCGAGCGAGCCCGAGGGAAGCGGATCGGGTGCGGGCACTGGCGTCATGTCCTCGAACGCCACCGAGTCGACCGGGCCCGTGGCGATGCGAAGGAGATAGCGATCGGCACTGCCGATGGCTCCGTCATCACCCGTCGCCGTCCACGTCAGCCAGGCAGCGTGGGATCCCACCTGCGCCAGCGCAAAGTCGGCGATCGCTCCGGGAGGCTCGTCCTCGGGCGTCGAGAGCAAGCGCACGAGATCGAGGCGGCCACCACTGACCGTGCGCCCCTGCAGCGAAGCGAGCGGCAGGGCGCTCGCCAGCAGCCGCTGACGCAGCGCGATCGGATCGAGCGCGGGTTCCTTCGCCAACAGGAGTGCAAGCGCCCCGGCCACCAGAGGCGAGGCCATCGACGTTCCCGACAGCACGGCGTACTGGCCACTCGGCGCAAGCGAGAGGATCGCGGTGCCCGGCGCGCCGATCTCGACGGAGACGGCTCCATGATTCGAGAAGTCGGCCAAGCGATCGAAGGCATCGGTGGCAGCCACCTTCACCATGGCCGGATCGAGGAACGCCGCCGGGAAGGCCGGCTGGACCTCCAGGTCGACGCCGCTGTTCCCGGCGGCGACCACACTCGTCACCCCCGCCTGACCTGAAGCGCGGAAAGCCAGCAGCAGCGCCTGCGAGTAGCCCGTGCCACCCCATGAGTGATTGACGATCCGAGCGCCCATGCGCGTCGCGTAGAGGATCGCCTCGATCGCGTCGCTCATCGGACCGCTTCCGGTGGAGCCGAGGAACTTGAGCGACATGATGCGTCCGCGCCACGCCACGCCGGTCACGCCCGATGCGTTGTCGCCTCGAGCGGCGATGATGCCTGCGACGTGGGAGCCGTGTCCGTGGTCGTCACTCGGATCGGCATCGTCGTTGATGAAGTCGTAGCCGTGCACGTCGTCGATGTATCCGTTGCCATCATCATCGATGCCATTGCCCGCGATCTCGCCTTCGTTCACCCACAGGTTCGAGGCGAGGTCCGGATGCGTGAGATCGGAACCCGTGTCGACGACACCGACGATCACGCTGCTCGCGTCCGTGGCGATATCCCATCCTCGGGGACCGCGCACGTCGGCACCGGGCGTTCCGCCGGTCTGGCCCGTGTTCTGCAGCGCCCATTGCTCGGCGAATCGGGGATCATCGGGAGTGCGCTCGAGCCGGACCAGATAGTCGGGCTCGGCGAACTCGACTCGCGGGTCCTGCGCCAGCCGCAGCAGCGCCTGCTCCGTCGAGCCATTCGCCACGATGAGCCGCTCGACCGAGATGGCCGCGAACTCGCGATCGCGCCGAGCACCCAGTTCCTGCCGCATCGAAGCCCGTTCGGCCATTCGCACCGCTGGCCGCCAGCGGACCAGCAGCACGCCGGGCACCGCCTCGACCGCCGCATGCGCAGCGGAGGCCAGCAGGCTGAGGACGAATGCGATGAGTAGGGATCGCCGCATGGACACTCGCGCGAACCGGGCGGAGGGGAGCGACCCGCCCTGGGGAACCGATCCGGGGACCGGCTGGGGTGAGACTACGCCAAGCTCTACCCCGTGCCCATCCTCAGGTGCGACGGCGCTTGGCGCGGCCGGGCTTCTCGTAGCGGGCGGTCACCCGAGTCCAGATGCCACCGCGGACCCCGAATCGCCCCACCACTTTCATGCGACGCGGCTTCGTGGCGCGCACGAGGTCCTCGAGGATCTGGTTGGTGACCTGCTCGAAGAAGTGCCCCTCGTCGCGGAACGACCACAGATAGAGCTTCAAGGACTTGAGTTCGACGCAGATCCGATCGGGGATGTACGACACGATGATGGTGCCGAAATCCGGCTGTCCGGTCACCGGGCAGAGCGCCGTGTACTCGGGGCACAGGTGTCGGATGACGTAGTCGCGCTCGGGACTCGGGTTGGCGAACGTCTCGAGCTTGCGGGTTGGCTTGCTGGGCATGGGATCTCCTCGGTGGGACGTGCGAACGCGCCAGTCTCGGCGAGTGCCCGAGGAGGGGTCAAGCGTGCACCCAAGCCCGCTCAGCGGATGACCACGAACCTCGCACGCGCTGAACGCGACGGCGTCGTCGCCACGAGCCAGTACAAGGCAGGAGGCAGTGGCGCGAGCGGCTCGAGCGCGATCGCATGGCGGCCCGCAGGGAGATCGCTTCGTCGCCAACTCAGCACCGCCCTGCCGCCGGCATCGAACACCGTGAAGCGAACATCCTCCGCGGAGGGCAGCTCGAGCGCAGCGTTCGCACCCAGTGAGACCGGCGAGGGAAGCGCCAGTCGGAGGGCAGTGGACTCGAGTCGCCCCGGGACCCTGAGTTCCACGACATCGTGGCGAGTCCGCCCCGAGGGCCCGGAGCGAAGTTCGTAGCGATAGGACGAGCCAGGCTCGACTTCTCGGTCGATCAACTCGACGCGGCCATCGCCGGGGATCGGAATCTGCGCAAAGGGCTCGGGGGGCGCACCCTCTCGCCCCTTCCGGACGTGCGCTTGCTCGAGCAACCGATCGCACTGCCACTCGAGGCTCACGTGGTCCGCGCGAGCCTCCGCCCGCCTCCGCGTCACGAGCGTCGCGGTCGGAAGGTCATGCTCCAGATGCCAGACCTCGTCGGTCTCGTCCCCGCCGACCAGGAGGATGTGCGGAGTCGTGGGATCGATCGCCATCGCGTGCCAACCTCGCGGCATGGGAGAGAACTCGCCGCCTGGAGTCAGCAGCTCCGGGGCCGTGGCGCCCGACAGCGGGATGGACCAGGGGCCCGGGCCGTAGTTCGACCCGCCGTGCAGCAGCAGTCGATCCGCGGCTGGATCGAGCACGAGCCCGGCCCCATAGCGCCGAGTGAATGGCTGCCCCGGAGGTAGTAGTACCGACCAGACCATGGAATCCGAGAGCGCCAGAGCGCGAAGCGAGCCATCCGAACTGAAGACCAGCATGCGGTCGCGGATCGGGTCGTGGACCGCTCTCGATTCCTCGGAGATCGCCGGACCCGGACCGGAAGCCGAGTGAAGTGTCCAGCCTCCCGCTCCGACCAGATCCAAGGTCCAGATGTCCGAGGTGGAGGTGGAGTTCGTCGCGTAGGAGCGGCCACCGGTGACCACGAACCGGTCGCGCACCGCATCCACCGCGGCCGCGCAATACGCCCGGGGTCCCGGTCCACCGCCGATTGCGTCGAGCACTCTCCACGCGGGAACGGGCTCCGTGACGTACTCCTGAAGATGGGATGTGAACTGTGGTTGGATCTCGATGTGGCCCGTCACGCATGCGTAGTCCAGCCACATCCCCCCGAAAAGCAGTGCGCGTCGACGCTCGGCGTCTGCGACCAGCGACGACCCTTCCAGACTACTGGCACCGCCCATTGCGGCTGAGGGCCTCCCCCACGAACTCCCGCGCTCATCGGCCACCGCCCAGGGTTCGTAACGATGGCCGTAGTACTGCGAAGCATTACAATCGCCGACGATCTGAAGGGTGAACCCACCAACCAGCACCCACTGCCTGACCCAAGGCAGCCAAGCGAGTTCGGCAGCCGATCGGGGAGTCGGTGCCGGTTCTGCCTGCTCGAGTTCGATCGCGCTTCAGGCCAGCTCATCACCACGCTCCAGGACCATCAGGGAAGCGGCTCCTCCCTGCGAGAGAAGGTAGCTCCGGGCTGCAGCTGGATCATCCCAGACGACATAGCCTCGCGGGACGGGCGCGACGCCGCTGGGAATCACCTCAGCGATTCCGATCGGGTCGGAGAGCGGGGATGTGAACACACGAAGTGAAGGTCCGCTGTAGACCGGGTCGCTGATGATGATCAGGCGGGATCGCGCCGCATCCAGGATCATGTGCAAGCCAGAGAGCGGGATCCCGGGCAGTTGCCCCAGGAACGTCCACTCCATCGATTCGAGCGCGAGCGACCAGAGTTCATACACTTGCTTCGTGTCATCCCGCGCGACGACGACTAGCCGGTCATGCTCCGGGTCCATGACGCCCGTGATCGTCCGGAACGGTCCGATGGCGGTCGCGGAGACTCCTGCCGAAGGACTCGCTCGTCAGTCCGCGATCACTCGCGTCCACCCGCTCGCTCCCGGGGCTGGCGCAGCCCAGATATCGTGCCACGGTGAGGAGTACTGGTTGGTCGACTGCCCTCCGAGAACGACATAGCGGTCGCGGTTCGTGTCATGTGCAAGGACCGAACCCCAGCGGGCGGGAATGGGCGTGTCCTGCTCGGCCCATATCGGAGCGCGACCGACCTTTCCCGTGACCAGTGTGCGACTGTCCCCGAAATAGGGGTAGGGCAGCCCCATGTACTCGCCTCCGAACATCAGCGTCAGTCCCCGCACTCGGTCCGATACGACCGGTGCCCCTCGCACGTAGCGCCAACTCGGAGATGCGAATCGATCGCGGCTGAGCCGTCGGGTGACGAGGTCGAGCTTCCATGCTTCGGTCCGATGGGCACCGGTACCTGCGGGACCGAACAGTTGGCCCGACCCGGTGTCGCCTCCCATCGCCTCAAGCCGGCCGGTGATCGCAGGATCCTCGTGGCGCCACGTCCAACCGGGCTCTCCGCTTCGGGCCACCGATGGCGAGCCCGCCGCGTGAAGGAGCAGCGCGAGCGTGACGATTCGGGCGTTGCGCGGAATTCCCATGGAACCCTCCGGCGACCGGACCCAGACTCCCACCCGGTCCCAAGGAAAGCACTAACAAAGTGCGCGTTCGTGGCCGATGACCCCCTCGACGACGGCCCCTCCGTCTGACCGACCTCAGTGCCGAGGAGGCCTCGTCATGCCGGAAGCGCAGAATGCGCCGGGTTGTCCGCTGTTGCTCGTCGCCGACGATGAACCGTTCGTGCTCGAAGTGCTGGCGCAGATCGCCGCCGAAGCCGGCTGGCGCGTGCGCACGACCCGAGACGGCCACCACCTCTTGCGCCTCGCATCGGCCCATCCCGATGCCGCCGCGATCCTGCTCGATGTCCGCATGCCCGGCCCGGGCTCATCGACGCTGATCCGCGCCCTCCGCCACTCTCACCCCTCCGCTCGGCTGCTGCTGATGTCAGGGGACCCCGGCTTGCTCACCGGGCATCACGCGGACGACGTGCTCGCCAAGCCGTTCGCTCCGGAGGATCTCCTTGCCGCTCTGCACCACCGTCATCTCTCGAGTGCCGCGTGATGTCCGACTCCGAAGCGCTCTCGACGACGAGTCTGCCCCTGACGCGCATGCCTTCGCCGGCACTTGCCGCCGATGTCCTGCATGAGTGCATGCAGGTGGTCCCAACGCTCGACCTGCGCGACATCGGCGCGCGCCTGCTCGCCCCGTTGGTCGAAGCGACGCGCTCGCATCGCGCCTCGATGATGATCGTGAATCCCGACACCGGCCGACTGAGGATCGTGGCCGGGCTCGGCATCCGCCCCGAGCTGATCGGGCGGGATGCGGAGTGGAGACCCAACAGCATCGCCGAGTGGGTGTTCCGCCAACGGCAGGGACTGGTGCTGGAGGGCGAGATCCGCACCGATGCGTTGCACGGCACCGCCGAGGGCGGCATCGACTCATCGCTGTGTGTGCCGCTCGACACCGGGGATGGCACGATCGGCGTCGTCAATCTGGCCCGCCGGGGCCCCGCCTCCGCCTTCAGTGAGGCCGAACGCGAGGGGATCGAGGCCGTGCTGCCGCCGATCACCGCCGCGGTCGAGCGGGCTCTGCGGGCGCAGCGCGCCGATCGCTGCATGCACCAACTCGATGCATCGCCGGTCGGGTCGCTCATCGCCTCGGGCCGCACGCCGCTCCAGCATCACGAGCTCGGATTCGCCAGGGTCGTGAGCGAGAAGCGCGCCGGCGACCTGGCGGACCGCGTGATCCACGGCAACTCGGTCCACTCCCTGCTCGTCACGGACGCCGCCGGGGACGGCGTCGAGTCGGCCATCGCAAGCGCCTTCGTCCAGGGCGCCTTCGTCGCGGGTACATCGCCTGAACGGACGCTGAGCGGCCTCGTGGCGCAACTCAACTTCTCGTTGTACGCCCGCACGTCGGGTGCGCGGACGGTCGCGCTGTGGACGGCGCTCATCTCCCCCAGCGGGCAGCTCTCGTCATGCAATGCCGGCTATCCCGCGCCGCTGTGGATCCCGAGCGATGACTCACCCGTCTGCCGGCTCGCGAGCGGAGGACGCGCCATCGGCGCCGAGCCTCAGGGACGATGGGACGAGGAGCAGGTCCGCATGCTGCCCGGTGACGTCGTGCTCGTCGTCAGCGACGGCCTGCTCGAAGCCCGCAACGTCATGGACCAGCCATTCGGCGAGGAGCGCATCATCGAGGCCGCAGCCGACTTCCGTCGCGAGCCACTCGACCGGCTCGCCCGCGCCGTCCTGGAGCAGGCATTGACCTACTCGGGCCGACCGGTCCCCGTGGACGACCTCCAGGTCCTGGCCATCCGGTTCGCACCGCAGCGCTGAGCGGCATTCGCCCCTTCGGCGACCCGTCTGCTACCGTTCTCCCCCGCGATGCGCACCGTCTTCCTCGAGACCTATGGCTGTCAGATGAATGTGGCCGACTCCGAAGTCATGGCCGGCGTGCTCGAGCGTGCCGGGATGACGCTCGTGGACCGGCCCGAGGACGCCGACGCTCTGATCCTGAACACGTGCGCGATCCGTGAGCACGCCGAGCAGCGCGTGATCGGCCGGATCGGCGAGTTCGCCAAGCACAAGCAGCGCAATCCGTCGGTCGTCATCGGCGTCGCCGGCTGCATGGCCCAGCACCTGCGCAAGAAGATGTTCGATGGCAAGCGCATGCTCGATTTGGTCGTCGGCCCCGATGGCTACCGCAACCTGCCCGAGTTGCTGCGGCAGGCCGCGGGCGAACCGGTGGCCCAGATCCGCCTCGACCGCGACGAGACCTACGGCGACCTCGAACCCAAGCGCGAGGCGGGTGTGCGCGCCTGGGTCACCGTGCAGCGCGGGTGCGACAAGTTCTGCACCTACTGCGTCGTGCCTTACACGCGCGGCCGTGAGCGCAGCCTGCCGCTGGCCGATCTCGTGCGCCAGGTCGAGAGCGCGGCACAAAAGGGCTTCCGCGAGATCATCTTCCTTGGGCAGACGGTCAACTCCTACCACGATGGCACTCACGACTTCGCCGACCTGCTGCGCGCGACCGACGAGGTCGACGGCGTGCTCCGCATCCGCTACACGTCGCCCCACCCGAGCGACATGAGCGCGCGCGTCATCGACGCCATGGCCTCATGCGCCAAGGTGATGCCGCACGTCCACCTACCGCTCCAGTCCGGCTCCGACCGCGTGCTCGCCGCGATGAATCGCACCTACACGACCACGGCGTTCCGTCAGGTGGTCGCCGATGTGCGGGCTGCGATGCCGGGGGCCTCGCTCACCACCGACATCATCGTGGGCTTCCCGGGCGAGACCGAGTCCGAGTACGAGCAGACGGTCGAGATGATGCAGGAACTCCGATTCGAGAGCGCCTTCCTCTTCAAGTACTCCGCGAGGCCGGACACCAAGGCCTTCTCCTGGCCGGAGACCGTGAGCGAAGCGGACAAGGGCCGTCGGCTCACTCGCCTGATCGAGATGCAGCACGAGATCTCGGGTGAGGTGAACGACGCGTACTTGGGCCGCACGGTGCAAGTGCTGGTCGAGGGCCCCTCGCGCAAGGGCGGCGTGACCCGCGAGCCGCAGCTCTACGGCAAGACGCCCCAGTTCAAGACCGTGGTCTTCGCCGACGATGGCTCGGCGCCCGGCACGCTGCGCGATGTGCGCATCATCGGATCGACACCGGTGACGTTGTTCGGCCAGTCGCTCGCCGCGGTCGGGGCGCCCGAACTCGTCTCGATCGCGGGCTGATCGTCACCTCGGCGCCTTCAGCGCCTCCCACGCCATGAGCCCGGCGCCCGTGACACCGGACTGCTCCCCGAGCTCCGCCTGCACGATTCGCACGCGCGTTCGAAGCGCATCCGGCACGTGGGCATCGAACGCCTGACGAAGTGGTGAGAGCAATGCGTCGCCTGCTCGGGCGACACCTCCGCCGATCACGATGACCTCGGGATCGAGAACGGCCGCCGCCGCCGCCAGCTGTCGGGCGAGAGCCTCGATGGCGCGCGTGCGAAGCCCGTGCGCTTGCGGGTGGTGCGATTCGAACACGGCCCTCGCGTCGGCCGCCTCGATCCCCGCGTCCCGTGCCCGAGCAGCGAGCCCCGCTCCTCCCGACCAGGGTTCGAGGCAGCCGGGCACCCCACAGCGGCAGGTCGGACCGCTGCCGCCCAGCGGTAGGTGGCCGATCTCGCCGGCCGCGCCGTGGGCGCCGTGGAACACGCGACCGTCGATCACGATGCCGCAGCCGACGCCGGTCCCGACGGTCACGGTGATCGACACACGCGAGCCGCGGGCTGCACCCAGCGCGTGCTCCCCGATCGCGGCGCAGTGCGCGTCGTTGTCGACGATGACGCGCATGCCGAGTGTCTCGGCGAGCCGCCCGGCCAGTGGGTAGTCCGCCGGAAGCGCCAGATGCGGCGTTGTGCCGAGCAGCGTGCCGGTCCGGGGTTCGATCGATCCGGGAGAGCCGAAGCCCGCGATCGCGGGTCCCGCGGGCCCTCCGAGGGCGTCGCACATCTCGCGCACCGTCTGCATCAGCGCGTCGGGACCCTCGCCCGCTCGAGACGGCGCGCGACGGAAACCGCGCACCTCACCCGTGCGCGTGACGCGGCCCGCCTTGAGGTCGGTGCCGCCCAGATCGAATGCGAGCACGATGGACTCGGCCATGGCCCAACACACTAGCGCTTGTGGCGGTGAGCGGGCGAGTGGCAGCATGCGGTCCCATGCGCTCCTCTCGCCGTTGGCCCACGGGCCTCGTGCTGCTCTCGCTCGCCGCCTTGCTCGGCTGCACGCCGAGCCAGCCCCCACTCGCGGCGGCTGAAGGCGAGGTCGCGATCGCGGGTCTCACCGAACGCGTGACGCTGCTCACCGACGCGCACGGCTTCACGCACATCGAAGCCAAGAACCGCTCCGACCTCTATCGCGCATGGGGTTACGTCACGGCGCGCGAGCGGCTCTGGCAGTTGGTGCTGGCACGAGCGCAAGGCGAGGGCCGGACCCACCGCTGGTTCGGCAACGATGCGCTGCAGGCCGATGGCGGCGCGCAGTTGTTCCGCCTCGCCGAACGATCGCGCGCCATCTGGGAGCGCGATCGCGCCGACGCGCCGCTTCGAGAGGCACTCGAGTCCTACTGCGCCGGGATCAACGCCCATCTCGAGGAGTGCCGCTCCGGTGCGCAGCCGTGGCCGCCCGAACTCGCGCGGCTTCGGGAGCGTCCGCGCGACTGGCGTCCCGAGGACACGGTGCTGCTGTTCCTCGGTCTCGGCCTGACGCTCGATCTGGCCTTCGATGAGATCGCCGAGCAACGAGCGATCGAGCGCGAGGGCATCACGCGTCTCGAGGCGAGGCGGCGCTTCGAGGAGGATTGGATGTACGACAGCGTGCGGCCCGAGCAGGCGGCTGCGGCACCCAGCGCGCACGCTCTGACGGCGCGAACCTCGCTCTCGCTGCCCGCGCGGCTGCTCGACGAGGCGGAGCGAGCACTGGCCGCGTGGCCCGCACGCGAGGCGGATGGCTCGGATCGCGCGAGCAACGAGTTCGCGGTCGGCCCCGCTCGCAGCGCCAGCGGCAGACCCGTGCTCGCCAACGACCCGCATCTCGCACTGCTCTCGCCGGGCTGGTTCCACGTGATCCATCTGCGGATACCCGGGCAGCTCGACGCCGCGGGCGGCGCCGTGCCCGGGCTGCCGGCGATCGTCAGCGGCCGGAGTGCTTCGTGTGCGTGGGGTGTCACCGCACTCGGCGCAGATGTCATCGACATCAGCGCCGACTCGCTATCCGCCGATGGCAAGCGCGCTCTGACCGCTGCCGGATGGACGCCGGTCGAGACGCGCGCCTTCGACATGTCGTTCCGAGTGCTCGGCGTGTCGATCCCGATTCCGTCCTTCGTGCGCGCGAGGCGTTTCACGGCCAATGGCCCGGTGCTCGTCTGGGAGCCGAAGCAGCGCCTCGCATTGAGCCTTCAGTGGAGCGCGTTCGAGGACTCGCGCATCACGCTGAGGTCGCTCGTCGGGCTCGAGGTCTCGAAGTCGGCCGGCGAGATCGCCGAGCGATTCCGATCGCTCGTCACGCCCACCATCAACGTGGTCGCCGCCGACACCACGGGCGACGTGCGCTATCAGGCGTGCGGCCTCGTTCCCAAGCGCTGGGGCCGCGAGCAACTCGGGGTCAGGTCGGGCGCTTCCGTACGGCCCTGGGCCTACATCCCCACGGATTCCATGCCCGGCACACGCGCGGCTCGCGACGGCTTCGTGGTCAATGCCAACAATCGCCCGATGGATGCGCGCTACCCCTACGCGCTGTGGGGTTATGACTTCGCTCAGGACCGAGCGCTTCGCATCCATCAACGGCTGGCGGGCGACCGCAGCATCACACCGGCGGACCTGATCAGCATCCAGGCGGACGCCTACTCTCGCGCCGCCGCGCGGCAGACTCCGGCACTCCTCGCCGCCGCCGAGTCCCTCTCGGCATCGCTCTCGCCCCGCGCGCGCGCCGCCATCGACCTACTCGAAGGCTGGGACCACGTCGTGCGCCGACCGCGCGTTGCAGCGACGATCTCGAGGGCTTGGTGGGGCGCCCTGCTCACGCGCCCTCGGCTCGGGGGCTACCCCGGCCTCGCCTTGGCGGGTCTCGAGGGCCGCGCCGACTCCGTTTTCACGCTCCAGGAGGGCGATGGCGTCCAACGTCCGGCCGAAGCGGCAGTCGCCTCGCTCGAAGCCTCGCTCGACTCCCTCGAACGCCTGCTCGGCCCCGACATGGCCACGTGGAGTTGGGGTCGGGCGCATCGCGCCCGCTTCCGCCATGCGCTCTCGAAGCTGGATGGCGACGAGCGCTGGGGTCCGCCCACGACCGCTCACGATGGCGACGGCAGCACGCCGAGCGTCGGCAGCTCACGTCTGCCCCGCAGCATCGAGGTCACCAACGGCCCCGCCTTCCGCCACGTCACGGACCTCGGCGTGCGCGAGTCCTCGTGGGTGGTGGTGCCGCCGTTCAATCGCGCGAACGGCAGTGCTCGCGAGCGCGACCGCATGCGAAGGCGGTGGGCGGATCATGCGCATGCGGGGCTGCTGTTCGACTGGCGACTCGTCGAACAGGCAGCCACGGAGCGCGTGACGCTGCGACCTCGCTAGAAGGCGACGATGTCGCGGATCGCCTGAACGATCGTGTCCTTCTGCGGCAGGATCACTTCCTCGAGCTTGGGCGCGTAGGCGACCGGAGTGTCGAGCGCGCCGATCCGGCGGATCGGGGCATCGAGATCCATGAAGCACTCGCTGGCGACCTTCGCTGCGACCTCCGCACCGAATCCGCAGAACAGCGTGTCCTCGTGCGCCACGATGACGCGGCCGGTCTTGCGGACCGACTTGGCGATGCTCTCGAAGTCGAGCGGTTGCATGGTCCGCAGGTCGAGCACCTCCGCCTCGATCCCCTCCTCGGCGGCCAACTGCTGGGCCGCGAGGTTGCTGCGCTGGACGAGTGCGCCATAGGTCACGATCGTGACGTCGCTGCCCTCGCGCACCAAGCGGGCTCGACCGAACGGCACCGTGTAGTCGGGCCCCGGGTAGGGCTCCTTGGCGTAGGGCTGGCGGTAGAGATGCTTGTGCTCGAGGAAGAGCACCGGGTCCTCGCTTCGCATCGCGGTACGCAGGAGTCCCACCGCATCGCTGGCGCAACTCGGGAGCACGACGCGCAGTCCCGGGCAGTGCGCGAAGATGCTCTCGCCGCACTGGCTGTGGTAGGGAGCGCCGCCGCCCAGGTAGCCGCCGTAGGCCGTGCGGATGATGACCGGGCAGCTCCACACGTTGTTCGAGCGGTAGCGCATGTAGCCCAGCTCGTTGCGGATCTGCATCATCGCCGGCCAGATGTAGTCGAAGAACTGGATCTCGACGACGGGACGGAATCCGAGCGTCGCCATGCCGATGGCGCGGCCGACGATGTTAGCCTCGGCGAGCGGCGAGTTGTACACGCGCTTGCCGCCGAACTGCTTCTGGAGTCCTGACGTCACGCCGAACACGCCGCCCTTGCCCTTGAGATCCTCGAGCAGGTCCTCGTCCGAGGTGTCGGCGACGTCCTCGCCGAACATCACGATGCGCGAATCTCGCTTCATCTCATCGCGCAGCGTGTAGTTGATGCTCTGCAGGATCGTCTCGGCCTGCTCGGGGTGCTCGGGACGCGGCTGCGAGACGAATCGATCGGAAGTCGGATCGATATCGGGCGAGAACACGAACGCCGTCGCCGTGTGCACCGGCGGCTGCTGAGCGAGCTGCGCCCGCTCCGAAGCGGCCCGGATCATCGCGGCGATGTCCTCGTGCAGAGCCTCGCGCGAGGCCTTGGTCAGGATGCCCTCCTTCACGAGGAGGTCCCCGAACGTGTTCAGGCAGTCCTTCTTCGCCTCGGCCTCACGCAACTCCGCGGGCTTGTACTTGCTCTCGTCATCGGACATCGAGTGCGAGTACGGCCGCGTCACCGTGGCGTGCACCAGCGCCGGCCCCTTGCGGGCGCGGCAGTAGGCCACGGCATCTCGGAGCGCCGCATACGAAGCGACCGGATCGGTGCCGTCGATGTCGGACTGCGAGAAGAGGTTGGGGAAGTGCGAGATGAGCTTGGCGATGCTGCCGCCCGCCGTCTGCACGCTGACCGGGACGGAGATCGCGTAGCCATTGTCCTCGACGAGGAACACGACCGGCAGCTTGAGATTGCAGGCGGTGTTGAGCGCCTCCCAGAACTCACCCTGGCTCGTCGTGCCATCGCCGGTCGAGACGTACACGACCTCATCGCCCTTGACCTTGCCCTTGAGCGACGGGTGCTCCGCTTCGAGGTCTCGGTACTTGACCAGCGCCTCGGCGGCTCCGACCGCCTGGAGGAACTGGGTTCCCGTCGGGCTCGACTGCGACACGATGTTGAGCGCGCGATGACCCCAATGGCTCGGCATCTGACGACCGCCCGAGTTGGGATCCTCGGCGGAACCCACGGCCGAAAGGAGCATCTCCTCCACCGTCATCCCCAACTGCAGGCAGAGGGCGCGGTCTCGGTAGTAGGGATAGAAGTAGTCGTGCCCGGGCTTGAACGCATGGCCCGCGGCCGAGAGCACGGCTTCGTGCCCGGCGCCGGAGATCTGGAAGAAGATGAGGTTGAGCTTCTTGAGCCGGATCTCCTCGTCGTCGGTGCGACGGGACGTGACCATGGTGCGGTAGAGACCGACCAGGTCCTCGGGGCTCAGACCGGCGAACTTCTTGGAGTTGCCGGCCGCAGTCTTGGCGGAGGCCATGGAGGGGGCTCCCTTGGGATGGGGATTGGAGGACTCGGGGGAGTCTACGGGAGCCTCGGAGAGGGCGGCAACTTCGCGTCCACCCCCTCGCCGACTCGCGCGCTCGACTCAGTAGCCGAGGGCGCAGCCGTCCTTGCGTTTCTCGGTCGCACCCGAATAAACGCCGGTCCTCGGGTCACGCCAGATCGCCTGATAACCACCGTACGCACCCACCGATTGGCTCTCCATGCGATGCCCGCGACGCTTGAGCTCGTCGAGCACACTCGCCGGCAGGCCGTCCTCGATATGGAGCACGCCGCCATCACGCATCACGGTTCCGGTCGGTTCGCTCGAGCCCGTGTGGTGGAAACGGAACGCGTCGCCGGCCTCCTGCAGGTTCATCCCGAAGTCGACGATGTTCACCACGACCTGCGCGTGACCCTGCGGCTGCATGTCGCCGCCCATCAAGCCGAACGCCATCACCGGCTGACCGTCCCTCGTCATGAACGCGGGGATGATCGTGTGGAAGGGCCTCTTGCCGGGCTCGTACGAGTTCGGACGCCCCGGCACGAGATCGAACAGGTTGCCGCGGTTCTGCAGCCCGAATCCCAGTTCGGCGATGACATGCCCCGAGCCGAATCCCGTGTAGTTGCTCTGGATGAGCGACACCATCATGCCATCGGAGTCGGCCGCACAGAGATAGGTCGTCTCGGGTCGGCTGAGCACCACCGGATCACCGGGGGCATCGACCTGCGCCGCCTTCTCGCGATCGAGGCCCTTGAGCCGCTCGCGTGCGTACTCCTTGGAGATCAACTCGCGCACCGGCACCTTCACGAACTCGGGATCGGCGTAGTAACGCGCCCGGTCGGCGTAGGCGAGCTTCTTGACCTCGGTCATGACGTGCCAGAGCTCCGCCGAGCCGCGCCCCATCGCCTTGAGGTCGAACGTCTCCAACATGTTGAGCATCTGCAGTGCCGCGATCCCCTGTCCCGGCGGCGGCAACTCCCACACGTCGTAGCCGCGGTAGTTGACCGAGACCGGGTCGACCCAATCGGAGCGATGCTTCGAGAGATCGCCCAGCGAGAAGAAGCCGCCGTTGGCCTTGGAGAAGCGGACGATCGCCTCGGCGGTCGGTCCCTCGTAGTAGCCCTTGCGCCCCTTCTCGCCGATCCGCGTCAGGGTGCGCGCCAACGCCGGATTGCGGAACACCTCGCCCTCGGCCGGCGTCCTGCCGCCCGGCATGAACACCTCGGCGAATCCCGGCTGCTTGCCGAATCGGGTCACGCTGCGCGCCCAGTCACTCGCGATCACCGGCGAAAGCGGGAATCCGCCCTCGGCGTAGCCGATGGCCGGAGCCATCACGCGCGACAAGGGCAGCTTGCCGAACTTGCCATGAAGCTCCGCCCATCCGTCGACGCAACCTGGAACGCTCCAGGCGAAGGGCGAGTAGAGCGGGATCGTGCCGTCGGCCTCGGCCGGGATGGCAGCCGCCGTCAGCGTCATCGGCGAGCGGCCGCAGGCATTGAGACCATGCAGCTTCTGGGTCCTCGGGTCCCACACGATGGCGAACAGGTCGCCACCGATCCCGTTGGCGGTCGGCTCCATCAGGCCGAGGCAGGCGTTCATCGCGATCGCGGCATCGACCGCACTGCCTCCCGCCTTGAGGATGTCGATGCCGGCCTGCGCCGCGAGCGGCTGCGAGGCGGCGACCATTCCCGAACGGCCGTAGACGACCGAGCGCGTGGCGGCGCCGCGTGCGGCGTGGGTGGTCTGGTCGATGGCTTCGCCCATCACAGCGCTGAGCCCGGTGAGTGCGACGAGGAAGAGTGTGCGGAGTCGCATGGCGGGGCCTCCCGGCGGAAGTGAGGAGTGAGCATGGGGCCAAGGTAGGCGAGCGACTCGGCTCGCCGCAATGGCTCGTTCGCCGCGCGGAGCGCACCACGGCACGAGGTGGCCGGGTCCCATCGCTCCCCCTATACTGCCAGCCGTTCCGCCCCACCTGCGCCGTGTTCCGCGCCATCCGAGGAGTTTCCATGTCCCGCTTCACCGGCGTCGACTTCTACGACATCGACTCGCTGCTCACCGAGGACGAGATCACCATCCGGGACTCCGTCCGCGGCTGGGTGGACGATCGCTTCCTGCACCTGATCGAGGACGCCTACGACGAGGCGTACTTCCCGAGCGAGATCATCCCGGAGGTCGCGGAGATGGGCCTGCTCGGAGCCTCACTGCCCGAGAAGTACGGCTGCGCCGGTGTCTCGGCCACCGCGTACGGACTCTCGATGCAGGAACTGGAGCGAGGCGATTCGGGGCTTCGGTCGTTCGCCTCGGTGCAGGGTTCGCTCGTGATGTACCCGATCTATGCGTACGGCTCCGAGGAGCAGCGCATGAAGTACCTGCCCAAACTGGCGAAGGCCGAGATGATCGGCTGCTTCGGCCTGACCGAGCCCGACCATGGCTCGGATCCCGCGGGCATGACGACGCGTGCCGTGAAGGTGGGCGGGGGCTACGTGCTGAACGGCGCCAAGATGTGGATCACGAACGGCACCGTGTCGCACATCGCCATCGTCTGGGCGAAGTTGATGGACGAGGCGAGTGGCAAGGAGCGCATCCGCGGCTTCATCGTCGACAGCAAGGCCAAGGGCTTCTCGGCGCCCGAGCAGAAGCGCAAGCACTCGCTGCGCGCCTCTGTGACGAGCGAGCTCGTGCTGCAGGACGTTTTCGTCCCCGAGGAGGACCTGCTGCCGAACGTGATCGGACTCAAGGGACCGCTCGGCTGCCTGACGCAGGCGCGCTTCGGCATCGCGTTCGGTGTCGTCGGTGCGGCGATGGCGTGCTTCCATTCGGCGACCGAGTACTCGAAGACCCGCATCATGTTCGGCAAGCCGATCGGCCAGTTCCAGTTGGTGCAGGCCAAGCTCGCGATGATGCTCACCGAGATCACCAAGGCGCAGCTGCTCTGTGTCCAACTCGGTCGCATCAAGGAGCGCGGCACTCTCGAGCCCGCGCAGGTCTCGCTCGCCAAGCGCAACAACTGCGAGATCGCGCTGAACATCGCACGCGAGGCGCGCGACATCCTGGGCGCCAACGGCATCACGTCCGAGTACCCGGTGATGCGCCACATGTGCAACCTCGAGTCGGTCTACACCTACGAGGGCACGCACAACATCCACACGCTCGTTCTGGGCGAGGCCGTGACGGGACTGCCCGCCTACCGCTGATCCCCACGAGTGCCGTTCAAGGGCCCGGTTCGCCACGCGCGAGCCGGGCTCTCGTTTTCATGGGGTGGAGCCTCACATGAGATGACGCCTCGATTGCGTTGTCGCCATTCATATTACAGGTCCAACGATTCTCGCGGTCCGTGCGATCCGGCACTCGCGAAGCAGGCTCTGGATCGGGCTGGAACGTCCGTCCGACCGTGAACTCTGGATCGCGATGCGCCGATGACCAAGGGGATGCCCCACACCCCGCTGCCCCCCGTCTCGGGATGGACCGTTCGTCACGCGCTCCTCTCGCTCGTGCTCGCCTCGCTCGCGCCTGCCATGGCCGATGCGGCGGCGCTGCAGGGCACCGTCCGCGTGAGCGCTCAAGTGAAATCGAACTCGGTGGTGCAGCCGTACGCGGGCCGCGCTTCCTCCCTGCCATCACCCGCACGCGACTCGCGGGGCCGAGTGGGCGATGCGGTCCTCTCGATCCGCTCGCTCTCCGCCTCGATCGACTCGCTGCTGCCGGCGCCTCGAGAGCGCGCACGACTTCTGCAGAAGGACCAGTCCTTCCAGCCGAGGGTCCTCGTGGTGCGTCAGGGCGACCTGGTCGACTTCCCCAACATGGACCCGATCTTCCACAACGTCTTCAGCGTGTCGCCGGCCAAGCGCTTCGATCTCGGCAAGTACCCGCGGCCCCAGTCGCGCAGCGTGAGGTTCGACAAGACCGGCGTCGTCCACGTGTTCTGCGACATCCACGCCGACATGGCCGCTTACATCGTCGTCTTGAAGAACCGTGCATTCGCGCGTCCGGATGCCAACGGGCGCTATCGACTGCCCGACCTGCCGGCCGGTCGCTACCTGGTCACGTGGTGGCACCCGGACCTCGCAGGCGGCGAACGTGAGGTGACACTCACCTCATCCGGCGATTCGGAACTCGACGTGGAGTTCTGATCCGATGAACCTGCCGCTCCGCACGAAGATCCTGTTGCTCACCGCCCTGCCGGTCGTCTCGCTCGTCATCGCGACGCTCGTGCTCGTCGATCGCGGCGTCTCACGCCGCACCGAGCGAGCGCTCCGCGAGGATCTGACGCGTGCCTCGCAGGTCTTCGAGGATATGATCGCCGGGCGCATCGGAGAGTGGGAGGTCGCGAGTGCCGTCATCGTGCGCGACCCACGCTTCTTCTCGGTGCTCACGCTGCCGCACACGGCGACCGACCCCGTGTTCCGCGCCACCGTGGCCGGCGTGGCTCAGGACTTCCACGGCATCGCGCACCCCGATGTGTTCGAAGTGGCCGACCTGCTCGGTCAGAGCGTCGCCTCGGTGGGCCCGGTGGCACTGCAGCCCGTGAGTCGCGACCCGCTCGTCGCCGAGGCGCTCGCCGGACGCTCGGTCCGCAGGATCCTCTCGCAGCGCGGCAGTCACCTCCTGCTCGTCGCCACGCCCGTCGTCGCCGGAGGACGCATCGTCGGCACGCTGCTGCTGGGTCAGGAGATCGGCGCCAGCATGGCCTCACGACTTCGCGAGCTGACGGCCAGTGACATCACGTTCGTCGCCGAGCGCGCCGTCACGCGCTCGACGCTGCAGCGCATCGAGGACCGCGAGAGCGCAGTGCGGCTCTCCCAGGCCCCCATCGGTGAGCCGCAGTTGATCGCCGATTCGGATGGCCGCTGGTACGCCATGGCCCGCCCGCTTCCCTACACCGACTCGCGCGGCCAGCACAGCTACGTGCTGCAGCGATCGTTCGACCATGAGACGGCCTTCCTGCAGGACGTTCGGACGCACCTGGCGGAACTGGGGCTCGTGCTGCTGCTCTTGGTGATCGCCGCGTCCGTCTGGATCAGCACGCACATCACCTCGCCCATCCGACAGCTCGTCGGTGCGGCGCACGCCATGGAGTCCGGCCGCTGGGACACCCCGATCGACCGCGCTCGGACCGATGAGATGGGTCAGCTCGCCTCCAGCTTCGATGACATGCGCTCGCGCCAGCGCGAGTACGTGCAGAACCTCGAGGAGGTGGCGAGGGCCAAGAGCGAGTTCATCGCGGTCGCCTCGCACGAGCTGCGCACGCCGATCACCGTCATCCGCGGATGGGCGAACCTCCTGATGGACCCGCGCGTCTCCGGCGATGCCACGCGTGGCCCGCAGGCGCTCGAGGCGATTCTGCGGTCGGCCGACCAACTCGAGCGGATCGCCATCGATGCGACTCGGATGTCCGAGGCCGGGCATGCCGCCGAGTCGAGAGGCTCGGGCGTGGTCTTGATGGAACTCGCACCGCTGCTGGAGTGTGCGATCACGGATGCCACGCACGGCGCTCTCGATCGCCGTGTCAGCACGCATGTGGAGGTCACCGACGACGCCCGCTGGGGACTCGTCGATGGCGAGCGCGTGGTGCAGGCCATACACGCCCTGGTTCAGAACGGCATCCGATTCACGCCCGACGGCGGCTCGATCGTGGTCAGCGCCCGGGCCGAGGGTGACGATCTCTGGATCCGCGTCATGGACACCGGGATCGGCCTCGACGAGGAGACGAAGCGACGGCTCGATCGCAAGGTGTTCACGCCGCGAGACGCCGCGCACCATCACACCGGGCGCGGGCTCGAGTTCAATGTCGCGGGCCTCGGATTCGGGCTCGCACTGGCGCGCAAGGTCGCCGAGGCGCATGGCGGCTCCCTGCACATCGCGGGTGAGGCGGGTCGTGGCAGCACATTCAGTCTGCACCTACCTGGCGCTCGCGCCGAGTTCAGCCGAGGAGAAGCCGCGTGAGACTCACCTGCCTGCTGTGCCTGCTGGGCCTTGCGTTCGCCGATGCCGCGTCGGCCGAAGTCCGTCTCGAACCGGGCGCGCTCATCGATCTGGGTTGGGTCTCGAGCGAGACCGGTCGTCTCTACAATCAGCACACCCAGGGCGACTCGCAGTTCGACCCTTACCGGATGCGCTTGTTCCTCGATGCGGAGGTGGCGCCCGGGCTGACCGTGTTCACCCAGGCGATCCTGCACGAGGGCCTGATGCCGCTGGTCCTCGATGGCGCCTACGCGAGGTGGACGCCGTGGTCGGATCTCGACCTGCATGTGCAGGCGGGCAAGATCCCGTGGCCGATCGGCACGTTCGGCCCGCGCACCTACTCCGACCGCAATCGGCTCATCGGCAGCCCGCTCATGTACCAGCACCACACCTCCCTGGCGTGGGATGCCGTTGCGGTCGATGTCGATCATCTCGTGTCGGCCGCCGGGACCGGGCAGACCGGTCTCGACTACGGTGGAGGGCACTCCTACGGCATGGTGGTGGTGGATGATCGCTGGTGGGACTTCGGCATCGCAGCGATCGGGTCCTCGCACGGCGTCGAGTTCTCGCTGGGTGCGACCCAGAGCACGCCCGGCTGGCCGGAGCCGAATCCCGACGACACGCCCGGCAACGGCTATCTGGGCCGCATCGGCCTCGTCCCGATCCCCGAGCTGAGGGTGGGCGTCTCGGGTGCATACGGCCCGTGGATGCCGACGTGGTCCGCCTGGGCCCTGCCTCCCGGTGGGTCGCTGCGTGACTACATCGAGGCCATGGTGATGGCGGATGTCGCCTTGAGCCACGATCGTTTCGAGGTGCTGGCTGAGGGCTATCACAAGTCCTTCGAGACGCTGCGCACCGGGACGCTGCGCATGCAGGGCGGCTACCTCGAGGCGAGCGCGATGATGCCGGCCGGCTGGTGGCTCGCCGCTCGCGGCGAGGTCATGCGCTTCGATGACGTGACGCCGAGCGTAGGCCCGGCGCGGCCATGGGACGACGACCTCGATCGCATCGAGATCGGCGCGGGCTACCGCGTGACGAAGGACGCCCGTCTCAAGATGGCGTGGCAGCGCAATCGCCTCCGTCCGGCAAGCGCCGGCACTCGGAACGAGGACCTGATCGCGCTCTCGATGTCGATCCGGCTTCGCTGAGCGGAGTCGAACTGGCGGAGGTCGAGCCGCGCGACTAGATTGTCGCGCATGGCCCTCGCACGACTACGCAAGGAGTACCGCGGCCTCGCGCTGCGTGAGTCCCTCTCGCCTTCCGAGCCGCTCGCCCTGTTCGCCCGCTGGATGAAGGCGGCACTGGCCGCCGACCTGCGCGAGCCGACAGCGATGGCGCTGGCCAGCGTGGACGCCAAGAGCCGCCCGTCGAATCGCATGGTGCTCCTCAAAGGAGTCGATCGCGGGTTCGTGTTCTACACCAACACGGGAAGCCGCAAGGGGAGCGAGCTGGCCGAAGCGCCGTCGGCATCGCTCCTCCTGTGGTGGGATGCTCTGCATCGGCAGGTGCGCATCGAGGGGCGTGTGAGCCCGGTGGCGAATGACGAGGCGGACGAGTACTTCCGCTCGCGCCCGAGAGGCGCTCAGATCAGCGCGTGGGCATCGCCGCAGAGTCGGCGCATCGCCAGTCGCGAGGTGCTCGAGGCACGGGTCGAGCGCCTGACGGCACGCTTCCTCGGCCGCCCGGTGCCTCGGCCCCACAACTGGGGCGGCTTTCGCCTGATCCCGGCTCGGATCGAGTTCTGGCAGGGGCGTCGCGATCGCCTGCACGACCGGCTCCTCTACACGCGCACGCGCTCCGGTTGGACTCGCAATCGACTGGCGCCCTGAGCGGATCGTGGCCACCGAGTCGATGCGGCAACTCCCCGCCAAGCCGTCCCATGCGTGGAGCGACCTGTGGCGGGTCGTGTGGACCACGCCGCTGTTCGCAGCCCCGTTCGCCGCGTTCTTCCTGCTGATCGGTGGCGGTGGCCTGGAGGACTGGTGGCAGTACGGGATCATCTCCGTCTGCTTCGCCTTCGGCGCGAGACTTCCGATCTGGGCCTTCGAGTGGTTCGGCGTCCCGCGCATCCGATTCCTCCACGAGCACCCGAGGGGCACGCTCTTCATCGGCATCGCCTATGGCCTGATCGGAATGCTGGGTGCAGTCATGGTGGCGGTGATCCTCAGCTCCACGATGCTGCCCGGATTCATGGGCAGCCCGCGCGCCGTTCTGTACGTCCTCGTGTTCTCCATGTTGTTCGCATCTCTGTTCGTGGGCTTCGGGCTCGCCTTCACGTACCACCGACGAGCCGTCGATCGAGCCGGCGCCGAACGCGAGCTCACGCTGGCCCGCCGCATCCAGGAGTCGTTCCTGCTCTCGGAGTTCCCGTGCCGCCCGAAGCTCGAGGTGCATGCCGTCGACCTGTCCTCGCGTCAGGTGAGCGGCGACTTCCACGACGTCGTGCCACTCGGTGAGGATGGCGCGCTCCTCGCGGTTGCCGATGTCTCGGGCAAGGGCGTGCCCGCGGCGCTGCTGTCCCCGATGCTGCAGGCGGCTCACCGAACGCACGCCACGACCGACCGATCGCTCTCCGAGGTGATGACCGGAATCAACTCGCTCGTCTGCCAGCGCGCCATCACCGGACAATTCGCCACGTTCTTCCTCGCGGCGATCCACGAGCGAGATCTCGTGTTCCGCTCGGTCAACGCGGGTCACAACCCACCCGTGTTGATCCGCGCCGATGGCGAGATGTTCGGCGATGAGCGCCTGGCGGCGCTGCTCTCGGGGATCCCGGCCCGATTGAGTGCGAGGGAACAGGTCGAGCAGGTGCTGACCGGACTGCGGTCGTTTCTCGCCGGCATCGAGCCGCAGGACGACGTCACCGTCATGGTGCTTCGCATCACCGAGCCCTCGACGATCTGACGTCGGTTCCCGGCCAAGGCCGGGTCGACCGCTCATCGGCCTCTCGCGACCATCCGGCGGGAAGGCGTTCCGGGCCGCGGCGAATCAGGCGATGGTTCCTCCCATGGGAACCTACCTGTCTTCGACGCGCCCGCTCATTCGCACGCTGTTCGACTTCCTGTGGAAACCGTTCCTATGGTCCGTGCCGTTCGCCCTGTTCTTCGGGACGATCTTCGGCGGCGGCGTGGAGCGCTATATCGTCTCGTTCCGCATCTCGCTCGTCTTCTCGTACACCATCCACTTCACCATCCTCGCCGCCGCACGCATCCTGATCCCGAGCGTGCGTGCCTCGCAGCGCGACCGCACCCGCGACTGGATGCCCGAGGCCGCGGTGTTCCTCGGCGCCTCGATGATCGGCTCGCTGCTGGCGGGTGTGATCGTCGATCGTTTCGTCGCCCGGGGATTCCTGGGCGATGGCACCGGTTGGGTGACCACGGGGCTGTTCTCGCTCATCTTCACGATGCTGGTCGGCGGCATCATCTACGCCCGCGTCTTCTACCGGCAGGCCGTCGAGCGAGCGGTGCAGATCGAGCGCATGCGAGCCGAACTGGCCCAGGCCGAGTTGCGGGCGCTGCGAGCGCAGATCAATCCGCACTTCCTGTTCAACACGCTCAACGCGATCGCCTCGCTCATCCCCGATGACCCCGCGGTCGCCGAGGACATCGTCACCCGGCTCGCCGACCAGTTCCGCTACGCGCTCTCGTCCGCCGAACGCGACCATCAGCGCTTCTCGGACGAGCTGGCGTTCCTGCGCGACTACCTCGCCATCGAGCGCGTGCGCCTCGGCAGCCGCCTTCGCGTCGAGGAGTCCATCGAACCGGGACTCGAGCACGCGCTGGTTCCGAGCCTGCTGCTGCAGCCGCTGATCGAGAACGCCGTGCGCTACGCCGTCGCCGACCGAACCGAAGGCGGCACGCTGAAGTTGGTGGCTCGGCGCCTCGGGGATTCCATCGAGTTCACGATCGCGGACGACGGCCCGGGCTTCACGCCGGGCAGCCCCATCCGAGGTCACGGGGTCGGGCTCGAGTCCGTCCGCGAGCGACTTCGCATCGCCGGCCCGCCGCACGCATTCCGTCTCGATTCCGCTCCCGGCACGGGGACGCGCGCCATCGTCACGCTCCCGCTCCTGTTCTCTCCCGACTCGCTTCGCTCCCGTTGAAGGAGGCACCCATGAAGTCGCTCCGCCATGCCCTGTTGACGCTCGCCGCACTCCCGTTGCTCGTCTCGCCCTCGCTCGCCGCCGACGACGCTTCACTGGCGGCGGCACTTCGTACGCTCGATGGCGGCGTCCGCAAGGGCGAGGTCAAGCTCATGCTGGCCGCTCGCGCCCAGTTCGCCGGTCTCGCGCTCGATGACGCCAAGGACATGCGCCCGCACTACGGCGTCGCCCTCGCCTCGTGGCGCGCCACGCCGATGCTGATGGACGCGGACAAGGGCGAGGCCAGGCGTGTGTGCGAGGAGGGCCTGGCAGCGATCGGGCGCGCGATCAAGCTGGATGCCGGCTCGGGCGAGGCGTTCGCGCTCAAGGCGGCCCTGCAGGGACTCTCGCTGTCGTTCAATCCGATGGCGGGCATGGTGCTCGGACCCGAGATGGAGGCTTCGCTGGGCCGCGCCGAGGGACTCGCGCCCAAGAGCCCGCGCGTCGCGCTCCTGACGGGCATGAACACGCTGCACAAGCCGGCCTTCGTCGGCGGCGGCGCCGACAAGGCCGAGCCGCTGTTCGCCAAGGCGATCGCCCTGGCCGCCGCGGAAGCCACGCTCGATAGCACGGCCTTCGGCTGGGGACATGTCGACGCGCACATCTGGGCCGGCCGCAGCGCCGAGAAGCAGGGCAAGCTGGCCGAGGCCGTGGCGCACTACCGCGGCGCGCTCGCGATCGATCCCCTGAACGGGTGGGCCAAGGCGGTCCTGCTGCCAAAGGCGGAGAAGGCCCTGGCCTTGGAGAAGAAGTGATGCGACCACGTGCGCAGTTGCTGTTCGTCGCCGCGCTCCTCGCTTCGGCCTCCGCCGCCGAGGCGGCGCGGCTGACCGGGCGGGTCGTCGGACGCGACGGCCGCGGCATCGAATACGCGAACGTCCGCTCGCCGCAGCACCGACTCGGTGCGATCACGGATGAGGAGGGGCGATTCTCGTTCGTCCTCCCGGATGGCCCGGCCACGCTCGAGGTCTCGCAGCTCGGCTACCAGCTCGTTCGCAAGAGCCTCGAGGTCGCCAATGGTCTCGCGCCGCTTCGCATCACGCTCGTCGAGGAACCCGTGCCGGTCGCCGAGGTGCATGTGCAGGCCTCGTCGTTCGGCAAGACCGGTCAGGGCGAGGGCGCAGTCGTCCGCCGCGCCGATGTGTACATGACACCGGGAGGCGCGGCGGACCTGTTCCAATCGCTGCGTGCACTCCCCGGCATCAATGCGCCGACCGAGGGCGCTGCGTTGTTCGTGCGAGGCGGCGATCCGAGCGAGACCGTGATCCGGCTGGACGGCGCCGACATCGGACACCCCTACCAGTACGAGGGTGCCTCGGGCGGGCTCTTCAGCATCATGGACACCTATCTGCTCCAGAGCGCGTTCTTCTCGAGCGGCGGATTCGGCGCGCGCTACGGCGGCGGCATGTCGGGCGTGCTCGACATCGAGACGCGCGACCCGATGAACGAGCGCTCGGTCTCCCTCGGCGCCAACCTGGCCGGTGGCTCGTTCGCGAGCACGTGGTCGCTGATCCCCGACAAGTTGGCCGGCATCGTCAGCGTGGCCCGAGGGGACCCGCGCATGCTGTTCAAGCTCTATGGCAGCGCCAGCGAGTTCGAGGAGGCACCGAGCTCGTGGAACGGCATCGGCAAGTTGATCTACCGCTATTCACCGACCGGACGGCTGTCGCTGCTGAGTCTGCAGAGCACCGAACGGCTCTCGGTCGTCTCGCAGGCGCTGGCGGTCGAGTCGGACTACGCCTCGCGGGTGCATAACCAGTTCTGGGCCCTCAATCTCACCGATGTCGCCGCGGGCAAGGTCGCGCTCAAGGCCAACCTGACGACGCAGCGGTTCCGCGATGCGTGGAGCTTCTCGGACTTCGGCCAGCAAGGGGTCGAGCGGCAGACCATCGCCAGCCTCGATGGAGTGTGGCCGGGCTCGCAGCGCAATGAGCTGTCGTTCGGCCTCGGCTGGCGGCGACGCGCTTTCGATCGCGGCGGGCCGGCCGCACTGGATTCGACCGACCTCTCCCCCGGCGCCGACACGCGCTACGCCGCTGTCCGCGGCATCGCCGACGAACCCTGGGCGCACATCGAGGACAAGATGCGGCTCGTCGGCTCGCTCTACGGAACGCTCGGCGCACGAGTCGAGCGGATCTCGGCGGCCGATCGCTGGGTCGTCGATCCGAGGGCGGCGCTCGCGCTGAGACTCGGGGACTTCCAGACGATCCGCGTCGCGACCGGCCGCTACCATCAGCCGCCGAGCCTCGCCCAACTCGATGCCCGCTACGGCAATCCGCGGCTCGAACCGCCCTACGCCGATCACGTCATCGCCGGCTACGAGTGGGTGTCCGCTCAGGGCACGCTGAGGCTCGAGGCCTATCGCAAGGACTATCGCGACTTGGCGCTCCAGGATGATGCGACCTGGTGGGCGCCCAAGGGCCATGGCTACGCGCGTGGCGTGGATGTGCTCGTGCAGGGCCGCCAGGGCTGGCTCGATGGCTGGGTGTCGTACGGTTACCTCGACGCCAAGCGCCGCGAGGGCGATGACCCGCACGAGCTGACCGCCAAGCAGGGCCCGCAGCACTCGGTCACCCTCGTCCAGCGCTATCAGGCCACGTCCAAGTGGCACCTGGGCGGCCGCTACAGCCACACGAGCGGGCGGCCCTTCACGCCCATTCTCGGCGCCACCTACGATTCCGCCGAGGATCACTGGAGTCCCATCATGGGAGAGGCTCGCAGCGGCCGGATGCCGGCCTACCACCGCGTCGATCTGCGCGTGATGCGCCTGTTCTCGCTGCCGCAGACCGGCAGTCTGCGAGCCAGCAACGTGTGTGTGTTCTACGTCGAAGGACTCAACATCCTCGGGATCCGCAACGTGCTCGACTACTGGTACAGCGAGGACTATTCCGAGCGCCGCAAGGTCGAGTCCTACTTCAGCCGCCGCATGCTCGTGGCGGGAGCCTCGCTGTCGTGGTAGAAGCTGCGGCATGAGCGAGCGAGCGCTGACGGCAGTGGTCGTGGATGACGAGCCGCCGGCGAGGGCCCGACTCAAGCGGCTGCTCGCCGAGGTCGGCGGCATCGAGCAACTGGGTGAGGCCGGATCGGTCGCCGAGGCGCTGCGATTGGTCGAGTCCACCCACCCGGATCTGCTGCTGCTCGATGTGCAGATGCCGGGCGGCGACGGCTTCTCGCTCCTGCCGTTGCTCACGTATCGGCCGGCCATCGTGTTCACGACAGCCTACGATCAGTACGCCGTGCAGGCGTTCGAGGCGAGCGCCGTCGACTACCTGCTCAAGCCCTTCCGGATCGAACGCCTCGCCGCCGCGATCGAGCGCGTGCGCGATCTGAGGCAGCGGCCCGAGGAACGCGTGCGTCAGTTGGAGAGCCTGCTCGAGCAGATCGGTCAGCCCGCCACGCGGCACCTGGAACGATTCACCGTGCGGCTCGGGCTGCGGCAGCTGATCCTCAAGGTGGAGGATGTGCTGTGGTTCGGAGCCGAGGAGAAGCTCGTCTTCGCCGCGACCCGAGACGCCCGCCACTACGTCAACTTCACGCTCGATGAGCTGGAGGATCGCCTCGATCCGGCGCGATTCTTCCGGATCCACCGCTCGGCCATCGCCGCACTCGACCACGCGGCCGCGATGCGGCCCGCCATGGCGGGCACCTGGCGGCTGCAACTCGACGACCCCGCGGGGACCGAATTGCCAGTCGCGAGGGCCCGCGCCCGCCAGCTCCGCGAGCGCATCGGCTCGTAGCCCGCGCTGACGCGGCCGCACGAGAAGGCTTGACCCGCGGGGTCCGCCGGGCTTACACACGCCCGATGCATTGCTCGCCCCGGCCGCTCTCGGCCGGGCGGATCCCGTCCGGAGAGCCCATGGCGACTGCCTCGATCAAGCACAGCCCCGAGTTCCAGAAGCGGCGCGCCCAGAACTGGTTGGTCCTGGGAACGACTTACGCCGCCATGTACATGGCCCGCTACAACTTCGGATTCGCCAACAAGGCGCTCTCCGACACCTACGGCTGGGACAAGGCCCAGATCGGCACCATCATCAGCACCGCCACGCTGATCTACGGGCTCTCGGCGCTCTTCAACGGCCCGATCGCCGACCGCATCGGCGGTCGCAAGGCGATGATCATCGGCGCCGTGGGTGCCACGATCTTCAATATCGCCTTCGGGCTGGGCGCCTACCTGGGATTCCTCGGCACCGGCACGGTGCTGCTCGGCTTCCTGGCCTCGATGTGGACGCTCAACATGTACTTCCAGAGCTACAGCGCACTCGCCCTGATCAAGGTGAACAGCGGCTGGTTCCATGTCAGCGAGCGTGGCGTGTTCTCGGCCATCTTCGGCTCGATGATCCAGAGCGGACGGGCGCTCGTCTACTTCCTGATGGCCACCACGTTCATGGTGATGCTGCCGTGGGAGTGGAAGTTCTTCCTTCCGGCCATCTGCACAGGGGTCATGGCGTTCTTCACCTACAAGGTCGTGCAGGACTCGCCGAAGGACGCGGGGCTCCCCGACTTCGACCCGCAGGATGCGACGAGCGGTGACACCGAGAAGATCACGTTCAGCTACGTGGCCCGCAAGGTGTTCACCAACCCGATCGCCATCACCATCGCCATCGCCGAGTTCTGCACCGGATTCGTGCGGCACGGTTTCGAGCAGTGGTTCCCGCGCTACATGCAGGAAGTGCAGAACCTGCCGTTCGACAGTCCGATGTTCCAGAAGGGCGCCGCCTCGGTGGTGATCGCCGGCATCGCGGGTGCATTCATCGCCGGGTTCGCATCGGACAAGCTGTTCGGCCACCGACGGCCGCCCGTCGCCTTCATCGGCTTCGTGCTCATGGCGATCGCACTGGCGATCGTCTGGAAGGCCCCGAGCATCGAGTGGGTGATCTTCGCCTTCACCATGAACTCGCTGGCCATCTCGATGGTGCACTCGATGCTCTCGGGCACCGCCTCGATGGACTTCGGCGGCAAGCGTGCCGCCGCCACCGCCGCCGGCATGTTCGACGGCATGCAGTACGTGGGCGGTTCGTTCACGGGCATCGGCCTGGGCTGGCTGCTCGAGCGCCACGGCTGGGGCGCATGGGGCCCGAGCATGATCGGCTTCGCGCTGGCCGGCGCGATCCTGATGCTGTTCCTGTGGAACGCGCGGCCCAGGCAGAGCGGCTCAGCTCACTGAAGCATGCGACCCCACGGGCGCCCGAGCCCGTGGGGTCGCGCGCGTCCGGCTAGTTCAGCGGGCGCACGGGGTCGATGAGGCCGGGGGCGTTGAAGGCACCGCTGCGTCGGGAGATGCCGAGCGTCAGAGTGGTCGAGCGCTGGAAGTCGGCTCCGTAGTAGTAGAACAGGCGGGCGGTATCGCGCCCTTGCCGCTGGATCAGGGTGAGATCGAGGCTCCATCGATCCTCGAGGTGGTAGCGGGCACTGATCTCGAGCTGCGTGGCCCAACTGGACCTGCCCTCGTGTTCATCATCGAAGTTCCGATTGTGACTCGCCGAGGCGGCGAGGAACCGGCGCTCATCGATCAGGCGCCCGAGCGTGAGTCGAGACGCGATATCGGTCCGCTCATCCGGCGTGCCCACCGCGAACACCGCCTCCGCGACCAGATCGACCTGCGTCCGGAGCCCCAAGGGGCGATGCCACTCCGCTTGGATACCAGCCTGGACGTCGTCATCGCCGCCCCCGCTGCGCCAAGAGCGTGAGTACTCGAAGTTGTAGGTCACGCTGTCTGCTTGGGTGCTCCGGCGGACCTCGCTGCGGCTCTCACGACCGATTCGGTTGGAGTGTTCGTAGCGAACCAGAGGCCCGACCTGCCAGCCACTCGAGCGAGCGAATCGCCCCGCGGCCACGACGATGGGTTCGCGCGCATGCAGCAGGTCGTACGCATCGAATCCGCGGACACTCACTGCACCATCCTCCTGGATGACCCGCTCCAGTTCGCGCCACAGGAACTTGTCGGGTAGCTCGTGTACAGCTCCGAATCCCGGCGCCACGTGGAGGATCGCGGCCAGGCGTCGCATCGCATCAAGCGAAGGTTCCCGCTCGAGACGGCCGTCGGCAGTCATCCGCTCCACCAGCAGGCGTGCGACGAAGACGCCGGTCACATCTCGCACACGCCCCCGGCTGAGCCCAAGATCGAGGGCCGCTGCGTAGTTGGCCGAACGCTCGACGCTTGAATACTCGGAGAGCGACGATCTGCCCCCGAGCGTGTCCGAAGTGAGCCATGTACGGCGCGAACCACTTCGACGGCGGAGCCATGCGCCCTCTGCCCGAGCCGCGATCCGGGGCGACCATGCCGTCGGGCTCGGAGAGAACACCCACTCACTCGCAGCGAGAGCACTCGCGAACCCTTGATCGCCAAGGACTCCGGTGCGCTCCTGCGCCGAGTACGGTCCGGCCCAGCCGAACCCATCGTAGCGACTCGATGACTCACTCTCGGACCAGTTGTGGCTCGCGGAAGCGCGCAGCGCATGCACAGCGCGCACGCGTTCGGAGTCCCGGAATCGGTTCC
>JAYWEM010000136.1:0-18537 GCA_043779265.1 bacterium | reverse complement strand
AACAAGATCGATCGCAAGGACGCGCGCGTGCAGGAAGTGCTGAACGAGGTCTACGACCTGTTCATCGACCTCGATGCGACGGAGCACCAGATCGACTTCCCGGTGCTCTACACGATCGCGAGAGACGGCATCTGCCGGCGCACGCCGGACGGCGAGGACCATGACCTCCGCCCGCTGTTCGACGAGATCATGAACACCATCCCGGCACCCACCTACGACCCGGCCTCGCCGCTCCAGATGTTGGTCCTGAATCTCGCGTACTCCGACTATGTGGGCCGGCTCGCGATCGGCCGCATTTTCAACGGTACACTCCGCACGCGGCAGGATGTGATGTTGGTCCGGACTGACGGCACGCAGGTGAAGTCGCGGGTGACGAATCTGTACGTGTTCGAGGGCCTCGAGCGTGTGGAGGTCCAGGAGGCCGGCCCCGGCGAGATCGTGGCCCTGGCGGGCTTCGAGGAAGTGCACATCGGCGAGACCGTCACCGATCCCGCCGATCCGCGGCCGCTGCCCAGGGTCACGGTGGATGAGCCGACCGTGAACATGGTATTCGGCGTCAACAACTCGCCGTTCGCGGGCCAGGAGGGCAAGTACGTCACCTCCCGCAACCTGAAGGAGCGGCTTGACAAGGAACTGCTCACCAACGTGAGCATCCGCGTCGAGCAGGGGGAGACGCCCGATGTCTTCGAGGTCTCCGGCCGCGGCGAGCTCCAAATGGCGATCCTCATCGAGATGATGCGGCGCGAGGGCTTCGAGCTGGCGGTCAGCAAGCCCGAGGTCATCACGCGCACGATCGATGGCGCTCGCCATGAGCCGATGGAGCGTCTCGTGATCGATTGTCCCGAGGAGTTCGTCGGCGTCGTCTCGCAGAAGATCGGCGGGCGCAAGGGTCGCATGACCAATATGGTCAACCACGGAACCGGCCGCGTGCGGCTGGAGTTCCGAATCCCCTCGCGTGGCCTCATCGGATTCCGCAGCCAGTTCCTCACGGATACCCGTGGCACGGGTCTGCTGAATCACCTCTTCGATGGCTATGAGCCCTGGCAAGGGGACATCCCGCACCGGATGACGGGCGCTCTGGTCGCCGATCGCGCGGGCAAGACCACGGCCTACTCCATCGAGCACGTGCAGGATCGTGGCGAGATCTTCGTCGAGCCGGGAGTGCGTGTTTACGAGGGCATGATCGTGGGCGAGAACGCGCGTGAGCAGGACATGGACGTCAACATCGTGCGGGAGAAGAAGCTCACGAACATGCGATCGCAGGGCGAGGACGGCGTCCGTCTCGTGCCCGTGCACCACATGTCGCTCGAGCAGGCGCTCGAGTGGGTGCGAGAGGATGAGCTGCTCGAGATCACGCCGGTCGGCATCCGCATGCGCAAGCGGGTCCTGCAGGCGAACCTCAGGCCTCGTTACTGGCAGAGGTAGCGCCTTTCCGTCGTGTCCCGGGGAGCGTCGCATCCCCCGGGATGCCGAGGGCCCGGGTCCTGACTCAAGTCCTGGTGGATCCGGCCGATGACGGTTGCAGCCTCGGCACCGTCCGAGGCGCCCACGGCCATGGCCACTTTCTCCTCGCATCCCGATCCGCTTCCCGCCGTCCGAACCGCGCCTGGCGCGGGCGACGGCGGTGATGCCTCGCGCTCAGCGCACGTGCTGCTGGCCCACGGCCGCGACACACAGCGCGAGAGCCGGCTCATCCTCGTGGGCGCATCGCTGCTCCTGCTGGTGGGAATCGTCGGTCTCAATGTCGGCCTCTACCACGACCTGAAGCAGCGCGTGGAGCGACAAGGATGGGCTCGGCTCGAGGACTCGGCCGAACTGGCGCGTGATGAGATCGTGCGATTCATCGGCAGCGTTCGACGCGCCAGCCAGAGTCTCGCTCAGGATCCCGCGACGCAGGCCTCACTGTTGACGACGACGCGGGGGGGCTCCGGTCCCGAGGACGTCGCGACCTGGTCGCGACTGACGGCCGAGTCGGACCACTTCGGCTTCGAGAGTATCGAACTGCTCACGCCCGGCGGAACCGCCGTGCGCACCCATCATCCCTGTCGCTGTCTGCCCCCCCGTGAGCGCGCCCAGTTGGCCGCGCGAGCCCGGGTCACCGGAGAGCCGGTGCTGGCGGACCCCGGAGTCGGTGAACTGGTCATCGCGCTACCGATCGGGCCCGATGCCGACGGGTACTCCGGTGTGCTCCTCGTGCACGAACACAATCCCCAGTTGGTCGACGCGCTGGAGCGGCAGTGGAAGTCACTCGGCCGTAGCGCCGGGGCCTACCTCGTTCGAGCCGAAGGCGATCGGGCAGTGGTGCTCACGGACTTCCAGCGGGGGACCGGCCTTCCGAGGCGTCGACATGTGAGCCTGTCCTCGCCCGAGGCGATGAGCACTGCGATGGCCGCCACGGGTGTCGAGTCGCGGGCCGAGGTCCTGAACGGTGCCGGGGAGCCTGCGTGGGTGGTGACGCGCGCGCTGCCCGAGGCGGGCTGGGGGCTCGTCGCACAGGTGGACCAGGCGGAGATGCTGGAGAATTTGCGATCCGGACAGCAGGGGCTGTTCCTCCTCGATCTGCTCATCGCCGTGCTGTTGGTGGGTAGCGGTCTACTCTGGTGGCGCTTCTATCGAGCCGGGCTCGCGCGCCACGCCGCCGAACTGACCGAGCGTCACGCCCAGCGCGTCCAATCGGTGTTCGACACGGCGTTCGACGCCATCGTGAGTTTCGAGCCCGGAGGCAGGGTCCGCGCCGTCAATCGTTCTGCGGAGCGCCTGCTCGGTCGCTCGGCGGCCGACCTCGACGGTTGTCCGATCTCGCAGCATCTCGATTTCGGCGGGGGAGACGCCCTTCCCACGGCTGGCAGCGTCGGTGTCGGGCGCGTTCTGCGTGAGGGTGCCGATCCCATTCCGGTCGAGTTCTCGATCGGCGTTGCGGGCGACGGCGATCAGGAAGTGGTGACGGCCATCGTTCGCGATGTGCGCGAGCGGGTCGAGGCGGAACAGCGACTGCGCGCTTTCGCCGAGGGACTCGAGGTCGCCAACCGGCGGCTCGAGGAGGTGAACGCCCAGCTCGAGGGCGCCTCCCGACTCAAGAGCGAGTTCCTGGCCAACACGTCCCACGAGCTGCGCACGCCGCTCAACGGGATGATCGGGTTCCTTCAGCTGGTGCTCGACGACATGTGCGACTCACCCGAGGAGGAGCGCGACTTCCTCAAGCAGGCGCTGCAGTGTTCGCGCCATCTGCTCGGACTCATCAATGACGTGCTGGACATCGCCAAGATCGAGGCCGGCAAGCTCCAGCTCGAGAACGATCGCATCGATGCTCAGCAGCTCTTCGGCGAGGTCTACACGCTCACGCATGTGCAAGCGGCCCAGAAGGGGATCGCGCTCGACTTCGACTCGCAGGTGGCCGAGGGGCTGCATGCCCGCGGCGACTTCGGCAAGGTGAAGCAGGTGCTCATCAACCTGGTGGGTAACAGCCTCAAGTTCACGCCGAAGGGCCGCGTCGTCGTTCGCGCCAAAGCACATCCCGAACTGGGCCACTTCATGTTCGAGGTGCAGGACACCGGCATCGGGATTCCACCGGATCGCCAGAAGCTCATCTTCGAGAAGTTCGTGCAGGCCGACGGCAGCACGACTCGCCGATTCGGTGGCACCGGGCTCGGCCTTGCCATCTCGCGTAGCCTCGTCGAACTGATGGGCGGGATCATCGGCGTTCACAGCGAGGGTGAGGGCAAGGGCACGCGCATGTACTTCTCGCTCCCGATGTGGCGCGATGAGATCGAGAGCACGACGGCGGAGACGCTCGTGGCTCAAGAGCAGATCCAGGGCCCGGTGGGTGGGGCGTTGGTGCTGGTCGTCGAGGACGACCCGGTCTTCCGGCGGTTCCTGACGGCGGTTCTGCAGCAGAGTGGATATCGCACGGCCGAAGCCGACTACGCCGAATCGGGCTGGGTCCTCGTGCGTCGCCTGCGGCCTGCGGTCGTCATCCTCGACTATGCGCTCTCCAGTGGCGACGGCGCGTCGCTGCGAACCGGATGGGATCTCGCAACGCGAATGACCGCCGAGTCCGAGACACGCCACATCCCGATCGTGTTCGTCACCGGATTCGACGTCGAGCTTCGCGACAAGTTGCGGGCGACGGCGTTCGCGCGGCGGCCCGAACATCTGGTCAAACCGGTCGAGGCGAAGCAACTGATCGAGCGCATCTCCGCCGTCGCGCTGCCCCGAGAGGGCGGACTCACACGCGTCCTCATGGCCGATGACGACCCGACGGTGGCGGCTTACATGCGCAAGGTGCTCCCGGAGCGGCGCTACCATCTGGACATCACGACGAACGGCGAGGAGTGCCTGCACGCGCTGCGCACGCAGCCGCACGGCTACGACCTCCTGATCCTCGACCTGATGATGCCGGGCGTCAGTGGCTACGACGTGTTGCGCGAAATGACGTTGAGCCAGCTCCATCCGGAACTGCCCGTGCTTGTGCTCACCAACTTCCCCGAGCCACGCAACCAGGAGGAACGGCTGCTGCTGGAGCAGGGGCTCGTGCTCGATGTCGTCGCCAAGTCGGCCATTCACGACAATCCGAAACTGCTGCCGCACGTGCTCGACTGGCACTTGCAGGTGGCGCGCGAGTCGGATGCCGCGCCGGACTCACGGGAGGCGGCATGAGGCACGTGCTCGTGGTCGAGGATGACCTGCAGAATGCCGTGCTCTTCCGCAAGGTTCTCGAGCGCCGCGGCGGCTGCCGCGTGACGCACAGCGAGGACCCGGTCGCCATCTTCGACCTGGTGCGCTCGGGCGATGTCGACCTGATCGTGATGGATGTCTCGCTCGCCCATTCGGCGTGGGAGGGTCAGCCGATCTCCGGGCTCGAACTGACGCGATTGCTCAAGCAGGATCCGCGCAGCGCCCATGTGCCCGTGTTGCTCGCGACGGCACACGCGATGCGAGGCGACGAGAAGCGCCTGATCGAGGAGAGCGGTGCGGACGACTACGTGTCCAAACCGATCATCGATCATGCCGCGTTCGTCGCGCAGGTCCTGTCACTTGTCGAGCGTGCGGCATGAAGAGCATGAGTGAAGTGCGCATCCTCGTGGTCGAGGATGACCCGTTCTTCGCGCGCGTTCTGCTGAAGCGACTCTCGGCCGAGGGTTACCAGGTGATGGCGGCCGCCGATGGCCGCGAGGGGATGAAGGCGATCGTCGGCTTCGAGCCCGATCTCGTGATCTCGGATTGGATGATGCCGCACGTGGACGGCCTCGAGCTCTGCCAGTCCGTGAAGACCGGGCTGCGAGAAGCCGCGCCCTACTTCCTGCTGCTGACGGCGAAGGGCGAGATCGACGACAAGTTGCTCGCGCTGGAAACGGGCGCCGACGACTATCTGGTCAAGCCGTGCGACCAGGGGGAGTTGATGGCGCGCGTTCGCGCGGGACTGCGCATCGTGCTGCTCACCCAGGATCTCCGGAAGTCGGCTCAGGAACTGCGCGTTGTGCGAGTCGAGATGGAGGAGATGCGCCGCGAGTTGGCCCGCTTGAGGCCGGGCGGGGCGGAGCACGCGGGCGAGCCGGACTCGAACGGCGAGGCCGACGCGGCCGCCTGAGCGCTTGCGCTCGGCAGCGCCATCGCCGAGCCTGCTGGGATGCGTGTTCTCCTTCTCGGGGGCTCAGGGCTCCTCTCGGCGGCCACGGTCCGCGCCTTCGTGCGAGCCGAGGCCGATGTCACCGTGGTCTCACGTGGCCGGCGCCCTGTGCCCGATGGGGTCACGGCCCTGGTCGCCGATCGGAGCGAGCCCGAATCGATGCGCGCGGCACTTCGCGGCCGGGCGTTCGACTTCACGGTGGACTTCCTCGCGTATGACGCTCAGGACGTGGAGGCGCTGTTCCACGAGCCGATCGCGGCGCTCGGTCGCTTCGTCATGATCTCGACCGGTCAGGTGTACCTGGTCACCGAATCGCCGCAGCCGCCTTTCTCCGAGGAGTCGGCCGACCGGCCGCTGATGCCCGAACCACCGGGGGGCTCGCCGGATCACGGCGAGTGGAGCTATGGCGTCGGAAAACGCCGAGCGGAGTCGGCGCTCATGCGGCTGCGCAGCTCGCACGGAGTGCGGAGCGTGGCGCTGCGCTTGCCGGTCGTCCAGGGTGTCGAGGATCATTCGCGGAGACTGTGGGCCTACCTGGAGCGCATGCTGGACGGCGGGCCGGTGATCCTGCCCGAGGGCGGTGAGCAGCGCGTGCGATTCGTCTGGAACGAGGACGTGGCACGCTCGCTGGTCCGACTCGCGCAGTCGGCGGATTGGCCGAGCGAGCGAGCGCTCAATCTCGCGCAGCCCGATGAGCCCACGCTCCTGGAATTCCTCACCGTGGCGGGCGGCGTGCTCGGCGCCTCGCCCCGCTTCGTGGCGCGCTCGTGGGAGCAGATCGCCCAAGCGGGGCTGGATCGCTCGATGTCGCCCTACTCCGGGCCCTGGTGCTCGAGGCCGGACCCGTGGCGGGCGGCCGCGCTGCTGGGTGGGCCGTGCACTTCAAGTGCCCTCTACCTCCCGGCACTCGTGAGGGCCCAGCGCGAGACGGGTGGACCCTCGCACCCGGGCTATGCCGGTAGGGCCGCCGAGTTGAAGCTGGCAGGGGGCTAGGCTCCCAACCAAGAGTCGTCCGGCCCTGAAGAAGCTGATTGCGGAGCCGCCCCGGCTCGGTCACTCTCCCGCCACGAGAGGGACCCACATGGCCGACGACACCTCGCTCCACGCCCCACCTCTGCCCCCCGATCACCTGTGGCCCGGATTCGCGGGCAACAGGCTACCCGCACTCGATGTGACCGATTTGGTGGAGGCGGAGACGTGCCAGGCGCGCCCGCTCGAGGGAGGCGAGGCGCTTGCGGAACTCCGCCGCGTCATGACGAGCATCATCTCGAGCCTCGACCCGGATCAGGCCCTCCGCCAGGCCCTGCTCGGATGCATCCGATTGACTCGCGCGAACTCCGGATCGATCTGGTTGAGCGTCGCCGGAAAACTTCCCGTCCGGGCCGTTCATGCAGGGTTGACCGCGGAGTATCTGGCGGCTTTCGACAGCATCGCGGACTGGAAGGAGCAGGTCGCCTTCCTGACGGATCCGCAGGTCGTCGTGAGGCGATTGGTTCCCCAGGATACGCCTGCAAGCACGATCCAGCTCTGCGCGCTGCTCGGTGCGCGGTCGTTGATCATGATGCCCCTCAGGTGCCGTGGAATGCACTTGGGTGCGGTGACTCTCACTCATCGTGACGAGCACGGTTTCGAGGCGCATTCGCACGAATTCCTGCAGACCCTCACGGACGTGGTCGCGACCGCGCTCGACAATGCGAGGCTGTTCGAGAAGTCGCAGATGACCGAGCGCCGCTCGCTCGCCAGTCACTCGATCCAGCAGCAGATGCTGCACCATGTGGATGCACGAGTCGCACTTCTGGAGGGACCGGAGTTGAGGATCCTCCAGCACAATCCGGCGTTCGCTCTCGGGCTGGGCGCAGACGGCGACCTGGTGGGGCGCACGTGGCCGAGTCTTCTGCCGGAGTTCGAGTCGAGCCCCGTGCGGCGCTGTGTCGAGCGAGCGCTCGCTTCGGGAACCAGCCAGACGGAACCGGACATCGAGGTGCCATGGCCCGGCCCTGCGCCCTCGTGGTGGTCGCTCCGCGTGACGCCACTCACCGGAGCAGGTGACGAGAGCCCTCGGCTCGTGGTCACCGTGCATGATGTCACCGAGCGTCGCGCGCTCGAGGACCGCTTGCGGCACGCTCAGAAGATGGAGGCCGTTGGCACGTTGGCAGGCGGTATCGCGCATGAGTACAACAACCTGCTGACCGCTGTGCTGGGCAATGTCTCTCTGGCACTGCTCGATCTGCCTCCGGATCACGACGTCGTCTCCGGGCTGCGCGATGCCGAAGTCGCAGCGAGACGAGCCGCCGATCTGACGCGTCAGCTGCTCGGGTTCGGCCGCCGCTCGCCGATGCGCCTGCGCCCGACGGACCTCCGGAAAGTGGTGGATGAATCGCTGCCGCTCTTGGAACACTCGTTCGATCCTCGCATCGTCATCGAGGCCGACTTCTCCGACGACCTGTGGCTCGTGCATGCCGATGCCGCCCAGATCGGCCAGGTCATCGTGAATCTGTGCGTGAACGCACGCGATGCGATGCCGCAGGGGGGCCGACTGAGCATCTCGCTCGGCAATCTCCGTGGCCGCGAGCGCGGTGTGCGCGGCGAGCATGTCGTCCTCGAGGTGCGGGACAGCGGCGAGGGAATGGCGCCCGAGACGTTGGCTCGCATGTTCGAACCGTTCTTCACGACGAAGGGGCCGGACCGCGGCACGGGATTGGGCCTCGCCGTCGTCCACGGGATCGTCGAGCAGCATGGCGGCTGGGTCGAGTGTCGGAGCACGTTGGGTGCCGGCACGGCGATTCGCGTTCACCTGCCGCGATTCGGGCCCGAGGCGCTGCCGTCGAACGCGCCCGTCGGATCGGGCGAGATGGTCCTCGTCGTGGACGACGAGGAGCCGTTGCGTGATCTGGCGAGAGCAGTGCTGGAGCGCCTCGGCTACCGCGTGCTGCTCGCACGAGACGGGATCGAGGCCATCGCGATGGTGCGGGAGACACGAGGAGCGGTCGATGCCGTGCTGCTCGATCTGACCATGCCGCGACTGTCCGGCCGCGAGACGCTGCGCGAGTTGAGGGCACATGCCCCTGGAATCGTCGTCGTGCTCATGAGCGGCTATCCGAGTGGGGATGGGCCAGCGGCGGATCTGCATGCCGTCGCGGATGGATTCCTGCCCAAACCCTATCCGCCCGAACTGCTGGGCCGGGTCCTCAGGGAAGCCCTCGACTCACGGTCCTGAGCGGCCGATACCACGCGAGCAGACGGGCGGGAGTGCGCCATCGGCTGGGGCCGCAGTGACTTGACCCCCCAGCCCCGTGGCGGATACCTTCCTCGCCCTTCCCATGACTTGACCGCCCGGCCTCGCCGGGCGCAATGACCGTTCCTCGGTAGCTCAATGGTAGAGCATCCGGCTGTTAACCGGAGGGTTGTAGGTTCGAATCCTACCCGAGGAGCCACTCTTCCTCCACCACCAACCGATGGTGGCGGCGCAGTCAACAGGAGGCCCCGCGAGGCAACTCGCGGGGCTTCGCCTTGAAAGCGCCCAGCGTTCGCTGGGTTCTGCGCGAGGGCGGCGGCGTGGGCGTGATCGCGGAGCGCGATCCCGAGAACGCGGACGCGCTCGTCGAGGTGCGCGATCGGGTGCGATCGTGCTCTCTGAAGGGCCGTCCGGGTCGAGAGCGGCTCCAACCGCTGTGGTCTGATGGTGTTGCTGGCGGCAACTCGTCGAGGGTAGTTGTGGAGGCTCACGAGGCTGTTCACAGGTTGAGATTGTTCAGCCGGTGTGCTGAGCGACATTCAGAACTCCCGCGGTAGAAGACGTACTCATCGCCGAGCCGGCGAAGTGCGGCGCGTAGTTTGTCGCGATCGATACGCGGACGCGGCTGGCTTCCTCGTCGACGTCGAGCCCGGCTTCGGCGGCTGCGTCTTGGCCACGTTGCTCACCTTCGACTCAGCCAGTATCGGTAGGCCTCGATCCAATCGGTGCCGGCCGGCTTCGGCGACGGCAGCGGAAGATCCACGAGGGCGATCGCCTGGCGGTCCCGACCGCGCGTGCAGATGGCGACGATCTGGCCGCTGTCGCGGAGGTCGATGCTGGCGACGGTGACGGTGGCGCCGAGCACCTTCGTCTCGAAGGGAAGTTCGACATGCTCCTCGAACATCGTGAACCAGCCGGTGGCCTGCTCCGAGTCGTCGTAGGCATCGACCGTGGCTTCCTCGATCATTTCGGCGAGCCTTTCCTTGCTGAGGCGGGTCGGCGTCCGGGTGCCGCGGGTCTTCGTCGTCGCTGCTCGCTTCATGACGGTCGGGTCTTTCATGCGAAGTCGTCCTGCTGGTCGAGGGCAGCGAGGACGTCCTCGTCGTATTCGATCACGCGGTCGTCGCTTGGCTCGGCGTACCCGAGCGGCGCCTCGCCGCGTGCGTAGCCGATCGCTCGGTAGCCGCGCAGTCGCTTCTCGAACATGCGCAGCAGCATCGGCACCTCGCGGTCCACGTAGTCGAAGATCCGGACCTCGCTCTTGCCGGGGTGCAGGCGGTGAAGCCGCCCCGTGTACTGCACGAGGGTGCCCTTCCACGACACGGGCATCGCAAGGAACAGCGTGTCGAGGCGCGCGTCGTCGAAGCCTTCACCGATTTATCGTCCGGTCGCGAGCACGAGCCGCTCCTCGTTCGCGGGGATGGCCGCGAGCTGCGCCCCGACGGCGCGGTGAGCCTTGGCCCCCATCCCGCCCTGGAGGACGACGAGGTGGCGGGCTACGCGCTCGAGGCGGGTCGCGAAGTACTCGAGGTGGTCCTTGCGCTCGGTCAGCAGGAGAGGGGAGCGCCCGTCTTCGAGCGCGCGAATCACGTCGTTCAGGATCATCTGGTTCCGCAGCTCGTCCCTGGCAAGGCCGGCGTAGATCTCCTGAATGCCCGGGGCTTCCTCGGAGCCGGACATACGGAACGCGGTCTCCCGCACGATGAGGCGGTGCTCGAATGGGCGCCTTCCTGCCTGCGTCCTGGCATCGACCGAGAAGCGCACCGGGCCGAGCTGCATCTGCGTGATCGGGTGATGCCCATCGCGGCGCAGTGGCGTCGCCGTGAGTCCGACGACATAGCGAGCCTTGACCTCCGAGAGATCGCGCTCGAACGACACCGCCGGCAGGTGGTGGCACTCGTCGACGATCACCTGACCGTATCCCGCGACCAGGTCGGCGACGGAGTCCTTGCGGACGAGGCTCTGGATCATCGCCACGTCGAGTCGGCCGTTTCCAGTCTTCTTGCCAGCTCCGATCTGCCCGATCTCCTTCGGCTCGATGCCGAGGAAGACGGAGAGCTGGGCGATCCACTGGTCGAGCAGAGGCCTGCGGTGGACCAGAACCAACGTGCTGCATGCGCGCGCGGCGACGAGGTACGTCCCGATGACGGTCTTGCCGATACCAGGCGGGGCGACGAAGACGCCGGTGTCGTGAGCGACGAGCGCTCGCGCAGCCTGTTCCTGAACCGCGGTCAGCGCGCCCTGGAAGCGCAGCTCGAGTGGAGCGCCTTGCGTCCGCTGGTCCTCCACATCCAGGGCCACGCCATGCGCGCGCAGCAGCTCCTCGAGCTCGGGCCGGCAGCCGCGCGGCAACGCCACATGCTGCGGGCGGTCCTCCGCGCAGCTGATCACACGCGGCGTCATCGCGGTGGAGAGGCGCATGCTCTGCTTCTTGTAGAACTCGGGGTTCTGGAAGGCGGCGAGGCGCTTTGTCTGGTTCAGGAGCGGCGACGGGAGGCCGGCCTTCTCGAGGAAGAGGCGTTCGGCGAGGACGGCAGAGACGCGTTTGGGCAGCGGTTCGGTGAAGCGCGGCGCACGCGGCTTCCCCGAGGGCATGCGAGTCCACGGCGTGGCATCATCCTCGTCCGTCACGTCGGCGAGGCGCAGGCCCACGACACTTCCCGTGCGGGTGGCCTCGGAAGCGATCCTCTCGACCGTCATCGGATCGATGCGCTTGATGGACGCGAGGAACGCCCACTGCTGATCGTCCGGGAGCGCGACGAAGTTGTCGTCGAGGAACACCGAGTTGCCCTCTTGGCGAGGGCCTTGCTGGAGGGGCAGCGCGATCAGGTTCCCGAAGCCGCCACGCGGCATCGTGTCCTGGCTCGGGAAAAGGCGGTCGTACGAATCCATGCTGAGTTCGTGCCTTTGGGCCATCGTTTCCGTGATGAGCTGGCAGCCCAACTTCCGTGCCGTCGAGGCCGCGACCGGCGCCGAGAAGAAGAACCAGACATGGGCGCCGTTGCCAGACCGCGAGCGTTCGACCACCGCCGGCAGTCCGAGGCGGCGAGACGTCTCCACGAAGGCGCGAGCGTCCTCGGTCCAGGTGCCCTTGTCGAAGTCGACCGCGAGGAACCAGCAGGTCTCATCGTCGAGCATGGCGTAGACGCCCATGACGTGCTGGCCCTTGAGGTGTGCGAACACGGCGGCATCGTCGAAGGGGCGAAACGCCTGCTTCGTGCAGTCGCCGCACTTCACCTTCGGCAGCTCGCAGACACCCGCGACGAACTTGTTCGAGCAGGCCGGGGCGTAGCCGGGCTTCCCCGTCTTCTTGCTGACGAAGCGCGTCGGGTAGAGGTCCGGCCGGCCGCGGAAGAGCTGACGAAACAGCTTCACCTTGTCGGCCGGCGTGCGCGGCCCATCGGCGAGCGACGTGACTGGCTCACGCACCGGGGCGGGCGCGACGTCCAGGGCGGCGAGGTCGTTCTGCAGCGCGGAGAGGCGAGCCTTTGCTTCAACCTGTTCGGCTTCGAGCCGACGAAGACTCATCTCCTCCTTCGCAATCTCGCCCTCCAGCGTTCGGCGACGAGGAGGCGATTTCGAGTTCGGGGGCTCGTCCCGGGCCTTCATCGGGCATCACTCCTTCGGCCGTCGCGTTCGTGGTGCCCGGCGACGCGCCTCGACCTGCACGCCAACGTGACGCGGAACCATCGCAACCGTACCACCGAGGCGCTGCCGGAGCAGGTCCACGGCTACCTCGCCGAACGCTTCGACATCCAGCGACGGCTCCTGCTCGTCGCCTGATGCCGAATCACAGAAAGTCATTTAGGCGTGCCCGTCCGGTTCGGGCTTGGGCGGCGCCATGAGCGAGGTGACGACCGAGACCGTCAGGATCAGCATGACGACGGCGAGCGAGAGGCCGACCGGGATCTTGTAGAACTCGGACAGCAGCATCTTCGCCGCGACGAAGATCAGCACCCAGGCCAGTCCCAGCTTCAGGTAGCGGAGCTTGTGGACGAAGCCGGCAAGGCAGAAGTAGAGGGCGCGCAGTCCGAGGATCGCGAACACGTTCGAGGTCATCACGATGAACGGGTCGCGTGTGATCGCGAAGATGGCGGGAATCGAGTCGACCGCGAACACGAGGTCGGTGATCTCGACCAGGACGAGTACGGTCAGGAGCGGAGTGGCCAGCCAACGCCCGCCCTCGCGGACCCAGAATGAGCTGCCGTGGTACGTGCTGGTGCTGGGGATCAGCCGTTGGAACAGGCGGAACATCGGGTTCCGCTCCGGGTGCTCGGCCTCGTCCGAGGCCCAGAGCAGCCGGATCCCCGTGACCAGCAGGAGCCCGCCGAACACGTAGAGCACCCAGTGCCAGCGTTCGAGCGCCGCTGCTCCCGCGAAGATGAAGATGCCTCGCATCAGCAGGGCGCCGAACACGCCCCAGAACAGCACGCGGTGCTGGTACTGCGGCGGAACGGCGAAGCCCGAGAAGATCAAGATGAACAGGAAGACGTTGTCGACCGACAGCGCCTTCTCGATCACATAACCCGTCAGGAACTCGGCGCCCTTCTGAGTGCCGAACTGCCACGTGATCCACGCGCCGAACACCAACGAGAGCGCGATCCAGAAGATGCTCCAGCCCACGGCCTCCTTGAAGCCGATGACATGGGTCTTGCGATGGAACACGCCCAGGTCGAGCGCGAGGAGCGAGAAGACGATGACGCCGAAGACGGTCCACAGCCACGGAGTGCCGATGCTCTCGACCACGTTGGGATCCTCAGGATGAGCGGATGGGGTGGGGCGACGCGCGCAGTGTCCATCCGGGGACGTTGACTTGGAAATAAGATAGATCGACCGTGACCCATCGGGAAAACCGATGTAGCGTGTCGGCATGCAACGCCTCAACTACCACCATCTGCTCTACTTCTGGACCGTCGTGCGCGAAGGGGGCGTCGCACGGGCGGCCGAACGCTTGAAACTGGCCCAGCCGACGATCAGCGGCCAGCTTCGGCTTCTGGAGCAGGACCTGGGACACGCTCTGTTCGAGCGTCAGGGGCGGAGACTCGTCCTGACCGAGACGGGCCGCATGGTCCACGGCTACGCCGATGGGATCTTCGCGCTCGGCGATGAGCTGGCCTCCTCGCTTCGTGATCGGCCGACCGGCCAGCCGGTGCGACTTCGAGTTGGAATCGTGGACAGCGTGCCCAAGCGAGTCGCGTTCCGATTGCTGCGCGCCTCTCTGGGGCTGCGGCCCTCGTTGCGACTCGAAGTGCGAGAAGGCACGCACGACCGACTGCTGGCGGGATTGGTGACCCACGACCATGACGTGGTCCTCTCGGATGCGCCCGCACAGGCCACCGCATCGGTGCGGGCGTTCAGCCATCTGCTCGGCGAGACCGGTGTGGATTGGTGCGCGTCGCCGGCACTCGCGAGGAGGCACCGGCGCGGCTTCCCCGCATCGCTCGAGGGAGCGCCCGTGGTGCTCCCGGCGCCAGGGACGGCGTTGCGCAGGTCGCTCGATGCCTGGTTCGACCGCGAGCGTCTCCATCCGGTCGTGGTCGCCGAGGTCGACGACAGCGCGCTCGCCGAGGTGCTGGGCGGCGAGGGCATGGGATTGCTGCCGGTCGCATCCGTCATCGCCTCCGAGGTGCGACGGCAACATGGGCTGGTCTCCATCGCGCCGATCCAGGGAGTGCACGAGCGATTCCACGCGATCACGGTCGAACGCCGGCTGGAGCATCCGGCCGTCCTGGAGATGATCCGGACCGCGCGCGAACAACTGTTCCGCCCATCCACCAGAACCCCGAGGACCCGACGATGAACCGAGCTTCGCTGGCGGCGCTGTCCGCCCTGATCGCCGTGGCGGCAGGCGCCTTCGGCGCCCATGCGCTGAAGGAGTCCGTCGAGCCCGCTCGCTTGGCAGCGTTCGAGACCGCTGCGCGCTATCAGATTTTCCACGCGCTCGCCGTGCTCGTGCTGGAGCTTCATGCGAGGACGCATGCCCGGCTGGTGCATGCGAGCTCACTGATGTTGCTCGGGACCGTCTTGTTCAGCGGCAGCCTCTACGCGCTCGTGCTGAGCGGCCAGCGCATGTTCGGCATGATCACGCCCCTCGGCGGATTCGTCTGGCTACTCGCCTGGCTGTGGGCGGCGTTCTCGCTCGCCCGTCCCGCGGCGGCACGGAGCGAGTAGGAGCCGAGTTCCGTTGGGTGCGATCTCCGCTGGCCCCGCGCAGTCGGCCCGCGCTAGGATGCGCGAGCGGTCGGTTGTGACGTGACCGTGCGGGAACGGCCGGAGTGCCGTACCCGGGCCCCTTGCCACGGAAGGCACGTTGACCGACCCCTCGGCCGACTTGGGCATGTTCGCCCAGCCGCTGCAAGAAGCAGCGGTGACACGCGAGATGCTCGAGGATATCGACGCCATCGTCTGGATGGCGGATGAGAGCGACCCCGATTCGCGCGTGTGCAGCTCGGGTGCTGCGCGGCTCCTCGGCCGTCCCACCGCTTCTTGGCGCGAGCCCATCGCGTGGGCCGCGATCATCCACCCCGACGATCGTGCCTGGGTTCTGCGTCGTCATGAGGCGGCGATCGCGCGCGGCGAGTCGCATGTCCTCGAGTATCGGCTCATCGGATCCGACGGCGGCGAGCACTGGATTCGCGACCGAGTACGCGTCGACCGCGATCCGCTCGGACAGCCGCGATCGCGAGGGCTCCTGTTCGATGTCTCGGCCGAGAAGTCGGCCGAGCAGGCATTGCGCGAGCAGCGTGACCTGGCCGACGCGATCCTCGAGACGAGCGAGATGATGGTGGTGCTGCTCGACCGAGAGGGCACGATCCAACGGGCCAATCGAGCTTGCGAGACGCTGCTCGGCGCGCCCGCCCACACACTCGTGGGGCGTCCATTCGCCAGCCACTTCGCCGATTCCAACGATCAGGCGCTGGCTGGGATCCTGATCCAGAGAGTCGGATCCGGCCGCTCCTCGAGCGCCACCGAGATCCGCGCTCGGAAGTCGGATGGCTCGCTCGCTCCGATCAGTTGGACCTTCGCGGCCCTGCGGGAGAAGAACGGCCGATTGATCCGGATCGTGGCGAGCGGACTCGATGTGTCAGAGCGCGTGGCCTCCGAAGACCGACTGCGCGAGAGAGCCGCGGGTCTGCGACACACACAGAAGATGGAAGCCATCGGCCGACTCGCCAGCGGCGTCTCGCACGAGTTCAACAACGTCTTCACGGCGCTCCTCGGTTTCACGCAGGCGCTCGAGTTCGAACTCGCGGATGACGCTCGACTCGCGCCCCTGACGGAAGGATTGAGAGAAACTCTGGAGCACGCCACCGCCCTGACCACGCAGCTCCGGTCCATGGGCCGCCGCGACCCGGAGGTGCTCAGGGCCCTCGATCTCGCGGCCGAAGTGGCGGCTCGCACGCCGCTCCTTCGCCGCATGCTGGGCGAGGAGTGGGGCATCGAGCTCGAGCTCCCCGGTGCAGGCTCGCGCGTCCTCGGGGACCCGGGCCAGTTGCAGCAATTGCTGCTCAATCTCGTCCTCAACGCGAGGGACGCGATGCCGACGGGTGGAGGCCTGCTGATCTCGGTCTCCCGGATCGAAGGCTTGAGCGGATCGGCGGCTACGCTCGAGCTCGCCGTGCGCGACCATGGGGCCGGGATGGATGAGGAGACCTGCGCTCGAATCTTCGAGCCGTTCTTCTCGACCAAGGGGGATTCGGGATCGGGGCTCGGGCTGACGGCCGTCTACGCGATCGCCGAGCAGTGGGGTGGCGAGGTCATCGTGGAGTCCGAGCCAGGACGCGGGACACACTTTCGAATCCGGTGGCCGGAGCACACGGCCGGATCGACCTCGACGATCGCGGAGGAGTGCGACAGCGAGCCGATCGTGCCGCGACTGCGTGCGCGCGTGCTTCTGGTCGAGGATGAGCCTCGTGTGCGTCGGCTCATGCTCGAGGCGCTTCGCCGCGATGGGCACTCGGTGCTCGGTGCGGGCGATGGGAGGGAGGCGCTGGTGCTGGCCGAGGCGCAGGCCGAACCGATCGATCTCGTGGTGACGGACGTCGTCATGCCACGGATGGGTGGGCGCGAACTCGTCGAGACGCTTCGACGACGCCAGCCCGAGCTGCGTGTGCTGTTCGTGAGCGGCTATCCCGACGACACGATGCTCCGGCGGGGCATCATCCCGAACGGGGCCGAGTTCCTTCAGAAGCCCTTCCAGCCGGCGACCCTGGTTCATCGCGTCCGCGAGCTACTCGCCTCCCCGCACGTACGCACGGCCTGAGCGCATCGGCCCGGCGCCTGCCGACCCGAAAGATTCTTCTTGCTTCCATCCGGCAATGTTGACAGCTTCTTGACCCGTCTGGCTGGGCCATGACTCGTGTCGTCCGGATCGACTCGGGAAGCCGCAGCCAGACGAGTCGGATCTCGTCCCACACGGAGGAAGTCCAATGAAGCGGCATCCCCTTGCCAGTGCCATCTTGATCGCTGTCGCGGCTCTCACGATGGTCTCGGCCGCCCGCGCCGAGTCCCCGTTCGGCGGCCAGAAGCCCAAGGGCATCAAGTCGGGCATTCTGGACCGTTGTTCGTCCCCCGAGCCGACGCGGTTCGAGATGGACGCCACATCCCTCGCTGTCCAGCGCTTCATCGACGAGAACCGCGCCGCGGCGACCGGCAACATCAAGGTCGCGTTCCACGTGATCTACCATCCGACTTCGGGCGAGGGGAACATCTCGCAGGCGCTCATCGACGGTCAGATCGCCAAGTTGAACTCCGACTTCGCAGGCACGGGCTTCACGTTCTCGCTCGCCTCCGTGAGCCGCACGGCCGACAGCAAGTGGTTCACGATGACCCCGGGCTCGCGAAACGAGCGCAATGCCAAGAACGCGCTCAAGGTGACGCCGGCGACGCGGCTCAACTTCTACACGTGCAAGCCGGGGCAGGGTCTGCTCGGCTGGGCGACGTTCCCTTGGTCCTACTCGGAGTCGGACTACCGTGCCGGCGTCGTGTGCCACTACGCGTCGGTGCCGGGCGGCGGCCTTGCTCCGTACGACCTCGGCCGTACGGCCGTGCATGAGGTCGGTCACTACCTCGGTCTCTACCACACGTTCCAGGGTGGCTGTGTCTCGCCCGGCGACCAGGTCGACGACACGGCGTACGAGGCCAGCCCCGCCTATGGCTGCCCGACCGGCCGCAACACGTGCTCGCAGGCCGGTAACGATCCGATCACCAACTTCATGGACTACACCGACGATGCGTGCATGTATGAATTCTCCGCGGGTCAGACCACGCGCATGCAGTCCTACACGGGCACGTACCGTCCGAGCCTGCTGAACGCGGCGATCGCGCAGAATGCGCCGAGTCCGGTGAGCGAGGCCTCGGTCACGGGGACGATGGCGTTCCGCGGCGCGTTCCCGAACCCGTTCACCGCGCGCACGTCGCTGCGATATGCACTGCCGCGCGCCGGCCATGTGCAGATGCGCATCTACAACGTCGCCGGCCAGATGGTCGAGACGCTGGTCGACCGCGAGATGCAGGCGGGCGAGCACTCCGTCGAGTTCGCGGCGCGTCAACTGCCGGCCGGCACGTACTTCGTGCAGATGACGGCCAGCGGCGAGCGGTCGGCCCGGACGGTCATCCTCGTTCGCTGACGCATCGTTCCGACGGCGCACGTTTCCGCGCATGAAGAAGGGCGGGC
>JAYWEM010000135.1:0-18647 GCA_043779265.1 bacterium | reverse complement strand
GCCACATGTCCGGGAGCGTGGCCGGGGACGAACAGGACGTCGAGCAACTGATCACCTAGCTCGATCTTCATGCCGTCCGCCAGTTCGAGACCGACCTTGGGCACGTCCGCCGACGGGAATCCGAACATGGAACCCTGGAGCGAGACCGTCTCGAGCAGTGGCCGGTCGAGCGGGTGCAGCGCGTACACGCCCCCCACCGCCTGCTGCACCGCGAGCATGCCGGCGACGTGATCGTAGTGGGCGTGAGTACCCAGCAACCAGCGGACCGGGAGCGACTCACGCCGGACCAGCTCGATCACCCGCTCGGGCTCGAAGCCGACATCCACGATCGCCGTCTCACGGCTCACCGGATCGGTGATCACGAAGACCCCATTGTCGAGCGGGCCCAGTCGTAGGGTGCGGTTCTCGAGCGCCATATCAGATGACATTGCTCTCGGCGGTCGCGCGCGCCTCGCGGAAGCGCTCGAGCCGGAGTTCGCTGAGGTCGAGGCTCGGCTTACCCTCGACGATCCACTCGGCCATCAATTGGCCGATCGCGGGGGCCTGCATGAAGCCGTGTCCGGAGAACCCATTGGCGAGCAGGAGGCCCTCGACCCCCTCGGGGAACCCGAGGACGGCGTTGTGGTCGGGAGTGGTCTCGTAAAGGCCCGCCCAGCCGTGTGCGATCTCGGCGTCCGCCAGCGCCGGGAGGCGTTCCATCGCGGGCTCGACCACCTTCTCGAGGAAATCCCAGTTGGTGCTCGTATCGAACCCGGGCGCTTCGTCGCGATCGGCGAGTCCGAGCAGCAACCCGCCGCTCTCGCGATGCATGTACACGCCCGACTTCATGTCCACGATCATCGGCAATCGCTCGCCGACCCACGGCATCGGCTTGGTCACGAAGCAGTGGCGGCGATAGGGCTGCACCGGAAGATCGACGCCCGCCCATGACGCCACGGCCGCCGCCCACGCGCCGGCGGCGTTCACCACCAGCGGCGAGGCGATATCCCCATCGCTCGTGCGCACACCCGTCACGCGCGTGCCGTCGCGCAACAGACCCACGGCAGCGACGCCGAATCGGAATCTCGCACCCAGTTCACGCGCCCGACGCTCGTAGGCCTGCGTGATCTCGTGCGGATTACCCAGACCATCGGTGGGACAGAACGTCGCGCCGAGCAAACCCTCCAGATCGAGTTCCGGCACGATCGCGCCAGCACCTTCGGGGGTCAGCGTCTGACTCGGGATCCCAAGAGCGCGCTGCACCTCGGCCTGCTCCTGGAAGGCCTTCCAACGCATCTCGTCCGAGAGCAGGAACAGGTAGCCGACCTGGAAGAAGACGGGGTCCGAGCCCATCTCACTCTCGAATCGCTCGAAATGGCGCACTGAGAGTTCGGAGATGCGCACATTGATGGCCGAGCTGAACTGCTGCCGGATGCCGCCGGCGCACTTCCCGGTCGAGCCGGCACCGGCGAACTTCTCACGCTCGAGCACGACCACGCCCTTCACGCCGAGTCGGCCGAGATGGTAGGCGATCGCAGCGCCGATGCAGCCGGCACCGATGATGACGACGGGAGCGCTGTCCTGCTTCGATGTCACTTCATCCTCCGGTAGGTGCGCTGGAGCAGCAGCGCGTCCTCTTCCATGGCTGGGCTCTCACTCACGACCCAGCCCGAGACCTTCAGATCCTTGAGTGCGCGCAGCAGGTCCTTCCAGCGGAACGCCGTCTCGCGAAGCGGCTCATGACGGCGTTCCCCCTTTGGGCCGAACTGGATACCCGAGATGTGGATGTGCAATCGATCGAGCGCCGATCGTCCAAGCGTGGAGCCGATCGACTCGATCGTCGCGGCGAAGTCCTCGTAGCGATTGTACTCGCCGAGGGCACGCGCGTACCGATGCGAGAAATCGACGCAGGGGGCGATGCCGGGAAGCGAAGCGCTCCAACCGAGCACCTCCTCGAGCGAGCCGACCTGCGAGGCCTTTCCCGTCAGCTCCGGCCGGACGTCGACCCGGCTGCCATTGCGCTCGGTCTCGCCCATCACGCTCGCGAGTTCCTGTCGGACTCGCCGATCGGCCTCCTCGGCCCCGAGCGTCCCATAGAAGCCGGCGTGGAAGCAGAACGACTCCGCGCCGCACAGCGTCGCGAGCCTCGCGGTTTCGACCAGCCGCGCGCGGCTGCGCTCGACGATGTCCGGCGCGCCGCAGAGATTGATGAAGTAGGGGCCGTGCGCGGTGAGCGACAGATCGTGGGCGCGAGCGGCCTCGGCGATCGTGGCCGCCTTCTCGTCCGACATCCGCGCGCCGTTCACCCAGGCCATCTCCAGGTGGTCGAGCCCCAACTCACGGGCACGCCGGATGCCGTGCTCGGTGCCCGGTCGAGGCGTCGACCGCGGGATTCCCGACGTGCCGAATCGGAGCATCACGCCTTGTACCCGAGCATGCGCAGGAACTCGCGACGCTTCTGCTTGTCCGCATCCGTCTCGACGCCCTGCGGCGATGACCCATCCACGACGCCGACGATACCCCGACCCTGTTCGGTCCCGGCAACCAGGACCTGCACCGGATTGGCGGTGGCGCAGAACACGTGGCACACCTCCTGGCATTGCTTGATGGCCGGGAGGATGTTGATCGGATAGGCGTCGCGGATCAGCAGCACGAACACGTGCCCGGCGCCCACCAGCTTCGCATTCCCGGTCGCGGCCTCGACCAATTCCGGATCGTTACCCTCGGTCCGGATGAGGCAGGGTCCCGAGGCCTCACAGAACGCCAATCCGAATCGCGCGCGCGGCACGGTCGTCGTCACGATCTCGGCCAGGTCGGGAGCGGTCTTGATGAAGTGCGACTGCCCGACGATCACATTGGAATCCGCGGGGAGCAGCAGCGGCACGGCATGGATCTGCATGAGTCCTCCGAGAGTCGCCGCGAGACGCTACGGGGCTCCCGAGCCTCTGGTCAACCGGATCAGAACGCCTGCGAGGAGCCGAACGTCAGCACGGGCTCGCGCCGCCCATCTCGCGTGGGCGCGATGGGCCAGGCGATGTCGATCCGGATCAGGTCATCGATCGAGACGTGCGGCAGCGAGAGTCGGAGTCCGAAGCCCGCGTCATGGTGCCAGGGAGCATCCGAGGCGCCCAGTCCCCAGGCCCTCGCGGCATCGGTGAACACGGCGGCGCCGACATGGAGGAAGTCGCCCATTGCCCGGCCGCCGTTGACCCGGGCCTCCGCGTTGAACCGCCACAACTGCGTGCCGGACAAGGCGTGCACCGGGTACGCCCGCAGGCCATCGAGCCCGCCCACGACCACCTGGAAGTTGTGCGGCATGTCCCGACCGGCAATGCCCATCGCGCCGAGCACGACGGCGATGCGCGGATGCGGTTGTTCGATCCAGCGTGCGGTCAGCGTGGCGAGCACCTCGCGGGCATCTCGCCGGAACCGGCTGCGCACCGAGACACCGGCGAACCCGAATCCGAGCCCATCCGCCTCCACACCCCCCGACAGCCGGACCCGGGCGAACCCCTCATCCACCGTGCCCCCGAAGGCCTTGGGTGCGAAGCCGGCCTCGAGTGCCAGCGAGGGTCCGAGGTCGAAGTCCTCGACACGTTCGAACCGGTTGATGCCGCGCCGTTGGATGAAGCGCGGCCGCCACAGGCGCACTTCCCCGCCGACGCGGCGCTGACGCAGGTCTTCGTGCCCGCCCTCGAACTCCTCCGATGCGCCGGGCTCGAGCAGGCTCGGCTCGAGCCTTCGATCGAGCACGGCCACGACCCATCGCGCGCGCCGGATGAGACCACTCGGCGTGCGATGCCCCACGCCCCACCACACTTCCGCCTCCTCCGTTCGGCGCGGGATCCGCGATGCCAACGAGCCCCGGTCGAACAGCTGGGACTCCGAGGAGATGCGGGACCATCGAACACCGAGCGTCCGAGTGCCCTCCTCGCCCTCATAGGGGTGTTCGATCGCGAAGGCATTCGACTTCCCGGCCGTCCCGGTGGCCGCGACGAACTCGGTGCGCCATGGGCTCCCGAACGCGTGTGGATTCGAGAGCGACAGACCGCGTGTGATGCCGACCGGGTCCTCGCGGTAGTTGATCGAAGCCCACCACCCGAGCCCGAGGAAATTGCGCTCGGTGAAACTCATCGAGCCGTAGAGCGTTCCGCCGCCGCTCTCGAGGTTCACCTCGGGATTGGTGGTCCAGCGGTCGCGAGTGTGGAACGCCAGCTCCACCGAGTCGCCCCGCGGCCGCACCAGCACACTCTCGGGCGAGAGGAAACGCAGCGCCCGGAGCGCACGCTCGCTCTCGGCCACACGCCGGAGGTCGAAGGCATCGCCCTTGCGGAGCAGCAGGCTCGCGCGCATCGTCGCGGGTCGCGTGCGGAAATGCAGTCGATTGGCGAGCGAGTAGACGCGAGCGAACGGCCCCGGCGGCACCGGGTCCCAGATGTCGTGCGGAACCGCCAGCACCTCGGCGATCGGGCGTCCGGCCAATTCGGCGCACGTCTCCTCGCCGAAGCGCCGCCACAGCGAACCGGCCACCACCGTATCGTGGACCGTCGGCGAATGCAGCGAGTCACTCGGCGCCGAGGCGGGCTCCGCGCTCGCAGGTGACCCGGAGAGGATCAGCAGCAGCAGGGCGGCCCGCGCGAGGGATCGCGCGGGCCGCACCTGATGCTCACGTTCAGCGCTTACCGATGCCGATTCGATCACGGGCGAGTTGGGCCTCGTTGGCGGCCGGGAAGCGTCGGACCAGATCCTCGAGCGTCTTGCGGGACTCCTGACCCCGGCCGAGTCGCTCCTGCGAGAGCGCCAACTTGTAGAGCGATGCCGGGACACGGTCACTGCGGGGCCACTGCGCGTCCACACGCGCGTACTCGGCGGATGCGCTGTCGAACGCGGCCTGGGCGAAGAAGCACTCACCCACGCCGTACTGGGCGTTGTCCGCGAGATCGTGCTGCGGGTGCCGTACGAGCAGGTCGCGATAGCCCTGAAGCGCCATCGCGTAGCGTCCCATGGTGAGATCCTGCGTCGCCTGGTCGTACATCGTGACGGCGTCCGGACCGGCCGCTCGTCCCGGCGTGGCCGAGGGCGTGGTCGCGGGTGGGCTGGCCGCAGCACGATCACTCGAGATGCGGAGCTTCGCCATCACATCCTCCAGCATCCCGTCGATCCTCGCGAGCGACTCGCTCAGCTCCCGGGCGCTGCTGGTGGACGTCGCACGAGTCGAGAGCAGGAGGTCGCGCTGCGACGCCAGTTCACGCCGCGTATCCGTCAGGGTCTGGAAAGCCACCCCATCGCGGACCGCGAGCGTGTCCACCTGCGTGCGCAGGCTATCGAGCCCGCTCTGGAGCCTGAGCAACTGGGGCGCGTAGCAACCGCTGGCACCGAGCCCCATGGCGACCACGAGGCCGAGCAACGATGCCATCCGGCCGCATGCCGCCGCCCTCGTGGTCGTGATCGGGCTCACCGCGGGGTGAACTCGGCGCGACGGTTACGTGACCAAGCGGACTCGTCCTGACCCTCGACGGCCGGACGCTCCTTGCCGAAACTCACGGTACCCATGCGCGACAGTGCGATGCCCGCATCAGCGAAGTACTGCTTCACCGCTTCAGCCCGCTTCTCGCCGAGTGCCTGGTTGTACTCGACTGTTCCTCGCTCGTCACAGTGACCCTGGATCGTGACGTTCAGTGAGAGGTTGTCGCGCAGCACGCGGGCGTTGGCGTCGAGTGCCGAGCGCGCGCCATCATCGAGCGACCACGAATCGAGTGAGAAGAAGACGGTCTGCATTCCGCGCACCAGCGAGGCGGCATCCATCGCCGGCGTCGCAGGCGTGGTGGGCGTCGTCGTTGGGGTCGGGGTGGGTGTCGGCGTGGCGGGCGTGCTCACGGGCGGTGGTGGCGCGGTCTGGGTCGCCTTCTTGGCGCAACCGACCGCGCCCACGGTGAGTGCCGCGAACGCGGCGATGAGGACCAGACGAATAGTCGAGCGCATGCCATCCTCCTTGAAGTTGAGAGTCAATCCGAGGCCACGCCGGCGAGCCGGGGTGACCACACTGGGGAGAGGGCCCTGCGGCCCCCGACATCGAGCTTCCTCGGCGGAGAACCGTCGAGGTCGGTGATCCAGATCCCTTCCTGGCCATCACGGTCCGATGTGAAGACCAGTTGTCTCCCATCCGGTGACCAACGGGGATTCTCGTTGCGGCCGGAAGCGACGACGCGTTGGGTTCCGCTGCCGTCAGGGCGACACGTGTAGATATCGAACCCCCCACCCGTGCGTGAGACGAACACGATGCGGTCGCCACGGGGGGACCATTCGGGGGAATCCGTATAGGTCACGTCATAAGTGAGCCGACGTATGTTACCACCTTCTGAATCCATGACATAGACCTGCGGGGTTCCGCTTCTGTCAGATGTGAACGCGAGCTCGCGTCCGGTCGGCGACCAACACGGGGACGTTTCGATTGCGCGGTGATTCGTGAGCCTTCTCGGACTCCCGCCGCGCGCATCGAGCGTGTAGATCTCCGCATTGCCGTCCTGACTCAACGTGCACGCAATGCGCTGACCATCCGGCGAATAGCGCCCCGACGTGTTGAGTCCGGGGCGCCCCGAGACGAGGAATTGCCGCTTGTCGTTCGGCGACATCACCCAGAGCTGCGGGCCGCCGCCCCGATACGAGGTGTAGAGCAGCAGCGATCCATCCGGGGCCCATGCCGGTGACTGCACGAGCGAGCGATCGCTGGTCAGTTCACGCGCACCATGCCCATCGGCATCCATCACCCAGAGTTCCTTGTCCCGCCCCTGTCGCACGACGAACGCGATGCGAGTCGAGGCGACGCCCGCCTCCCCCGTCAGCTGGAGCACGATGTCGTCCGCGAACTGATGGACGACCCGACGCCAGTCCGTGAGCGAGGCGCGATACTCGCGAACCAGCACGGAGTTGCGACTCGGCAACTCGCGCAGCTCGCCGGTCAGTCGGACCGTCCCGCCCTGCACCTGCCACTTGCCGGTCGCCAAGAACTGCGGCTGCAGACCGGCACTCGCGCGCTCATTCCAACCGCGTTGCACGCGGAACACGGGCGAGCGCTCGAGGTCGGAGGCGAGCACCTCGTCGGCCTCGACACTCGTCAGGCGCGCGGTGCGATCCCCCGCCGGAGCGAAGGACTCACAGCGGATCGGCAACCGCTGGGCGGTGCCGCTCTGCACATCGATGCGGACCTCCGCCGGCTGGGCGAGTGCCTGCGTGGAGAGGAGCAGCAGGAGGAGAAGGGGTAGCGAGGCGCGAGTGGTCATTCAGTTCCCCGTGTACTCGAATCCGAAGTGGACTCCCAGTTCGCCGGCTTGGAAGCCCGCGGGGAGTGGCGGAAGGCGGCGCGTGATCGTCACCGCTCGCAGCGCCGATTGATCGAACCAGGCATTGCCGCTGGCCTCGCTGACTCTGGGATCGCGCACGCTGCCATCACGTGAGATCCGGAATCGGATCACGACACGCGTGCCGGCGGGGATACCTGCGGGCGATGCCCACTGAGCGGAGATCAACTGCCGCACCTGGGAGAGGTAGTAGGCGAATGCGAAGTCCGACTGGTCGACGCCGACCTGGGCGCTGAGCCCCGGCACACCCGTGCTGGCGTAGGGCAGCGCCGCAGGGCGCGCGTCGCTGGGCGGCGTCGTCGAGGGTGGGGTCTCGCGTGGCGGCGGCTCGGGCGTGCGCACAGGCGTCTCCGGCTTCTTCTCGCGCGGCTTCTCGCGCGGCGTGCGCTCGATGCGCACCGCATCCGCTTCGGGCGGAGGCGGCGCCTGCGTCGGTGGCGTCGGTGCGGCGCGCTCGACCGGCAGCGACGCTGCGTCGACCAGTGCGACCTGGACGGCATCGGGGCCGGAGATGCTGATCGTGGAGACCGGCCGCACGAAGAACAGCAGGACCACGATCAGTGCGTGCAGGGCGCCCGAGAGCAGGAGTTCACTCCGCATCAGCGGCCCTTCACGGGCGGCTCCGTGACCAACCCGAGTTGTACGACACCCACTCGTCGCATGCGCGCGATGTAGTCCACGATCGTGCCGTAGGGAACGCTCGCGTCGGCCTTGAGGAACACCGGGCGGTCCTTCGCATTCGCCTGTGCGAGCGCGTCCTCGAACCGGGACGGCGCCACGACATCCGGCCCGACCGCGAGCGTGAGGTCGCCGCGCACGCTGACGATCAGCCCGTCCTTCACGTCGAGTCCCTTGCTGGCCACCTTCGGCAGATCGACCTCGAGCCCGCCCTGCATGAAGGGCGCCGTCACCATGAAGATGATGAGCAGCACGAGCACGACATCGACGAAAGGCGTGACGTTGATCTCCGCCATCGGACGTCGATGCCCACCACCTCGCACCATCATCGGAGTTCGGCCCCCATGTGGCGATCGACGTACTCACTCGAGAACTGCGTCGCGCGATCGCCGAGATCCCGCAGCCGCCCGAGACAGTGGTTGTAGCCGATCACCGCGGGGATCGCGGCAGCCAGTCCGGCAACAGTTGCGATGAGTGCCTCGGCGATGCCCGGCGCGACGACCGCGAGCGTCGCGGAGCCCTGCGCGCCGATGTCGATGAACGCGACCATGACGCCCCACACGGTGCCCAGCAGGCCGACGAACGGCGCGACACTGCCCGTGGTGGCCAAGAAGCCGACATGCCGCTCCAGACCCGAGAGCTCATCCGTCGCCGCGCGATCCATCGCGCGATGCGCGAAGTCCATGCGCGCTTCGCGCGGGACGCGGTCCGAGGGGAGTTGCTCGAGTGTGCGCTGACCGGTCAGCGCCGCACGCGCGAGCACGCTGCCCGCGTGTTGTTCAGCGATCAGTCGGCAGTCCGCCGCATCGGGCAGCTTGCGCCACGCGGTCAGGAAGGAGACGTCCCGAAGGCGCACGCGCTCGTAGAGCCGCAGGCGATTCCACAGGATGGCCCAGGTGTAGGCGGACTGTCCCAGGAGGACGAGCAGCACGAACTTGGAGAAGAGGCTCGAATGCGCGATCAACTCGGGGATGGACGCGCGTCCGCCGGAACCGAGTTGCAGCAGGATGTGGCCAAGCTCCATCGGCTTCACCTTCCTTGTGAAGTCGGGCCGGCCCCACGCAGGCCCGGTGACACGGGGCCTGTGCAGCCGAGGCTGCTTCGCCTGGGGACAGGTCACGCTGGTCTCTGGGGAGAGCGTGAGCACGCTAGCACAGGGGCATGGGGCTCCCAAGCGAATCCGCCCGCTGTGGCGGCGTTCACGTCGAGCTTGTGGCTTTCCCGACAAGCGTCAGGAATCAGCCCGTGACGAGAGGATTTTCTCCCTCCTGACGCCTGCGTTACGCATCGGGCCCTAGAGTCATTCGTTGATGCGCCGATACCTCCCCTGCCCATCCACCATTCCCCGCAACCGAGGAACCGCCGTGTCCCGTGTCCACACGATGTTGTTCGCCGCCTCATTGCTCGCCGGAATCTGCGTGTCGAGCGCCGCGGCAGGTCCGATGGTCGCGCCGGCGTTCTCGGTGAAGAGCCTCGAGGGCCGCACGATCCGCCTCGCCGATCTCCGCAACAAGCCCGTGGTGCTCGATTTCTGGGCCACCTGGTGCGGCCCCTGTCGGACCAGCATGCCGCATCTCGATGCGATCCAGACGCGCTACGCGAAGCAGGGACTGAACGTGCTCGGGATCTCGGTCGATGAGGGCGGTGTGGCGGGAGTCCGTCGCTACGCCCAGAAGTCGGGGATCCGATTCACGCTCGCGATGGCCAACGACGCCTTGCTCGAGGCCTACGGGCCGATCCGCTCGATCCCGACGACCCTGTTCATCAACCGCAAGGGCGAGATCGTGCGTCGCGTCGTGGGCTACGTCGATGGCGAGACGATGGACCGCTACGTCCGCGAGATCCTCGAGTAACAGCGCGCTGCTGGAGCCCATCGCCTTCAACGAAGAGAGCCGCGCCAGGAGGCGCGGCTCTCTTCGTTTGTGTAGTGGTGCCCGGAGCGAGATTTGAACTCGCACGGGTTTCCCCATACGCCCCTCAAACGTACGTGTCTACCAATTCCACCACCCGGGCACTGATGTCGATACGGAGTGCTGCGAACTGCCTCAGCGCGTTCCGCCGGCGGGAGCCGGCGGAGGGCCGCCCGGTGAGGCCGGGCCCGCGGGAATCGCACTGCCCGGCGCCGACTGGGCCGGAGGCAGCTGAGCCGGAGTGCCCTGCTGCTGGCGACGTGCCTGCTCCTGGATGAGGCTCGGCTCGGCCTGGCTTCCGCCGCGCGCTGTGAGGAGCGCGAGGGTCAGCGAGGTCATGAAGAACACGATCGCGAGGCCGACCGTCAGCCGGGTGATGAAGTCCCCGGCGCCGCGCCCACCGAACACCGTCTGGGTGGCGCCGCCGAATGCACCCTGCGCGAGCCCGCCCTTGCTGGGCTGGACGAGCACCACGGCGATCAGGAGGACGCACACGATCAGGTGGATGATGAGCAGCGGGATGTTCATCTGCAGGGCTCCAGACAGAGGGAAGTCGAGTCCGCGGCCCGGAGAGGGCCGGGCGCGAGACGGTCAGGGAATCTAGCCGGGCGCCGGGGCGTCGTCAATCTCCCCCGACTCACGGGGCGGCCCCCGCCGCCGCCGCGATCCGCCAGAATCCGGCCGCCTGGAGCGATGCCCCACCCACCAGCGCGCCATCCACGTCGGCATGGGTGAACAGCAGCGCGGCGTTCTCCGCGTTCACGCTGCCACCGTAGAGGATCGCCAGGGCGGCCCCGGCTCCGGCACCCACCACGCGGTCGAGCGTCGCCCGGATGATCCGGTGGGCCTCGACCGCCTGCTCGGGACTGGCGACCTTGCCCGTGCCGATGGCCCAGACCGGCTCATAGGCGACCACGCTCGAGCGAGCCTCATCGAGCGAGAGGCCCTCATAGACGGCGGCGACCTGCCGCACGATCACATCCGCGGTCCGTCCCGCCTCGCGCTCGGCGAGCAGTTCACCGACGCACACGACCGGCACGAGGCCCGCTTGGAGTGCGGCACGTGCCTTGGCTGCGACCTGCGCATCGGTCTCCCCCATCCCATGCCGCCGCTCGGAGTGCCCGACGAGCACGACCTGGCATCCGGCCGCACTCAGCATCGGGGCCGAGACCTCGCCGGTGAACGCCCCCTGGGGCTCGGCATGGAGGTTCTGGGCCCCCAGCCACATCCCGCTGCCCTCGAGCGCCGAGGCCACTGCCGAGAGTCCCGGGAACGGCGGACAGATCACGACGCGGACACGGCTCGCCGAGGCCGCGTCGCCTGCGGCCAGCACGACACACTCCCGCGCGAGCGCCGAGCCCTCGACAGCGGTGCGGTGCATCTTCCAGTTGCCGGCCACCCAGCGGGGCCGTCTCTCGATCGGCGTCATCACGCCTCCTCGGAATCGAGTGCGGTGACGCCCGGCAGCGCCTTGCCCTCGAGGAACTCGAGCGAAGCGCCTCCGCCGGTCGAGAGATGGGAGAACCGCTCGGCGAGCCCCGACTGCTGGATCGCCGCCACGGAATCCCCTCCGCCGACGATCGTCGTGGCGCCCGAGAGACCGGCGCAGGCGCGCGCCACGGCGAGCGTGCCGGAGGCGAATGCCTCGACTTCGAAGATCCCCATCGGTCCGTTCCACAACACGGTCTTCGCCCCGACCAGCTTGTCCTGGAACAGCCGGATGCTCTCCGGGCCGATGTCGACACCCATCTGATCGGGGCCGAGGGCCTCGATCGTCGAGGGCGCAGCGGGCTCCGAGCCATCGGGTGCGGCCGAAGCCAGACAATCGACCGGGAGCACGAGCTCGACGCCCCGCTCGGCCGCCTGAGCGATGATCTGCTTCGCCACATCGATGCGATCGCCCTCGACCAGCGACTTGCCGGTGGGCTTCCCCATCGCCCGCGCGAATGTGAACATCATCGCGCCGCCGATCAGCAGCCGGTCGACCTTGGGGAGCAACTGCGAGATCACGTCGATCTTGCCCGAGATCTTCGCGCCTCCGAGGATCGCCACGAATGGCCGCGAAGGATTCTCGAGCGCCTTGCCGAGGTAGTCGAGTTCCTTCTGCATCAGGAACCCGGCGACACACGGTCGAAGATGATGCGTCACGCCCTCGGTCGAGGCGTGGGCACGATGCGCGGTGCCGAAGGCGTCATTCACGAAGCAGTCACCGAGTCGCGCGAGCGATGCCGCGAACTCGGGATCGTTCGCCTCCTCCTCCGCGTGGAACCGCAGGTTCTCGAGCAACAGCACCTCGCCGTCGCCGAGCGCCCGTGATGCCGCTTCGGCCTCGGCACCGACGCAATCACCGGACCATCGAACGCTCTGCCTCAGCAGACGCTCGAGTCGCGCGTGCACGGGTCGCAAGGAATACTTGGGCGCGGGCCCACCCTTCGGCCGACCGAGGTGCGAGCACAGCACCAAACGGGCCTTCTTCTGCAGCAGATAGCGGATCGTGGGCATGGCCGCGACGATGCGCGTGTCATCCGTCACCTCGCCGTCCGCTGTCGGGACGTTGAAGTCGACGCGCATCAGCACGCGCTTGCCGGTGCAGTCGAGATGCTGGACGGTCCGTCGGGAGAACGTCATGGCTCGCTCCCTCACGCCATCTTGAGAAGGGCGTCCACCATGCGATTCGAGAAACCCCATTCGTTGTCATACCAGGCGAGCACCTTCACGGTGTTCTCCCCCATGACGATCGTGCTCAGGGAGTCGAACACGCTCGAGTGCGGATTCCCGACGACGTCGATCGAGACGATCGGGTCCTCGCAGTACTCCAGGATGCCCTTGAGCGGACCCTGTGCCGCCGCCTGCATCGCGTTGTTGATCGCGGCGCGGTCGATCGGCTTCTTGAGTCGCACCACCAGATCCACCAGCGAACCATCCATCGTCGGCACGCGCACCGCCAGCCCATCCAGCCGGCCCTTGAGCTGCGGCATCACCTCCCCGATCGCCTTGGCGGCGCCCGTCGAGGTCGGGATCATGCTGAGCCCCGCCGCCCTCGCCCGGCGCAGGTCCTTGTGGGGCAGATCGAGAATGCTCTGGTCGTTGGTGTACGCATGGATCGTGGTCATGAGACCGTTCTCGATGCCGAACGCGTCATCGAGCACCTTCGCCACCGGCGCGAGCCCGTTGGTCGTACAGGATCCGATGCTCACGATGTGATGCTTCGACTTGTCGAACAGATGGTCGTTCACGCCGAACACGAATGTCAGGTCGGGGCCCTTGGCCGGAGCCGAGATGATGACCGAGCGCGCGCCGGCGGCGAGGTGCTTGGAAGCTCCTTCACGGTCGGTGAACTTGCCGGTCGCCTCGATCACCACCTCGACGCCGAGTTCCTTCCACGGCAACTTCGCGGGATCGTGCTCGGCGTAAACCTTCATCAGATCGCCCGCGACGCTGATCTGGCCATCTGACGGCGGCTTGCTGGGGCACTCCTTCCACACCCCGTGCACACTGTCGTACTTGAGCAGGTGCTGCAGCGTCGCGGCGTCGGTGAGGTCATTGACCGCGACGAAGTCGATGGGGACTCCCCGCAGTTTGGCTGCGCGAACGACCAGTCGGCCGATGCGGCCGAATCCGTTGATACCGACCTTGAGCGCCATGACTCTCTCCGTGGAAAGGGGAAGTGGCAGCCAGCCGCGCCGCCTGGGTTCAACCGTAGAAGACGCGTGCCGCTGCGAGGAGGTCCGCGCTCGCAGGCCGCGGGCCCGAACAGACGACCGACAACGGGACGCTGGTGACGTCGAGACCCTTCAGACTGACCATCCGACCGTACTCGCCGCGCACCGCGAGGTCCACGGCGTGCAGTCCCATGCGAGAAGCGAGCAGCCGATCGTAGGGCGTCGGTGAACCGCCTCGTTGCACATAGCCGAGCGTCACCGTGCGCGCTTCCATACCCGTTCGGCTCTCGAGGACGCGAGCGAGTTCCTCACCGATGCCCCCGAATCGCGGGCGGCCCAAGGAGTCGAGCTTCTGGGGCGTCTGCAGAACGCTGCCATCCGGGTCGGGCAGGAACGTCGCTCCCTCGGCGATGACGACGAGGGAGAACATCCGTCCGCGCGCTCGGCGCATCCGGATGACATCCACGACCTGCTGCACGCTCATCGGGTCCTCGGGCGTCACCGCGACATCGGCTCCACCCGCGATCGCCGCACTCGCCGCGATCCAACCCGTCGTGCGCCCCATCACCTCGACGACGATCACGCGGTCGTGTGATTCGGCGGTGGAGTGCAATGCATCGACTGCCCGCACGACGTGCGTCAGCGCCGTGTCGAAACCGAAGGAGTGATCGGTGCCAGGGACGTCGTCATCGATCGTCTTCGGGATGCCGATGATCGGCAGCCCCGCCTCGGACAATGCGTTCGCGGCGCTCAAGGTCCCGTCACCGCCGCAAACCAGCAGGCCGTCGAGTTCGAACAGCCGGAAGGCGTCCCGCACCTGGTCGATACCGCCGGCCGTTCGGATCGGGTCCACCCGCGAGGTGCCGAGAATGGTGCCGCCGCGAGGAAGGATGCCCGCGATGCCCTGGAGCGACAGCTCGCGCACCTCGCCGCCGAGCAGGCCACGCCAACCGTCACAGAAGCCGAGGATCTGGCTCTCGTGCGTGCGGATCGTATGGATCACCGCGGCGCGGATGAAGGCATTGAGGCCGGGGCAATCCCCCCCGCCAGTCAGAAGCCCGAGACGCATCGCCTGCGACCTCCGGCCGGGCGCTCAGATGCCCGCGCCATCGTTGGGGAAGCCAGCATGCCGAGGACCGATGGAACTGAACAGGCACTATTGCCGACTCGCGCGCGGAGGGTCAAGCAGCAGCGCGCACCTACTCGGTCGAGAACCGCAGCCGATAGGTGCCGAGTCCATGATCGTCGATGAACAGGAAGACGAGGCGGCGCTTGTTCAATCGTCGGTCGCTGACGCGCGGGTCGGCCTCGATCGGTTGCGGGATGTCGCCCTCGTAGATCCAGACCTCGAATGGGCGCATGTCGCCGCCCAGTCCCTTCTGGTGGACCGACCCCATCTCGGCATCTTCACGCTGGCGAATCTCGAGGATCGCCTGGAGCGCCGTGTCCTCGCCGGCGGGCAGGACTTGCTTCTGGACGTCGCTCGGCTCACCGTAGCGGATGTACACGCGGCCCATGTCGGAGAACATCCCCTTCTCGAGCCCGGCACGCGTGAAGGTCACGTTCGCATGGGCGACGCGTTGATGGAACGCCGCCTCGAGCTCGTTGAAAGCCGTCTCGGGACTGGGGTCGCGGACCCTCCAGAACTCCTCGAGGAACCGTTCTTGGGCACCCGGGTGCATCGTGGCGAAGTTCTCCTCGTCGAACGCATCGATCAGGAAGTGCACATCGTCCGTGACGGCGGCGGCATCCCGGAGCCAGGTCTCCTGACGCCAGCCGATCGAGAATCGAGCGCGCCGCAGCAGTGCACCCGCGTCCCCCTCCTGCCACGCCTTCACCTCGAGGTCATAGGCACCCGAGGGGGCCTCCGAGAGGTCGAAGCGGACGTCGGCATCCAGCAGACGCGAACCGGCCGCTGTGCTCTCGTGCTGGGCGAAGGCCCGGCCCTCGGAGTCGAACACGCGAGCCACGAAGTGCCATGGCCGTTCATCACCCGGGCGACCGCGCGCGACGAATGCCGCGTTCAGCAGTGTGGCATGCAACCCGTACAGCCGCTCCGGATTGGGCACGACGGCGCGACCCGAACGGACGAACTCGAGCGGCACGCGATCCCCTGGCGTCGGCCACAGGAACTCGAGGTGTCCGATCTCGCGGCCGGCCTGCGGCTTGGGGATCTCGATCTGGCCACTCAGCTCCAGTGACTCGTGCGCACTGCGGCCCGAGTAGATCAGCCCTCGCTTGCGGGAGTTGCGATCCTCGAGCCGCGCGGTGATCTGAGCGGGACCCGGTGCTGCCGGGAAGCGCATCACCACGACCTTCCCCTGCCCGAGCGCGGTGTCCGCAGCGGTGATCGTGATCACGCGCTCGCTCTCCACGGCCTTAGAGCCGAAGCGGCCGCGCACTTTCACATGAGCGTCCAGATGCGCATCACCCAAGCTGTCGCGCGACAGCTGATGGATCGTGGCGGGCGGGATCCGCATCTGGACCTCGAGCACCAGCCCGGCGGTATCCGGGCGAGCCCGAGCATCGAGCGTGAAGCCCACACGACCACCGGCGCGCCAGGGCGCCTCCCCTTCCATCCGCACGGCGTGGGCTGGACTCACCAGCCCCATCATCAAGCAGGCGCACATGACAAGACGGCGCACCCCCGCATGGGAGCGCGCCGTCACATCGAGAATCGAGCTGACCGAGATCCCGGTCATCCGGGTCCGATCAGAACTGGAAGCGAAGCGAGAAGCGGTGCGCCGCGCCCAGGTCCTTCATGTCGGTGTAGGCGTAATCCAAGTTGGCCATTCCGGCCACGGACACCGGGAAGTGGAACCCGATCCCTCCCGCGATGCCCTCGGCATCGTAGTTGGCGTTGTAGCCGGCGCGGAGGAACAAGTACTTGCGGAAGGAGTACTCGGCGCCGAAGTTGAGCCGCTCGGCGTTGTCCGGCGGATGCGAGAACTCGAACGAACCCACCAGCGTCTGCTCGGCGCTCGAGTAGAGGCTCGCAGTCGTCCCGACACGGAAGATCGCCGGGATGCGAGCGCCTCGCTCGATGAACTTGATCTCGGAGCCGATGTTCGTGATCGCCATGCCGATGCGCATACCCGCAGTGCCGACGTCATAGAGCGTTCCGATGTCGAACGAGAACGTCTGCTGCGAGAGGTCCGCAAGGCCCTCGTGCACCAAGTTCGCCGTGACGCCCGCGCTGAACTTGTCGGTGAACGACCTGCCGTACGTGACGCCAGCAGTCATGTAGCCCGCATCGAAAGTCTGGCCGGTGCCGTTCGGCTGGTAGGCCGTCGTCACCTCTTGCGGCGCTCCCGAGAGTGTGCGCGCGTGCACGGCGAAAGCACCGGGGATCTGCTTCATGTGGAAGACATAGGTGACCTGATCGAACGACAGGTCCGCGGGCCAGGTCGCGTGGTTCAGCGCCAGCTGCGACTTGTCGGCATCGATGCGCGCCACGCCGGCGGCATTCCAGAAGACCGAACTGGCATCGTCGGCCATGGCCACGAAGGCACCGCCCATACCGGCAGCGCGAGCACCGATCCCGATCTTGAGGAACTGCCCGTCGAAGGTGCCGACCTTCTCGAAGATACTGGCGGCATTGGCCACTCCGGGCATGACGCACCCGACCAGCGCCACAGCCGCGATCCACTTCTTCACGTTGCCTCCTCTTTCGCTGGCCATTGGCACTAGCGGATGATCACGAAGCGGCCGCGCTGGCTGCCGCGACTCGACTCGACAGTGAACAGATAGATGCCGCTGACGACGTCCTGGCCGTTGCGGGAGATGAGATTCCAGCGGGCCTGCCCGTCTGCATCATGGTCCTGCTGGCGCGTGAAGCCATCGCGGATACGTCCGTCTGTCCCAGTGACCGGGCCGCGCACGGATTCGTTGACTCCGTCGGTGGAGCGGAGCTCTGCGACGAGATCACCCGAGATGGTGAAGATCTTGATGGTCCAGTCCGACCTCGGCAGCCCGAAGAAGTCGACGTGCGTACCGGTCGGGTCGGAAGCATTCGGTAGCAGGTCCCAGCTCGATGGCCGATCCGAGATGAGTTGCGCACCGCGATAGGGATTCGGAACGACCCAGACGCCGCCGCTCTCGTCCTTGGCAGCCACCTGCGGAACGACCGCCTCCGCTTCGACAGCCGCACGACGGCCGCCGAGTTCGCTCTTGCTGGCACCGACACCGCTCGAGTCGAAGGCGGTCACCGAGTAGAAGTACATGAACCCGTTCTTCACTTCACGATCCGTGAAGCGGTAGCGGCCGATGGGGTACTGGTCGCGCCGCTCGCGCCTGCCCGCAGCGCCCAGGCGATCGCCCTCGAAGTACACACAGTCCGGCCAGCCGACGCAGAGCACCGAACTGTCGGGACGAAGGATCCTGCCGCTCTGCTCGTCGAACAGATCGAGCGAGTCGAGGCAGATCGGCACCGTCGCATCGAGCTGCGGGATGAACATCTGCGGACAGTTCCGCGAACCAGCCGGGTTCACCGTGTAGTTCCGCCGCTTGTAGTCGAACCGGCGATACTCGCCCAGCAGCGTCCAGTTGTCCTCAGCCGGACCACCGGCGCCGACCGGGCGAGTCCAGTTCGACACCTTCCAGATCCGGTAGCCGCGAAAGTCGAACTGGCCCGTCTTCGGATCCGGCACGAGTTCCGAACCGTTGTCCCACGCCAGACGCACCGTCGCATCCCCGGCCGCGATCAAGTCGCTCGTGCGGTTCGGATTGTCCGTGTAGTTGAACGTCGTCGAGATGTTGGTGGCCGGACTGGGTGGCGGGGCCTCGGCCAACCAAGTGCGGTGGAACAGGCCACCGCGAGAGGGCGACCAGGCGCCGGTGCAGTAGTTGCAATCGAAATCGAACCACTCGTACTGACGGTCGGTGACGAGACGTGCGGAGAGTTCGCGCGTATCGCAACCCTGAGCCGTGATGAACTGCCCCAGCGGCGCGACCAGTGCGGTCTCCCGCCCGTGGAAGTCGGGCAGGAGCGGCCAGTCCTTCACCTCGTAGGCGCCCGAGAACGCGATCTGGGCCGAGAGGGCGTTATCCAACACCGGGTA
>JAYWEM010000134.1:0-18657 GCA_043779265.1 bacterium | reverse complement strand
GCGTCGACCTCGCCGCTGGCCTGTTCAATGGGAACGAAGCCAATTCGAACGACAACGAGGACTTCCTGTTCGCCGCTCGTGCCGAGGGGATGCCGTTCGCCGATTCGAGGGGTGTGGGCGTGCTCTCGCTGGGCGCCAGCTTCCTGCACTCACACGACTTCATCGGACCCGGGGGTTCTCCTCCCTACTTCCCGTCATTCCGGGGAAAACGCCGGATCGTTGGCGCCGATCTTCGGTGGGAACGAGCCGCCTGGATGATCGGGGGCGAGTGGATCGCCGCACGGTTCGACTACGAGTCCCGATTCTTCCCCGAGGTCTACGACCCGTTCGGCGGGCACGTGACGCTCGGCTGTCGTCTGAGTCCGACGCTTCAGACACGAGTCCGGCTGGATCGATTCAGTCGAGACGGTGGCGGCCCCGATCGCGACCTCATCCTGCTCGGTTTCGATCTCGCCCCCTCGCCCTCGGTGCGCATGCAGGCCGACTATGTGATCCCGACGGAGACGGGCCCCGAGCATCATCAGCTGCTCCTCAAGTTCCAGATCGCGTTCCGGGAGTGACGGACCGCGGTCGTGTCATGCGGTCGATTCGACGCCCCACATCACTACCATCCCACTTCGCTGAGCCCAGCCGTCGCCGACCAGAGGGTTCTCCCATGCGGTCAACGAGTCGATGCGGGACGTTCGCTCGCCTGCTCCTGTTCGCAAGTCTCCTCTTCCCGGCTTCGACCTCGGCTCAGTCACTGGCTGCTCACGACTCGGTCGCGGGGGTCGCCATCGATTCCTCGGCGATCGCGGCGCAGCCCGACACCGTGCTCGTCGACTCGACCGCGCTGCACCGGGCCTCGGAGACGCTCACCAACCAGGCGGAGAGCGCGACACCCGAGACCCTGTCGACGGCACCGATCCCGAGTGCACCGGTCTTCGTGGGCGGCAAGGAGATCTTCCGTATCCGCTCGAGTCGAGACGGGCTCTCCCCTGCCCAGCGGGCCAGCGCTATCCGGTCGAGGCTCGGTTCAGCCGTAGCCGACTCCCGTGTGCCGGCCGACTCGGTCGCGCTGGTGACCACGCCCGATGGCATCGAGGTCCGTCTGGGTCGTCCTTCCTCTGGGTCATCACATCCGGCGATGTCGAAGGGCAGTCGCCGACCGAGTTGGCTGCTCAGATCGCAGAGCTCCCCATGCGGATCCGGACCGGCATCGAGAAGGAGCGCGCGGGCAGGCGACCGCTCGGCATCCTCTTCTCCATCCTCTTCGCCATCGGTATCACGACCGCGGCGATCGTGGCGATGCGCCTGCTCTCCGCCGGGGACCTGCGCTGGCGGGCTTGGCTCAAGGACATGCTGCCCAAGTATGTGAAGGGGCTCCGGCTTCGCGACTTCGAGATCCTCTCGCAGGGGCAGGTCATCGCCGTCGTCAGCGGCATCCTGTCGCGAATCGACCTGCTGATCGGCCTGGTTCTGCTGTACATCTACCTGACCCTCGTGCTCTCGCTGTTCCCGTGGACTCAGAGTTGGAGCTGGCAGCTCCTGAACTTCGCCGGCACGCAGCTTGGAGATGCGGCGCGGTCAATCGGCTCGGCACTCCCGGGGCTGTTCATGGTCGCGATCATCATCGTGATCACGAACTGGCTGACCCAGCTGGTCGATCGCTTCTTCGACGCGATCGAGGATGGCACGCATCAGATGCCGGGTTTCCACCCCGAACTGGCGCGTCCCAGCAAGCGCCTGCTGCGGATCCTGTTCTGGCTGGCCGCCGTCATCATCGCCTTCCCCTTCTTCCCGGGTGCCCAGTCCAAGGCGTTCCAAGGCGTCTCGCTGTTCCTCGGCGTGCTCGTTTCGCTCGGATCGACCGGCATCGTCGGGAACATCATCGCGGGGCTCGTGCTCACCTATTCACGCTCGTTCGCGGTGGGCGATCGCGTCAAGATCGGCGAGCAGACCGGCGGTCAGGTGGCCTCGTCCGCGATCATCAACTACACGCGCCTCGCCGAGGAGCAGGGGCTCGTCCTCCATACTCAGATCACGATCGGCTATGACGTGGAATGGCGTCAGGTGCACGCGCTGCTGATCGCCGCCGCCAAGTTGGTCGATGGGGTCGAGACGACTCCCGAGCCGAAAGTGTTCCAGCGCTCACTCGACGACTACTACGTCGCCTATGAACTCACCTGTGTGACACGGCTGTCGCACCCGCAGCTGCGGCTCCATTCGGACCTGCACGCCGCGATCCAGGATGAGTTCGATCGCGCCGGTGTCGAGATCCTGCCGCCCGCCTACCATGCTCTTCGCGATGCGAATGCCATGGTCCTGCCGGCCGAGCCGAAGGGGCCGCGGGGCGAGCCTGGGGCCTTCCGCATTCGGAACACCTGACCGGACGAAGCCCGAGCCCAGCTCAGTGCGGCAGGTGCGGCTTCATCCAGCCGTACGCCCATGTTCCCAGCGTCGCACTGAGCAGCACGATCGCCATCACCCATGCTCCTGTCCCCATCAGAGCGAAGATCGGGCCGGGACAGGCGCCGGCGAGTCCCCAGCCAATGCCGAACAAGGTGCCGCCGATCGCATAGTGCCGGCCCGTGCCCATCGACTTCGCGGGCACATGGATGAGTTCGCCATCGAGCGACCGAATCCGATTGCGCTTGATGATCTGAAGCGCCACGGCGGCCACGGCGATCGCGCTCCCGATGATCCCGTACATGTGGAACGACTGGAACCGGAACATCTCCTGGATCCGGAACCATGACACCGCTTCGGACTTGGTGAGGATGATGCCGAAGAGGATCCCCGCCAGCAGGTAGCCGGCGAGCGCCGCCAGTCGCGGCGAAGCGGAGCGAGGCGAAGCAATATCGGGAAGGCTCATCGGGACTCCATTCGGTTGCAGGTCACAGGATGCGCGGCAGGATGAGCCAGGCGCTGATCAGGCCGCCCACGAAGAAACCGAGCACAGCCACGAGCGACGGGAGTTGGAAGTCCGAGAGCCCGGTGATCGCATGGCCGGACGTGCACCCTCCCGCGTACGAGGCGCCGAAACCGACGAGGAACCCCCCGACGACGAGGATCGCCAGCATGCGAGGGTCCGCGAGCGCGCTCCAAGCGAACAGTTCCGGCGGGAGCAGGCCCTGAGGCGCGACCAAGCCCATCCCCTCGAACATCGCCGTGGCGCTGGCACTGAGCGGCGCCATCTGGTGTGCGCCGAGGAATGCCCCAGCGACGAGACCGCCGATCATGATGCCGGCAGCGAACACGAGGTTCCAGCCGCCCGCTCGTTTCCAGTCATAGTCGAAGAGCGAGACACGCGCCGGTATCGTGGCAGCGCACAGGTGCCTCAGGTTGCTGGAGACGCCGAACATCCGATTGCCGATGAGGAGCAGAATCGGGACGGTCAGACCGATGAGGGGCCCGGAGACGTACCAGGGCCACGGTTGCGACACGGTTCGAATGAACTCATTCCACATGGGGACTCCATTTCGGGACTCGGATGGGGGTGATGACGCCGTTGCGGCTCAGACAGAGAGCAGACGGTCGCGCGACTTGAGCTCCGCTTCCAGTCGGCCGCACATGAGGTCGCAGAGACGGAACACCTGCCGGTCGGCGAGTGAGTAGTACACGTGCAGCCCCACCTTGCGGCGCTTCACGAATGCGCGGGCGTGGAGCACTTGCAGATGCTTGGAGGCGTTGGCCTGGGTCAGGCCGGTCGCGACGACCAACTCGCCGACCGTCTTCTCACCCGAACGAAGCGAGTCGAGGATCTGGAGGCGTGCCGGTTCGGCGAGTGCCTGGAACCGCTCCGCGATGAGATCGAGTACCTCGGGCGTGAGCGTCAGCTTCCCCATGCGGCGCTCTCCTGCCCGGCCTGGACGATGACCTCTCGCTTCTCCTCATGCCACGCGACGATGCCGCCCACCAGATTCGTCACATCCTCGATGCCGAGTTGCCTGAGGACGCTGGCTGCGATCGACGAGCGTCCGCCGCTCTGGCACTGCACGATGAGTGGTCGATCACGCGGCACCTCGGCGATCCGGCGCGGAAGATCGCCAAGCGCGATGTTCATCGAGCCTTCGATGTGACCTGCCTCCCACTCGGCTGCACCGCGCACATCAAGCAAAGTGACCTCGCGACGACCCAGGCTGCCGACGAGCGCGGAGCACGCCATCTGGGGAATGGTCGATTGGCCCGCCGACTCGGAGGCGACCGCGAGCGCATCGACGCCGAACCACCCGGCGACTCGATCGAGTCCGATCATGGCCAGGTCGAGAGAGGCGGATGCGGCGCTCGCGCCGGCGGTCTCATCCACGATCAGATGCAGATCGCGATCGTAGGGAACCAACGAGCCGACCCAGGTGGAGAACGACTTGTTGAGCGGGATGTTGAGCGTTCCCGGAACATGCCTCGTCGCGAAGACGGCGGCAGGTCGCGTGTCGATGACGATTTCACCTCGCTGGAGCAGCCCGGCCAGCTCTTTCGCCTCGAGATGCCGAGGCGGCGGCGCGAGCGTGAGCGGAGGCCCCTCTCGATTGATGCGCTTCATCTCGGCGAAGTAGCGAGGCGGTTCCGGCTGACCGGCGAGCACCATGCGGACGAATTCCGCCTCATCCGTGACACTCAGCGCCCAATTGAAGCGCCGTTCATATCCGACCGTGCTGTGCGGCACCGAACTGAGCCCCTTGCCGCACGCGGAACCGGCGCCGTGTCCGGGCCAGATCTGGAGCCAGTCGGGAAGCGTGCGAAAGCGATCGAGCGACTGACTCAGCGTGCGCGCGGCGGGTTCCATCGTCCCCTTCCCACCGGCGGCCTTCTCGAGCAGGTCCGGGCGGCCGACATCTCCGACGAAGACGAAGTCACCCGTGGCCATCGCGATGGGTTCATCAGCGGCTGCCGAGTCGGTGACGAGGAAGCTGATGTGCTCGGGTGTGTGCCCGGGCGTATGGACCACCTGGAGGATGATGTTCCCGACGGTGATGCGATCGCCGTCTCGCACGAGCGAGGCTCCGTCCTGCTTGGCGAACGCATAGCTCCAGTCTGGGCCACCCTCATCCGAGAGATGCAACTGCGCTCCGGTCCGCTTCGCGAGCGCCCGCGAGCCGGAGACGAAGTCGGCGTGGATGTGGGTTTCGGTCACGTGCGTGATGGCCAGACCATCGAGCTCCGCCGCCCGGATGTACTGCTCGACATCGCGATTGGGATCGATCACCACAGCGACGCCCTTGCGGCCGCAACCGAGCAGGTAACTCGTCTGGGCGAGTTTCGGATCGAAGAATCGTCTGACGATCATGGGAGTCTCCTCTTCGGGATGCAGCAGGCACCCGGGAACGGGGTCATGAGAGTCCGAAAGCAGAGCGGTTCGAATAGAGCATCCATGCCCCCACCACGAGGATGAAGACGGCGAAGGCGAGCTTCAGTGAGGCGGCGCGGACGCGGTGCGAGAGTTGGATCCCCGCAACCGCCGCGAGGCTGGCCACTGCGATGAACGCGACGAGATAGGTCCCTCCGATGCTCACCTGCCCCAAGTAGCCGATCGAACCGCCGGCGGCGTTCATGACGATCACGACGAGCGAGGTCCCGACGGCATGCCGGATGGGGACGCCGGCGAGGTTCACGAGCGCGGGCACGATCAGGAACCCGCCGCCGATACCGACGATGCCAGTGAGGATCCCGACACCAAGGCCGATCGCGGCCAGCTTCCAGGACGCGGAGGGCGTCGCGTGGGCGCTCCCCTCACGCTCCTGAATCGGCGTCGGCCGCAACATCGCCGCTCCCGCCACCAACATCACGAAAGCGAGGATGCCGAGCTGCTGGGCGCCACTCAGGGCGCCTGCAAGTCGGGCACCCAGGAATGCTCCGATCATGGCCACTGCCCCGAACTGGATCGCCGTACGGAGCGCCACGTTCCCGGCATGTCGATGCCGGAGCGCGCCGACGAGACTGACCACGCCGACGACCGGCAGACTCATGGCGATGGCCTCACGCGGTGAGTGCCCGAGGACGTAGATGAAGATCGGCGCCGTGAGGATCGAGCCGCCCGCACCGAGCATCCCGAGCGAGAGTCCGACCAGGCCCGCCAACAGCAGACCCACGACGGGAACAGCCCACGCTTCGATCGACAAGGGTCCTCCTCGACACCCAGGGTTCCATGACTTCGATGAACTGCGAGACTGTATGCTCATACAGTTGAGTAGTCAAGTGATCTGTGAGCCAGGGTGACTCCATCCCCAACGGCCGCCTCGCTGCTATCCTGCGAGACCATGCAAGCGGACTCCCTTCATCCGATGCTGCGGGCCCCCATCACCCGCCTTCTCACCGCCCTCATGATCGCCATTCTGGGGGCGGCTGCCGTGCCCCTGCTACGGACCGCGGCCGAGGCTTCGACCTCGGTGCATGCCCGTCAGGCGCTTCGAGTGAGCGCGGCCATGGTCTTCGCGAGACGGGAGGCCGCGCGCAACAGCTCGGAGATCGCACCGGTCACGATCCGTTCGGAGTTGTTGGCGGTAGCCGACTCGCTCGAGGTGGCAAGGCTGGACACACTTGCGGCCCAAGCGCTCTACAAGGCCGCTGGGGTCGGGTCACGCATGTTCCCTCGGCCGGCGATCGAAGCCGATCTGGAGCGATCGATCCGCCTGGCGATCCGAGCGCGGTCGCCCGTGGACGAGTTGTAATCAGTCTCCTATCTCGCCGAGATCGTGAGTGATCGAGATCCGGAAGCGGGGATCCAATACCTCCATCGACAGTTGCCTCGTTTCAGACGCTCCACGGATCGAGGAGTACTCGGCGGCGCGTACTCGACACTCTCCCGGAGCCATGCGCTCCTCGAACGTTGGCCGAAGGCCACTTCCTACGCCCGCTTGGCCGTCGAGAGCTACGCTCGAACGAAGCACCGCCGCGGCCTCGCGCACGTCCTCACGCAGTACAGCCAGATGCTGGTCATCGCCCGTCGATCCTCTGAGGCTCTGGTTCTGGCGGACAGCGCACTTCGCGTGGCTCGCAGTGAGAACGCTGGCCTCCAATGGAGCCGTGCCCTGATCGCACGCTCCTCGGCACTGAGAGCGCTCGGTCGAGTGGATGAGAGCTTCGCCGTCCTGCACGAGGCGATCGCACTCGACCGCGGCCGAGGTGACCGATCCCATGAACGCTCGTCGCGACTGACGCTGGTCAATCGACTGCTGGAGAGCGCACGGCCACTCGAGGCGCTCGCCCAGCTGGACTCCGTTCACGCGCGAGTGGGAGCAGCCGGGATGTCGGGCTACCCGGAGCTCGTGCTGGCTCGTCGCGCGAACTGTCTCAGTGACCTCGAACGCCACGAGGAGTTGGACTCACTGCTGAGCCGTGAACTGCCCCGCCTCGAGGCCCTCCAGGTCGGGCACGACCACGAGGAGAACCGAGTGGGTGCGAGTGCGAATCTCGCCCGCGCCTGGACCCACTGGATGGAGTCCCACATCCGCCGAGGCAGGACTCCACGCGCCTTCGAGCTGCAGGGACGTGCGCGCGCGCGTTGGTTCGACGAGAGCATCGGCGCCACCGAGCCATCGCTCGTCGAGCTGCAGGCGAAGCTGCGCCAGCAGAAGGCGGTCATGCTGGCACTCGGGGGCGTCCAGGGAAGTGCGGGGATGGCGTTCCTGGTGACACCCGACTCGCTCAGTGTGCATCGCTTCGTCCTCGCCGACATGATGCGCGAGGCCCGGGCGTTCCGGACGGCGATCAGTGGACGAGGCTCGCAACAGTCCATCGATGCGATCGGTGCTCGACTGGCGACGGGCCTCCTGCCGGCGGCGCTGGCTCGACTCCCCGCCGGCATCGAACGGTTCGTCGTGATCCCTCCCGCACTCGCGGAGGATCTGCCGTGGGAGGCGATTCCACTTCCGGGAGCGCACGCGCGGCGACTCGTCGTTCGATTCGCGACGCACGTCTCGCCCTCCGGAGCAGCTTGGATGGCGCTGCACGAGCGGCCCGTGGTCCCGGGCATCGTCGTCGCGTTCGGGGATCCCGATGTTCAGACGTCTGCTGCTGTCGGCGATCGAGCCGCGGGGCCGGGGGCTGATGCGACGCGGCGACGCCTCCCCCATGCCCGGGAGGAGGCGAGGCATGCAGCGGGCCCGACCGGTCGCGTGTGGCTGGGCTCGGCTGCCACCGGTACTCGCTTCCGTCAGGAGATCCTGAGGGAGCCGGTCATCCACGTCGCGGCCCATGGTGTGATCCTCCCCGGGGACGCCTCGCGATCGGGGCTGGCGCTGAGCGGGCCGAACGGGCTCGTCACACCAGCCGAGATCGGCGCGCTCCGGATCCGCGCCGACCTCGTCACGCTCTCCGCCTGTCATGGCGATCGGGGGCCTGCCTTCATCGGAGAGGGTCAGCTCGGATTCGCTCGGGCATTCCTGCAGGCGGGAGCGCGATCGGTCCTCACGACACGCTGGGAAGTCGGGGACCGCTCGGCCGCTCGGATGATGCACTGGTTCTATTCCGGCCTTCGATCCGGGCTCGCACGAGACGAGAGCCTGCGCCGCGCGAGGCTCGCGGCGACGGCGGCCGGTCTGCCGTTGCGGGACATCCACGCGTTCGTCCTGCATGGCGCCGCCGGAACGCCCGTCGCCGCACTGATCCAGGGAGGGCGCGGGAGATGAGCCGCCCATCCGAGACTCCCGAAGAGAGACCGGACGCACAGCGCCCGGTCGATGTGAGTTGGCTCCTCGACCTGCGAAGACGGTTCGTCTCGGTCGCTCGGCGCCGGGTGCCGGAAGCGGATGTGGAGGACATCGTGCAGGACGCGCTCCGAGTCGTTGTCGAGAAGCACATCCAAGGGCCCGGCTCCCGACTTGTCGAGGGAGCCCCACCGATCGCCTGGTCTTTCACCGTGCTGCGCAACACGATCGGCAATCACTACCAACGCGCGCGGGTCCGTCAGCGCGTGCATGTCCCACTCGATACCGCGGTCGGTGCCGCGGATGATCTTCCCACGCCGCTCGAGGCGCTGGAGTCCAGTGACGCCGTGGAACGCATCCGTCGAGCCATTGCGGAGCTCCCGCCCGAGAGCGAGAACTGCAGCCGATATCTGCTCGCGCTCATCGAGGGCCGGTCCCCTGCCGAGTTGGCCGGGGAAGAGGGACTCGAGCAGTCGGTGCTCTATCGAAGGGTCTATCGCTGTCGTCAGATGCTGAAGGCGAGACTCGCCCGACTGGGGGTGATCGCGTGAGCGCCCCACGGGAACTCCTGCCGGAGCAGGAGGAGCGACTCGCTCGCTATCGAGCGGGCCTCATGGCCAGCGAGGAACTCGAAGCCTTCGAGACCGAGATCCTTCAAAGTGACTCGCTCGCCGAAGCGCTCTATTCGGAGCTGTCGATGGATGCGGTCCGCGCGAAGATTGCCGATGCAGGAGACATCCGCGAGCGAACGAGGCGCGGCTGGGACCGCCGGTCGATCGTCGCCGCCGCCGCCATCATCGCCATCCTCGGACTCCTCGGGGTTCGGGATCGCCTACCGACTCCCGCGGACGATCTGGTGCGAAGTGGTTCGAGCGGACCGAAGCTCGTCATCCAAAGCGATTCCCGAGTGACGTGGCCACGGATCGAAGGCGCCTCGCACTACCGAGTCGAGGTTTCCGACCCACATGGCGTGAGCCTCAGGACTTGGGTGGTCGCCGAGACGACGAGTCATCTGGACTCAACGGGTCTCGAGCAGGCAGCTTCCCTCACGGTGACGCCACTGACTCCCGATGGGATCGAGCTGCCGACTCTGCCGATCGTCACGCTCACGCGCCGCTGAGCAGCTTCGCGATCTTGGCTCAGGGCGAAGTCAGCAGCCACTGGAAGATCGACCCGATCCGCGCCGCCCAGGCCGACTCGTCATGCCGAGCGCCTTCGAACTCCTCGTGGTGAAGATCCACGCCTTCTCGCCATCCACGCGCGATGAGGGCGTCACGCAGTCTTCGCGCCAGCAGGACAGACGAGGAGGCCCCCTCGGCACGGGGAGTGCCTTCGAGCGTTCCCATGTCGAGCCAGATGCGGAGCGGCAGCTTCGAGGACGCCCGCACGCGGCGGAGGATCGCGGTGTCCGACCAGCCGACCGACGGCGAGATGCTGCCGACGCGACCGAAGTGCTCCGGATGGAGCAACCCGAGCTCCAGCGCCGCCAGCCCGCCGAGTGAGGAGCCGATCACCGTCGTCTCCGACGGGATCGTGAGTGTGCGGTAGTGGCCGTTGATGAACGGCTTGAGCTCCTCGATGAGGAAGCGGAAGTAGGCCGGTGATCCACCTCCCCCGTGCTGTCGATCGAGCGAGGAGGTGTACTCGCGCATCCGCGCCGAGCTGTTGGCTACCGCCACCATCATGAACGGTTGCAGGGCGCCACGTCGGATCGCATCGCTCGCGACCTCATCGGCTCGCCATTCCATACCGGGCAGGAAACTGGTCGCACCGTCCAAGACGTTCTGGCCGTCGTGGAAGTACACCACCGGGTAGCGGCGTTCGGGACTCTCCTCGTAGCCCGGCGGCAGCCAGACCCAGACATCCCGCGCCGGCACATGAGCCGACTCGAACTGGGCATGCCTGCGCACGTCTCCGGTGATCGTCGAGGTCCGAGGGGCGGTGGTCTCGCCCTGGTCGCGCCAGGCGGCCACGTCGATCCGCAGGGTGTCGTCCGAGCCGGAGTGCGTGGCGCGGCGATTCGCGATCTCACCGCCGCGTGCGTCCTTCTCGACGGTCTCCCAACTGCCGCGAGTGACCTTGAACTCGAACGGCTCGCCGCCGGTGAGCGTTAGGCTTGCGACGTGCTCCCCGATGGCGTTCCGCGTCAGCGGGAGGCCTGCGCCATTCCAGTTCCCCAACTCGGATCGGTCTCCCGAGATCCACAGGCTCGCCCCGGCGGGAGTCGCACTCGGCGGACGGACGACGAACGTGATGCTCGCAGCACTCGCCGCCGTCGCCTGGGACACTGGGGCGATGACGAGTGGAATCCACATCCAGGCGAAGCGCATGGGGCCCTCAAGTCGGCGGAGCGCGGCAGGCAGGAGTCGGTATGCGAGCAGCTTGCCATGGGCCGGCTCTTCAACTCAAAGCTCCGAGTCGGCCGTCATCGTGATGGGTCCACGGGACATCAACCCCTCGAACACCGCCAGGAGCCTCGCATCCCACCACCCTCGCCCAGCCTCATGCCACATGATGCCGAGTGCCTCACTTCGGTGGAACGCCGCCCGATAGGGGCGCGGGGTCGTCAGCGAGTCGAAGACATCAGCGATGGACGTCACGCGCGCGATCATGGGGATCTCATCGCCCTGCAGTCGGTCCGGATAGCCGCTCCCGTCCATCCGCTCGTGGTGATGCAGCACGACGGGTAGAGCGTGCTCCAGCGAACGGAGCGACTCGATCATCCGGACACCTTCGATCGGGTGTCGCTCGACCTCTCGCCGTTCAGCCTCATCGAGCGCCGCGCACTTGAGCAGAATCGCATCGCGCACGACGAGCTTGCCGATGTCGTGGATGAGACCACCGCACCTCACCGCGTCGACCTCGTCAGAGGAGAGTCGCAACTGACGCGCGAGCCGGGTCGCGTACATGGAGACGCGCGCGCTGTGACCGGCCGTGTAGTGATCGCGGGCGTCGATGGTATTGGCGATCATCACCATCACACATTCGGCATCATCGAGTCGGTCGCAATGGACCTTGAACGCCACCAGCGCTCGGATCCGAGCGACCATCTCCTCCGGATCGTAGGGCTTGAGCAGGAAGTCGGTGGCGCCGGCCGCCAGCGCACGGAATCGGTCGTCGCGCGTGCAATCACCCGAGACCATGAGTGCAGGGAGCATTCGGGTCTCCTCGCGTTCCCTGAGCGCATGGAGCAACCAGTGGCCGCCCTGCCCGGGCAGGTGCAGGTCGATCAGCGCCAGGTCCGGCGGCCTGGCTTCGATCCGCCCGAAGGCCTCCTCCGCGGTGCGAACGGCCTCGGTCGCGTAGCCGCACTTGCGGAGGTAGCATTCGACCAGCGCGCTCTGGGTGGAGTCGTCCTCGGCCACGAGGATTTGGGGCGTGGCGGGATGGCTGCGTGTCACCCTCAATGGAGTCATGACGTGCTCGGATCGTTCCCGTCGATCGCCTGCCGGACGCGAGTCAGCAGTTCTTCGGGCGTGAAGGGTTTCTCCAAGAGGGGCACGCCGGCGGCGAAGCCGGCGAGTTCGCTGGGGGACTCCTCGTGATACCCGGACATGAACAGGATCCGGATGTTCGGCCGCAACTGCCGCGCGAGTGCTGCGAACGAATGACCACTGCGCCGCGGCATGACGATGTCCGAGACGATCAGTGCGAGATCGTCGCTCGCCAGGCCGGAGACGATCTCAAGACCATGCTGACCGTCGGTCGCCTCGATGACCCGATAGCCACCGACCCGGAGCACTTCGGTCGCGAGCGCGCGGACCGCGTCATCGTCCTCGACGAGGAGGATCGTCTCGTTCCCCCCCTCCTGCCCGGGCGCAGGCGTGCCCATTCGTGGAGCTTCGAGTGAACCCTCGTGGAGTGGCAGGTGCACGAGGAACTGGGTTCCATGACCGATCGCACTGTCCACGCTGATGTGGCCGCCGCACTGGCGGATCACTCCGTAGACAATGGAGAGTCCGAGGCCGGTTCCGCTGCCGACCGGGCGGGTGGTGAAGAAGGGTTCGAAGATCCGTGAGCGTGTCACCGCGTCCATGCCCATGCCGTTGTCGGACACGACGAGGACCGCATGAGGGCCGGGCGTGAGACCGGCGCCGCGGGCGAACGCTTCGTCGACGTCCTCGCGATAGGAACCGATGCGGACCTCCCCTCCCCCCGGCATCGCGTCGCGCGCGTTCAGCACCAGGTTCATCACGACCTGCTCCAACTGGCCCGGGTCCACGCAGACGGACTGAGGGGAGCAGGACAGCTCTGTCGTGAGCATGATGTGCTCGCCGATCAGACGACGCAGCATCGCCGTGAGATCCGAGACGACATGCTCGAGGATGACAGCACGCGGAGCGCCGACCTCCCGTCTGCTGAAAGCGAGAAGCTGCCGGGTCAGGGAAGCCGCCCGCTCGCTTGCTCGAGAGATCTCCTGCAGGTGCGCCATGGCTTGCGAGTGCCCCTCGAGGATCCGCATCGCCAGCTGACTGTGGCCGAGGATGGCGGTGAGCAGATTGTTGAAGTCGTGCGCCACACCTCCGGCGAGTAGCCCCAACGACTCGAGTCGATGAGCGACCTGCAGCTGACTCTCGAGTTGCTTCACGACCGTCTCGTCGTAGTAGTAGCCGCGGATCTGCTTGATCTCCCCGTCGGGTCCGCGGTCGGCCACCATGTTCGCGAGGACATGGACCGGCTGGCCATCCAGCCGCTTCAACTCGATCTCCAGTCGGTCGATGCGTCCGTGTTCCAGCAGGCGCTGCACGATCCCGTCTCGCAGTGCCGGGTCCTCATAGACCCTCTGCACGTGCGTGCCGAGCGCCTCCTCGACCGACTCGAATCCGAACATGGTGGCGAACGAGGGGTTGCAAGCGAGGATCCGACCCTCGACCGACGTGATGAGGTTGGCCGCGATGTCGTCGTCGAAGAATCGCCGGTAACGCTCATGGCTCGCGTTCAGTTCGCGCTCCATGGAGCGCCGCTCGGTGGCGTCGCGCGAGTTGACGACGATGTGCTTCCGGCCACTTCGCGTTTCGACTGACTTCCCGACGCACTCGAACTCGCGCCAGTCCCCATCACGATGCCGCATCCGACACTCGACACTCTGCGAGGATCCGCTGACTCGGAGCACGATGCTCATAACGTCGAAAACCCGGACCAGGTCGTCCGGGTGCACGAAGTCCATCACGGTGTGTGTGGAGAGCTCGGCCATGGTGTAGCCGAGTACGCGTTCGACCGATGGGCTCTGATAGAGGATTCGACCATGACCATCGAGGACCGTGATCAGGTCCGAGGCGTTCTCGACGAGCCCCTGGAAGTAGGCCGACCGAACGAACCACTCATGATCCGGCGCCGTCGGTGTGCCGTCGGGGTCCAGTGGGACATTCACCGCGTCACCCGGGAGGCATGGGCCTCGAGAGGCTCGACCGAAGCGGAATGGTTCCAGCTGGAATGGAGGGGCTTGGAGCGCATGCATGCTCAGAAGAGCAAGCGCCCGGCCACCGTGTGCCGGGTCCTGAAGACCCATCACAAGTCCGGTCTGTGACAAGTGTTGGGGCACTGACTTCAGATTCCCGGAGAGCTGTCGGCGAACCGGGATCGGGTCCTGATTCCAGATTCGCGACGACGCCTGAGTCACCTCTCGACGGTGATCCCCAAAGCGCGGAGCTTCTGATAGAGCGTGCTCCGTGGAATGCCCAGACGCACGGCGGCGCGACCGACGTGACCATCCTCGGCAGCCAACACCCGCTCGACATGCCGCCGCTGGAGCTCGTGGAGGGTCAGGTCGAGCGAACTCTCCTCCGCCATCATGGGAGCAGGCGCTTTGCCCAATTGCGTATCGGCGACACTGATGCGCCCGTCACGGCTCCGGAGCAGCGCTCGTTCCAGGGCATTCCGAAGCTCCCTCACATTGCCCGGCCAACGGTGGGTCGCGAGCGCCCGCTCCGCCTCGTGCGTGAGCGTCGCTCCCGGCCGCCCGAGTTCACCCGCGATCCTCGCAAGCAGGCGGCGAGCAATCGGAGTGATGTCCTCCGACCGCTCCCGGAGCGAGGGCACGTGCAAGGGAATCACGCTGACGCGGTAGTAGAAGTCCTCGCGGAACGTCTTCTCACGCACCATGGTCGGCAGGTCCCGATGTGTCGCGGCGATCAGTCGCACGTCCGTCACGCGGTCACGCGTATCCCCGACACGTCGGAAGCGCTTCTCCTCGAGCACTTTCAACAGCTTCCCCTGAACGATCGGATCCATGTCACCGATCTCATCCAGGAACAGCGTGCCGCGGTCCGAGATCTCGAGCAGCCCGGGACGAGAAGCCACCGCGCCGGTGAACGCCCCCTTCTCGTGGCCGAACAGCTCGGAGTCGAGCAGTTCCCGCGAGATCCCGGCGCAGTTCAGATCCACGAAGGCCTCTCGGGCACGAGGCCCGTTGGCGTGCAGCCAACTGGCCAGAACGCCCTTGCCTGACCCGGTCTCCCCCGTCAGAAGAACCTGGCTATCCGTCTCGAGGGCGCGGCGTGCCTCGGTCTCGAGTCGCTGGATGGCCTGGCTCGCGCCAAGGAACGGATCGGGCGCCTCACGCGCTTGTCGGACCTGGCTCGCGCGCTGGTGCCGATGAGCGCGCCGGGTCTCGATCAATCGCTCGAGGACTCCGAACAGCACTTCGGGCTCGACGGGCTTGGTGAGGAAGTGCTCCGCTCCCTGCTGCATGAGCTGGACCGCGAGATCGATGGTCCCGTGTCCGGTGATGACGACCACGGGAGTGTCCGCACCGAGCCGGCGCAGTCGCGGCAGCAACGTCAGCGCATCCCCATCGGGGAGTTGGAAATCGCACACCACCGCGTCGGGCGGAGCCTCGGCGAACACACGCAGAGCCTCCGTGCAGTTGTGCGCTTCCATCACATGAAGTCCCCGCCACTCCAGGTAAGCACGAAGCGTGCTCCGGAATGAGGCTTCGTCCTCGACGATGAGCACGCGCCCGAGGTTCACTCGAGGTCCTCCACACGAAGTGCCCGGACGATCGATCGCACGAGCATGTCCTCACCGCAGGGCCTCGGGAGGACCTGCGTCACTCCCTGCGCGAGCAACGCGTCGCGCCTCGTGGTCTGGCCGAGACGACTGGTGGCGAGAATCGGGAGGTCCGGCTCCAGCGCATGCATGGCCCGGATCATGTCGCCCTGCCGCGTGAGGAGATCGCTCGCATCCGTCACCACGAGCGCGATCTCCGAACGCCTCCGCAAGAACCGTCGATTCGCCTCCTCGGCACTCGCGGCCATGGTCGTCTGGAAGCCCTGGCTCTCGAGCAACGCGCGCGTCGACTCTCGTACGGACTCATCCCCGTCCACGATCAATACGAGTTCGCCGCTGCCGGCGAGATCATTCGAATCATCCGATTCGGGTGCGGCATCCACCTCGACCATCGCGGGCAGCTGGATCTGGAAGGTACTGCCCCTGCCCACTTCGCTGTCGATGGACAGGACACCGCAATGTCGATTCACGATGGACGCCACGCTGGTGAGCCCGAGCCCGACGTGACCAGGCTTGGTCGTGAAGAACGGTTCGGCTAATTGCGCCAGATCGGCAGGCTCGATTCCGCACCCAGTGTCCCGGACTCTCACGAGCACGACCTTCCGGGTCGAAGACTCGGCCTGCCCCTTCGGCGCCGTGCCCTCGAGTGCGACGTTCTGTGCGCTCAGTTCGAGAATGCCGCTTCGCGGCATGGCCTCTTTCGCATTCTGGCACAGCGCGAGGAGCACCTGCTGCAGTTGATTGGCGTTCCCTTGGACGCACCACAACTCTCCGGAGACGTGGTAGTCGAGTCCGAGGCTGCGGGGGAATGATTCACGCAGCAACGTGATCATCTCCCGCAAGAGCTGTCTCGGCTGAATGCGAGTCCACGCTGTCTCGGAGGCACTGCGGAGATCCAGCACCTGGCGGGTGAGCGCAGCAGCCCGCCGAGTGTTGCCTTCGATCGTCTCGATGAGGTGGCGATCGTCCGGTGCGGTCATCTTGTCGTGCAGGATGCCGGCCGCCATGAGCGTGGATGCGAGAAGGTTGTTCAGTCCGTGCGCCATACCGCCCGCGAGGTTCCCGACTGCCAGCTGACGCTGGGCCGCGAGCAGGCTCGCGTGGGCTCGCGCATCGCGTCCGGTATCGGCGGCGCTGACGATGATCCGTTCGAGGACGCCCGTGGCTGAGGTGACGGGCACCAACGAGAGGTCGAGCGATTCGATTGAGCGGCCCGCGACGCTGACTCGGCAGTGTGCGACGTGCCCCCCGTTCACGTGCTCGATCGCCTCGCTCAGGGCGTCCACGCCGCCCTCCCCACGAGACCAGCACGCCAGCGTTGGAAGAGCTTGAGCCATCGCCTCATCACTCGACACGCCCAACGCCTCGGCCCAATGAGGCTCGAGTTCCTGACAAACGCCACGAGCGGAGAGGATCGCGAAGAAGAGTGGGAGTCCGCCGTTCATCGGCGCCTGCTCCGACCCACGCGGAACGGGCGGTCCAGTCGATTCGACCGCACCACTCGGCTGAGCATCAGAGTCGGATGGGTGTTCGGAGGGCACATTCACACTCACTTCGGGGCTTGGGCGGGAAGCAACGCGGGGCACGCGGGTGTCGATCGATTCCGAAGGTCGCGCGAGTATAGCCCCATCACCCCGCACCGGTCGCGAGGATGCCTCAGGCGCCCAGCACCCGGCCGGTCAGAAGATGGTGCCTGACATAGTCCTCGACCGCCGACTCCAGAGGCGTCACCGCAGCGGCATATCCTGCCGCTCGGAGTTTCCGCATGTCCGCTTGTGTGAAGTACTGGTAGCGGCCGACCAGCTCGGCGGGCATGTCGATGTACTCGATGCGTGGTTCGACGCCCATCGCCTTGAAGATCGCGTGGATGAGCCTGTTCCAGTCGGCGGCCTCGCCGGTGCCCACGTTGAAGACGCCGTTCACGTCCGGACGATCGAGGAACCACATCGTCATGTCCACCGCGTCCTTCACGTAGATGAAGTCGCGTCGCTGGCCGCCGTCCGGGTAGTCGGGGTGGTCACTCTTGAACAGCCTCACGCGACCCGAATCGCGCACCTGCTCGAAACCCTTGCACACCATCGAGCGCATCTCGCCCTTGTGCCACTCATTCGGTCCGTAGACATTGAAGTACTTGAGCGCCACGATGCGCTCCAACAATCCGTTCTCGAGCGCCCACAGGTCGAACTCCTGCTTCGAGCGACCGTACGGATTGAGAGGCTCGAGTACACCGAGCCCCGCATGGTCATCCGAGTAGCCGCGGGAACCATCTCCGTACGTGGCGGCGCTGCTCGCGTGGATGAATCGGGCCCCATCGCGCAGCGTCGCGAGACACAGCCGCTGCGAGTAAGTGATGTTGTTGCGCGTGAGGTAATCCCAGTCCATCTCCGTGGTGCTGCTGCAGGCCCCGAGATGGAACACGCCGCGGAGTCCGTCGGACCACCGTCCGGCCTCCATGCTCTGGAGGAATGTCTCGTGGGAGATGTACTCGCGATAGTGCAGGGGTCGAAGATTCTCGACGCCCTCATCGGATGGCCGCGTATCGACGCACACGATATCGTTCTCGCCTCGCTGGTTCAGCCTCCAGACGAGGGCGCTTCCGATGAAGCCCGCTGCACCCGTGACGACGATCACACTTCACTCCCCTCAGCGGTTCCCTCGCCTCGTCCGAGCAGGACCTCACGAGCCGCGTCGACCGCGGTCGATGTTCCAGCGAGTGCGAGGACATCCCCGGACTGGAGCACTTCGTGACCATCGGGCACGAGCACGACGTCCTCGCCTCGCGAGATCGCGATGATCGTCGCACCGGTCCGGCCCCGCAGTCGCAGTTGCGAGAGACGCTGGCCGATCGCCGGGCACCCCTCATCGAGACGGAACGGAATGGGCTCACCGAGGCCCGGCAGCAGCTTATAGGCGCGCTCGAGCGCGCGTTCTCCCTCGCCCACGCGCTCCGGGGCGGATTGCCTTCCGATCGCCGTGACGATCGCCTCGGCGGCGGCCTTCACGTGTCCCTGGAGGTCGGAGGCGG
>JAYWEM010000133.1:0-8028 GCA_043779265.1 bacterium | reverse complement strand
ATTTTTTCCAGCCCGATGATCGCCCGGTCGTGGCCGCGCAACATGGCGATCAAGGAATCGCCCTCGAGTAGCGAGGGCGATTCGCTGAACGTGACTTCGTCGGGGGCCAGCGAGGCGAAACAGCGCTTCGCGCGGCCGCCGGCCATCCGCAGTCCTCAACCGTCTACGGAACTGGGGCCACTCCACAGACACGAAAGCTCTCGCCACTGTCGGAGTAGCCGTGGACCAGCAGGACCGGCCGGCTCATGCGTCGTCGGCCTCGCGCCGACTCAAGGCGGCGAGCCGCATACGCGCTTCACGGTGCACCAGATCGAGCATGCCGAGCAGGCCCTGCCCCTTCCCCATCGACAGGTCGCGCCCGAAGATCTGGTAGAGCACGTCGGGATCGATCGCGGCCACTCGCTCGAGCGACTCACCCGAAAGCGTGTCGTCGAGGATCACGGCCCACGCCTTGGCCGAGAGCCCTTGCGGGTTCTCGACGGCGAAGTGCAACTGCAACGTGCCGTCGGGGCGATCGGTGGCGAACACGAACGCATCCGACTCGCAGCGAGGGGCGCGGTGTGTTTCGGGGAACGGGCGAGCGGCCACGGCAGGCGCCACCTCACGGAAGCGATCCGCGTACTCGATCAGCATCTCGGCGCGAAGGGACCGGTCGACGAACTCGAAGTCGGCGACGAGGTCCGCCAGACGAGGCGGCAATGAGGCTCCTGTCACAGGTGGACTCCGACCAGCGAGGGGGGCGACGGTGATCGCCGCCGACCGGAGAGTAGCGCAGCCGGGGGCCATACGGCAGGGTGCATCGCATGAATGCCGCCCCCCCGACTCGAACCGCGCTGGTGACCGGCGCCAACCGCGGCATCGGCCGCGCGGTGGCGAGATCCCTGGCTCGTCGCGGCATGCGTGTGCTGCTCTCGGCGCGGCTGGAGGCCGCTGGCCGGGAGGCCGCTGACGCCCTGCGCGCCGAGGGCCTCGACGTCAGCCCGGTGGTGCTCGATGTCGCCGACTCCGCGAGCATCGCGGCCGTGGTCGAGCGCCTCGCCGCCTCGTCGCAGCAGGTCGATGTGCTGATCAACAACGCCGCGATCTTCGTCGACCCCTATGTCAACGTGCTCGAGGTCTCGAGGGCCGACATGCGCCGCACGCTGGAGGTGAACGCGTTGGGAGCGCTCGAGCTGATCCAGTGCTTCGCACCGGCGATGCGTGCGCGCGGCTGGGGGCGCATCGTGAACGTCTCGAGCGACATGGGGCAGCACGTGGAGCAACGCGCCGCCGACCCCGCCTATCGCCTGAGCAAGCTGGCGCTCAATGGCATCACGCGCCAGAGCGCCGACGCGCTGCGCGGCAGCGGCGTGCTGGTGAACGCGGTCCATCCGGGCTGGGTGCGGACCCGGATGGGCGGCGTCGGCGCCGAACTCAGCGAGGACGAGGGCGCCGACACCATCGTGTGGGCGGCGATGCTGCCCGATGGAGGACCGACGGGCGCGTTCTTCCACGAACGCGCCCCGATGGCCTGGTAGCCGTCTCAGTTGCGAGCGATCGGCAGCCCCACCGCATTGCCCCACTCGGTCCAGCTGCCGTCGTAGTTGCGCACGTTCTTGTACCCGAGCAGATAGGTGAGCACGAACCACGTGTGGCTGCTGCGTTCGCCGATGCGGCAGTAGGTGATCACCTTGTCGCTCGCCTTGAGCCCGACCTCACCCTCGTAGATCGCGCGCAGCGCCGCGGCGTCCTTGAACGTGCCGTTTTCAGGGCTCGCCGCCCTCGCCCACGGCACGTTCTTGGCACTCGGGATGTGGCCGCCACGCAGCACACCCTCCTGCGGATACTCGGGCATGTGCGTGCGCTCGCCCGAGAACTCCTGCGGGCTGCGCACATCCACGAGCTTGCCTTCGATCTGCAGATGCTCGAGCACCTGGTCACGGAACGCACGCAGCGTGAAGTCGTCGCGCACGGGAGCCGAGTACGTGGTCGGCGCGAACGTCGGCACCTCGCGTGTCATCGGACGCTTCTCCTGCTCCCACTTGAGCCGGCCACCATCGAGCAATCGCGCATTGGTGTGGCCGAACAGCTGGAACATCCAGAACGCGTAGGTCGCCCACCAGTTGCTCTTGTCGCCGTAGAAGACGACGGGCGTCTCGCGGGTGACGCCGATGCGCGACATCAGCTTCTCGAAACCGGCCTTGTCGAGATAGTCGCGGCGGATCGGGTCATTGAGATCGGCGGCCCAATCCACCTGAACGGCGCCGGGGATGTGGCCCGAGGGGTAGAGCAGTTGGTCCTCGTTGGACTCGATGATGCGGAGCGTCTTGTCTTCGAGATGCTGCTCAATCCATTCGGTGGTGACGAGCACTTCGGGATGCGCGTAGCCTCGGGTTTGAATCTCCAGGTTGGTAGGGGTTGCTGACACTTCGGATACCTCCTTTCCTTGGACAGGAGTTGCAGTGTTCGATTGTGCACAGGTCCACCCTATCAGACCCTTTCCTCACCCCACTGCGCGGGCGCGATCGCAGGGCCTTTCTCCCTTGTGGCGAACAACATACGGGGTCGGCCCGAGAGGTCGTCGCGCAGTTCGGCGCTCGCCCAATCGTGGGCGCCCTCGAACCACGCCAGCACTTGGGCGGCACGCATCTCGGCCAGTTCCAGCGCCAGCAGACCGCCCGCGACCAGATGCCGCGGCGCTTCCTCCACCAGCTGCCGCAGGTCCGAGAGCCCATCGTCGGATGCGAAGAGCGCCGCGTGCGGCTCCCACTCGCGAACATCCGCGGGCAGCGAATCGGCCTCATCCTGCGAGATGTACGGCGGGTTCGAGACGATGACCTCGAAGCGCTCGTCCGAACCGATGGCGTCGAACCACTCGCCTCGGGCGAACGTGATGCGCGAGGCCAGCGCGTGCGCGGCGGCGTTGCCGCGCGCCACTTCCAGCGCCTCTTCGCTGGCATCGGTCGCGGTGACGATCGCACCGGGCCATTCCGATGCGATCGCCAGCGCGATGCATCCCGAGCCCGTGCCCAGGTCCAGTACGCGCGGCGGCTTCCAGGCGTCGCCCTTGGCGCGAAGCACCGAGAGCACGTGCTCGACCAGTTCCTCCGTTTCGGGCCGTGGCACCAGCACACGGCGGTCGACCTGCAGATCGAGCGAGCGGAAGGCGGCGAGCCCGGTGATGTACTGCACCGGCTCGTGCGCCTGTCGACGGGCGATCCACTGCGCGAAACGCTGTTCCGCCTCGGGCGTCAGCACCTCGTCGAGCCGAAGCGCGAGCAGACCTCGCTCGATCCCGAGCAGTCGCGACAGCAGCTCGGCAGCGTCCGAGCGGGGCGAGCCGAGCGGCTCGAGCGCGCGCTCGGCCGCGCGCAGATTCTGGGAGATCGTCGTGGGCATGGGCGGGCAGTGTAGCGGCTCGGATGCCGCCGGACCCCGGGGGAGGTCCGGCGCGGCAGCCGAGCAGGATCACGGCGCGTTGTCGGGTGTGACGAGCGCGTCGAGCAGGGCGAACCCACAGGTGTAGACGGAGGCGGCTGTGGTGAACGGGCTCGGGGCGGTCAGTGCATAGCGGACCGCAATGCCGCAGGCAGCCGCCATGATCACGCCGAGTCGGGACTCCGAGCTGACGGGCGGCGTGTCGGCCGCCCGTCCCGGCGTGGCGACGGCGAGACTTGCGGCCAGGGCGAACAGCACGAGGGGGCGATGGCATCGACGCATGGGTATCTCCCTAGGGGTTCGTGGGCACTTCGTCGAGGTAGATCAGCCCGCAGCCGATCATCGCCTGGCCCATCTGCTCGGGCGTGCGGGCGATGAACGTGGCCAGGGCGCAGGCGGCATAGCGCATCAGCCGTCCCAGTCCCTCCTGGTCCATCGGTGCGTCGGCGGCGCTCACCCTTGCCGGGTGACTCGATGCGAGGAGCAGAACGGCCAATGCAGCGCACAGCCTCACTCGTGAACGCATGTCTCTCACCTCCTTCCCTTCTTCGCGGGGGCTGGGGGCAAGTACGTGATTCGTGCGGCTCAGGGCCTCCAGCCGGGGGGCTGGGTCGCGCGCAGCGCGCCGTCGGATGAGAACTGCAGCAGTTCGCCATAGACGCGATGGTCCCACTCGCGGCGCCAGATGCCGGCCGAGTCCCACCACACGCCGCCCGGCGCCAGCGCCGAGAGCGTGAGCGTGTCGGGCCGCTGATCGGTGTCCACGATGAGGGCGCCGAGCCGTGCGTGGCCGGGAGCGCCGGCCATGTGCGCCTCGAGTGCGTCGAGGTGCTCTCGGCAATGCGAGCAGCCGGGATTCACCGCGACCAACCAGCGCTCATCCGTGGCCGCGACCGGCGGGCTCAGGACCGAGAAGCGAACTGGATCGAACACCGGCTGACTGCGGGCGCGGAAGCGATCCCAGGACCAATACGCGGCTGCGGCGACGAGCAACACCATCGCCGCGACACCGGCCACGCGATTGAGCGATCCCATGCACGCCTCCATGCGCATCATCCGAGCGGGCTGGCGCCGCGCAGCAGATCGGCGCACCACCCTGTGAGCAGCCGCGAGGCAAGATAGCACGCGAACACGGCACCCCACGCGAAGCCCCGCGCGCAGCCGCGCGACCTCAGCCACTCGGCAGTGCCGCCGATGCGAGCCAGCGCCAGCAGTCCGATGTGGGAGAGCGCGAGCGAGGCGCCGTCGCGCCCCGTCCCGGGCGGCGAGTGAACGCCCGGCCCGGCGAGCGCGGCGACCCAGCTTCGCAGCTCAGGCGCATCCCAGGCGAGCGCTTGCAGCTGGATCGCGAGCGCCTGGAGGAGCGACAGGGCGAGCAGCACGGCGAGTGTGCGACCGATCGGAATCCGAATGCCGGCGGATCGTGCGATGGCCACGAGACAGACCGTCTCGAACAGATTGGTCAGGAGCTGGATGACCACGCCCGCCAGATGGACGACGGCCGTGGCGGAGACGGGCCCATAGTCGGGAAGCGCCGAGAGCATCACGTACCAGAGCGCGAGCGATGCTGACGCCAGGAGCCCGAAGGCGAGCGCCCCCCGATCGACCGAACGTGCGGCCGTGGGCCTGAAGCTCAGGGGGCGAAGGCTGGTGCGCATGCGACTCCCGCGGATCTGCGCCGCACTCCATGCGCGGCAGCACCCGAGCACTCGTGCATGCAGCGTGCCCGCGCCGTGGGGCTCGCCGGCGTGATCTGGCGCGAAGCTGAACTCGCGCAGAGGTCCACCGCGTGCACGCAGGCGCCACTCGCGGCGTCGCCGCGCGAACCGATCAGGCGGCGCCGGCTCCGCTCGCCATCTGGGCCAGGCGCTCGGCGGCATCGGCCTCGATCAGCGCCTCGGACATCTCGCCGATATCGCCCTCCATGAACTCGGGCAGGCGATAGAGCGTCAGGTTGATGCGGTGATCGGTGACGCGGCCCTGCGGGAAGTTGTAGGTGCGGATCTTGGCGCTGCGATCCCCGCTCGAGACCTGGCTCTTGCGGGCCGCGGCCTGCTTGGCCTGAGCCTCCTGGATCTTGATGTCGTAGAGCCGGGCGCGCAGCACCTTCATGGCCCTCGCGCGGTTCTTGATCTGGGACCTCTCGTCCTGGCAGCTCACCACGAGCCCGGTCGGCATATGGGTGATGCGCACGGCGGAGTCGGTGGTGTTGACGCCCTGACCGCCCGGGCCACCGGCGCGGAACACGTCGACGCGCAGGTCCTTCTCGTGCACCTCGACATCGACGTCCTCGACCTCGGCGAGCACCGCGACGGTGGCGGCCGAGGTGTGGATGCGGCCCGAGGCCTCGGTCGCCGGCACGCGCTGCACGCGGTGCACACCCGACTCGAACTTCATCTCGCGGTACACGCTGTCGCCGGTCACCGACAGGATCACTTCCTTCAAACCTCCCGCCTCGGCCTCGGTCACGCTCATGACCTCGTGCTTCCAGCCGCGGCGCTCGGCGTACTTCAGGTACATGCGATAGACCTCGGCCGCGAACAAGGCCGCCTCCTCGCCCCCGACGCCGGCGCGGATCTCGACCAGCACGTCCTTGTCGTCATCGGGATCGCGCGGCAGCAGCAGCTTCTTGAGCAGCGCCGTCAGTCGCTCGTCCTCGATGCGCAGCTCGGGCAGTTCGGCTTCGGCCAGTTCGGCCAGTTCGGCATCGCCCGATGCCACCGCGGCCTCGTCGTCGACGATCGTGGCATGCACGCGCCGCCAGTCGGTCGCCGCCTCGACGGTCTTCAGGAGACGAGCGCGCTCCTTGGAGAGGTCGCGCAGGCGCTTGGGGTCGCTGGCGATGTCGGGCGCGGAGAGCTGCTGCTCGAGCATGGCGAAGCGCTCCTCGACTCGCTGCAGCGCCTCGTGCAGGTGACCGTCGATCATTGGATGAACGTCACCTCGTTCGTGCCGCCCTGCTTCTGGAGCTCGACCAGCACCGGATCGTGCATGACCTTCTCGAGCGAGGCGATCGCCACGGCGCACATCTCGAGATCGGGCTCGCGCGTGGTCAGGCGCTGGAACTGCATGCCGGGCCACACGAGCGCCTTCACGACCGGATTGCCGATGTGCTTGCCCGACAACCGGATGAACTCGAACGCGATGCCGGCGATCACCGGCATGCACGCGACGCGCGCCAGATGATGCAGCGCGTTCTCGGGCTTCCCGACGAACGTGAACACGACGATGCTGATCACCACCACGAGGAACAAGAACGACGTGCCGCAGCGCGGGTGGAACCGCGAGAAGCTCTGCACGCGCTCGGGTGTCAGAGGGCCGCCTGCTTCGAGCGCGTGGATGGCCTTGTGCTCGGCGCCGTGGAACCCGAGCACGCGCGCCATCTCGCTCCACTGCGAGATGAGCAGCAGATAGGTCACGAACGCGGCCAGTCGGAAGAAGCCATCGACCAGTCCGAACCCGATGCGGTCGTGAAAGCCCAGCCACTCGGTCAGCTTGGCCGGCAGGATGACGAACAGCGTCACGCCGAGCGCGAGCGAGAAGAGGATGGTGGCGATCTGCGCGACCTGCGCTCCCGTCCCCTGCGGCTCGGTCTCGCCCTCGGCGCGCGATGCCTCGTCGGCGCTGAAGTTGAGCGCGGTCATGCCGAGTCCGAGAGTCTCGAACAGCGACACGGCGCCGCGTACGACGGGAAGGCCCAGCAGACGGATGCGCCGGGTCACCGACTCGAAGGGCTTCTCGAGGAACCCGAGCGATCCATCCGGGCGCCGCACCGCCACGGCCATGCGGGTCGGCGAGCGCATCATCACGCCCTCGAGCACCGCCTGACCTCCGACGGGAAGGAACGGCATGGAGCCTCCGGGTGACGCACGAGTGGGAAAACAGAAGGCTCCCGTGTGCACGCGGTGCGCGCGACGACGGGAGCCCGAGACGGAACGCTAGGCCTTGTCGGTGGTATCAGCCGTTTCGGCAGCATCGCCCTTGGCGTAGCGCCTGCGGAAGCGATCGATGCGACCCGCCTTGTCGATCAGCTTCTGCTTGCCGGTGTAGAACGGGTGACAGTTGGCGCACACATCGAGATGCACCTTGCCGTCGCTCGCCGTCGGCTTGAGCGTCGTACGCAGCTGCCACTCCGTGTCGCAGCCGTAGCACTTGTACGTCTTCGTCTCGTAAACAGGATGGATACCGGCCTTCATGGTGTGGCTCTCCGCAACGGCGGCGTTCCCCGGGCCCGGGCCCCGATGCGTCCGATGCGGACGAGACGAGGACTGCGGGTGGTTCCGAGCGCTCCGCCTGCTCTGGAATGACTCTGATGTGAAGCGGCCGGGGAGTATGCCCCGGGTCCGGACGGGATGTCCAATGGGGGTCTGGTGGGTGAAAGGAGGCAACCAGGGCCGACCGCGAGTGAAGTTCAATCAGTGAGCCGGATGATCGTTTGGACGCTGGACTCTCCGTCGGCGGTCCGCATGCGGGCTAGCAGCACACCCGCTTGAGGGACCGTCGGTTGAAGTCTGGAGTGGCCCCAGTTCCGTAGACGGTTGAGGACTGCGGATGGCCGGCGGCCGCGCGAAGCGCTGTTTCGCCTCGCTGGCCCCCGACCTCGGATTCAGG
>JAYWEM010000132.1:0-3425 GCA_043779265.1 bacterium | reverse complement strand
CCAGCCGTCGGTTGCCGGGTGATCGGCGAACGACTTCTCGTAGACGACGGTCGTGCCGGCGGAGAAGCGGGCTGGCATCTCGGTCAGGGTGGCCATGGGCGGCACTCTGGGGCACCGGCACCCCCTCGGACCATTGGAGTGAGACTCCAATGGTCCCGCCCCTCCCGTTCAGCGCATCGTGCCCGCAGCGGCGCGACCAACGGGAGGAGCGAGGTGTCAGGCAAGTCCAGCTACCTGGGGAGCGCGATCGCACTGTCCCTGGTGCCCACGCGGCAGCGAGGCGCGGGCGCGACGGACGGGGCGGGCGTCGACGTCAAGGCCTTCTCGGGCAGGGCTATCGCGCTCCTCGACGTCACCCACGAATCGGGCACGACGCCGACGCTCGCCGTGAAGCTGCAGGAATCCGACACGCAGACGGGCACGTACACGGACATCGTCGGCGCCGCTTTCGCGACCGTCGGCGCGACGAGCGGCACACAGAAGCTCCCCGTGGACCTCACCGCCTCCAAGCGGTGGGTGCGGGCCACCGGGGTCGAGGCGGGCGGCACACCGGTCTACGCCTGGGGCGTCCAGCTGGTCGCCAGCCTGCAGCAGGAAGGGGCGCTCCTCGAGAACGCCTGGGAGGGGGACGAGTTGGGACTCGATGAGGAACTCGAGCGGACCTTGCTCCGCATCCACACGTTCGGCACGGCTCCCGAGCTCGAGCGCGGCACGACCGGCTCGACGACGAGCGCCGTTCCGCCCTCTCTCGTCCTGACGACCGGCGTCGGCGCGAACCGCATCCGCGAGGTGCGCATCGAGGGTCTGAACGCGTTTGACATCCCGTTCGAGGCTCCCGACGGCAGCGACTTCTTCCAGTTCGTCAACGAGATCGCCGCCCACATCGGGCCCTACGCGCCACCTGTCGGGACCGGCCTGCGCACGAACACGATGTTCGCCGGCATCGAGTTCGGGACGATGCTCTCCAACGCCCCGTTCCCCGCAGCGCCCGCCAACTGCGTGTGCCAGCTTCGATTCAACTACGGCACCGAGAAGTGGGAACTCGTCAGCGCCCCCGGTGGCGGCGTCGAGACGGCTGCGATCGTCGAGCTCACGGGGATCACGTCCCACGTCGAAGGGGGCGCCAGCCGCGTGCGCCTGATCTTCGACCCGGTCACGCCGCAGATCGTCGCCATGGTCAATGGAGTCGTCGGCGCTCGCATCACCAACCTGGCGAAGCTGCCCAAGTGGAACGAGTTCGCGGGCAGCAATCTGGTGTTCGGCGCGTTCGTGACCTCGGGGACGCACGCCAGCGGCAACACGAGCGCTTGGTTCAGCGCCGTCCACTGCAAGACGTACGACCTCTGGGTCGCGGATCGCGCCGCGCCGTTCTGGTACTGACAGTGGCCGCGACCGTACTCACGCCCGCCGCCGCGCCGGACCCGAATGCCGTGCCCGCGCGCATGTCGCTCCAGTACGAGCCATGCATCCTCGAGATCGAGGCCGTCCGGCAGGTGCACGCCGAGGGCGACGACTCGGGGAGCACCGACGAGGGCATGGATGACGAGGTCTTCGACATCGTCATCACGAACGAGCGGCCGCTGCGTCGCTGGTTCGGGATGCTGACCCTCAGCCACGAGGAGTCGGCCATCGACATGGCGTACGCCAAGGGCGGTCTGTCGCTGCTGCTCGAGCACGCCGGCTACCCGCGGACCGGCCAGGTGGATCCGGCGCTGCACATCGGCATCGTCGACGACTTCCGCATCGAGGGGAAGAAGACGAAGGGCTCGATGCGCTTCTCGCGCCACGCCCTGGCCCAGCAGGTGAAGCAGGAAGTGAAGGACCGCACGCGCCGTTACATCTCGGTTGGCCAGCTGCCCATGAAGCTGAAGCAGACCAAGGTCGCGTCCGGTCCCGAGGAGATGAACGAGTACCTCGCGGTGAAGTGGCAGCCGCAGGAGGTCTCGATCGTGAGTGTCCCCGCGGATCCGAAGGCGATGGTCCAGGGGCAGTCGGCCGGGCACCACGAGTACCCGGTCGAAGTGGAGCGTCTCATCACCCAAGCGGAGGAACCCAGCATGTCCGTCACCACCCATCCCACGGCTGCGGCACCCGGCGCGGCTGGGCCGAGCCCGGCACAGGTGCTCGATCCGAGCAGCGCCGGAGGTGGTGCGGCCTCGCCCGCGACCGCCGGTGCACCCAACGACCTCGACCGCGCGGCCCGCATCGTCGAGCTCTGCAACTCGCACGGCATGCAGGCTCAGGCCTCCGAGTACATCCGTGCCGGCCACTCGGTCGCCGACGTCGGCCTCATGATCCTCCAGAAGAAGGGAGCGGCGCAGCCGACGGTCTCCCCGCGCTCGGCCGAGGAACTCGGTGCCGCGAAGAAGGACCTCAAGCGCTACTCGTACACGCGGGCCGCCCTGATGGCGACTGAGATGCGCGAGGGCAAGCGCTCGTCGTTCGACGGCGTCGAGGCCGAGATCAGCCAGGGTATCGAGAAGACGCTGCCGGCGACCGTCCAGCGGCACAGCGGCATCCTCCTGCCCCTGCGACTCGAACGGCCGGATGACGAGCCGCGGCGCCAGACCCACGCGATGGGCGCGGGCGTCGCCGGCGGCGGTGCCGAGCTGGTCTTCGACCGGCCCGGCGAGCTGATCGACCTGCTCCGCAACACCGCCTACCTGATGCGCATGGGTGCGCAGGTGTTCACGGGGCTGTCGAACCCGCTCCAGTACCCGAAGCAGACCGGGGACCCGACGGTGGTCTGGATGTCGGAGAACCCGGCTTCGGGTGCGGCGCCCAGCCAGCTGAACTTCTCGACCATCAACCTGTCGCCGAAGACGATGATCGGGACGGTGCCGTTCCCGCGGCAGCTCCTGAACCTCGCCAACTTCGACGTCGAGAGCGCCATCCGCAACTCGCTGATGGCCCAGCACGGGCTCGTCCTCGATCGCGCCGGCATCCACGGACGGAGCACGGACGGCCAGCCCACGGGTCTCTACAACACCCCGGGTGTCGCCGCCGTCGCCTTCGGCGGCGTCGGCAGCTGGGACAAGCTGGTCGACATGGAGACCGCGGTCACGCAGAACAACGCGTTCGCCCAGGCAATGGCGTTCCTCGCGACGCCCGGTGTCCGCGGTCGGTTGAAGAAGACGCTCCGCGCCGCTGCTGCGGGCTCGGACTTCATCTGGACCGGCAAGGGCCTCGAGGGTGAGGTCGCCGGTTGGCCGGCGTACGCCACCAACCAGGTCAGCCGCACGATGACCGGAATCGCCGACGTCGGCGGCGCCGAGCACGGCACCATCTTCGGCGACTGGTCGCAGCTGATCATGGCGTTCTGGGGTGCGATGGAGCTCCTGTCCGACCCGCTCACGCAGGCGAGCAAGGGACAGGTCATCCTGACCACGTTCCAGATGGGCGACATCGGCTGCACGCGGCCCGAG
>JAYWEM010000131.1:0-19000 GCA_043779265.1 bacterium | reverse complement strand
AGGGAACTCCACCCGGAGCCCGCCAGGCGTCCACCCTCGAGTGACGGGGACACGCCTGACTTCCTTTCCTTGCAGGAACAGGACCAATTCCGAGCGGGGAACCCGCAGTTCTCCGCCATCGGCCTTAGAAGCCCGCACAGCATAGAGGACGACGGCTCCCGTTTCGATAGCCAATTCCCAGTCCAGCCTGACCCATTGCGCTATCTCTGAGTCAGCCAGCCAAGCGACCTGGGTCACCTCGCCCAGCGTACGCCGGTCGACGGCGCCCCTGGAGTTCTCCGTCGAGGGATGAATGGAGGAAGCGGTCACGGTCGCCGAGGGCGAGAAGTTGGTATACGCCCCGAGTCGCTTGGATTCCGCGACCGGCAGCGCCGAGTGGCCCGCGTGGCAGCCGACGCACTTGGTCCCGGAGCCGGGGCGAGTGAAGTTGAATCCCGGCACATGCGCGGGTCCCGAGCCGGTGGAGATCACACGGCCATTGGAGTCCACGATCTGCTCGAACGTCGGAACATTCGCGGGGACCTCATCCACATGCACGGCGCCATCCGGGAAGACCGGGGCCTCGTGCAACAGGACGAGCGAGTCCCCACCCTCGAGGTCCGGGCGCGGCAGGACGGTGAAGAAGCGGATCCGGAGTCCCTTGGCGAGCTTGGGGGCATCGAGGAACGCTCCGTCCACCGGGCCGTTCGAGAAGATGTTGAGACAATCGAAGCGGGCCATCCCCGGATCCCGGAGCAACGCCTCGGTACTGGCGTGCGGCAGCTCGGCGGGGGCCTCGGGAGCGGGCGGATAGAGCAACGGTGGCGGGTTCGCTCGTGCAAGGAGCACGACCGGATCCATCTCGAGCCGGCCGAGTTCATCGACGATCGGCTCCACCATGCGGCGGCGCTCGTCCCACAGGACGATCTTGAAGTTGCCTGTCCCGTCTTCGTCGTAGGAGAACAGCATGCGCCCATCGGGCAGCGGGCAGGGCGAGATCGCCGACCAACCCCTGGGAGCGCCGTAACCGAACAACGGCTCCGCCTTGGCGAATCCGCCCTTCCAGCGCTGCAAGCCGAACCTCGTCGGTCGCAGGAGGTTCGGACGCTCCGCGCGAACGCCATAGAGCGTCGAGTCCGCGAGCACGACCGGCTGATACGCCATCTGGCCGATGCGTGATCGCGGATCGCCGCCCTGCAACCGGGCGAAGTCGCCATCGGGCATCACCGAGATCGCATGCCAGAAGTCGATCGTGTCGGCGGGCATCGCGCGAGCGGGATCCGTGGTGACGCCGCTGTCGGATGCGGCGAATCGTGAGAAGAACCAGCGCGCGTAGACGACGCGCCCGGTGCTCGGGTCGATCGAGGGTTCCTCGGCGCCATTGCGCTCGGACGTGATGCGCTTGAGATCGCCGCCATCCGCGTTCACGACCCACAGGTTCGTCGTGAGCACGCGTCCCTGTTGCGCCCGCCACGGCCAGCGCGTGCTCGCGAACACGAGGCGCCCATCGGGCAACCAGCACGGATCGATGTCGTCGTAGCGTTCGAAGCGCTCCGCCTCGGCCCCGAAGCGCGACTTCAGATCGAGGGAGCGGTCGCCACGCGTGACGGGTGCGAGCTGGGTGCCCTCGGCGCGGATGCGCCAGATGCGCCAGGCGCTGTCACGATGCGTGATCGCGGCGAATGCGATGGAGCGCCCGTCGTAGGAGACCGCGGGGTCGCTCACATCGAAGAAGCGACCGGCGGCGAGTTCGCGCAGGCGGCCATCGGCTTCGCGCACGAGCAGGCGGCCTCCCGCGCCCACGAAGCGGCCGGCCGGGCCGACTCCCGGCACCAGGGCAGAGCCGGCCACCGGCAGGCGCGAGACGAACACGATCGGCGGGATCGGCCGAGGGCGCGCGGCGAGCAGCGCGAGGAGCGAGGCAGCAGCCAGCAGCCAGGGTGCGTTCCGAACGAGACGACGGGTCGGTCGAGTCATGCCCGCACCATAGAAGACGGCGCCTCGCGGTGGGTAGCGAGGCGCCGTCGAGAACTACCTGGAGCTTGGGATCTAGCGGTACTGCGTCTTCAGCGAGCCCCAGGTCGTGGGACGCGCCGACGTGACGCAGTCGATCGCCATCGTCATCGAGATGACCGAACCCCAAGTGCCGAACTGCTGCGCGGCGGATGCCGGGCCGCAGGTGGCATCCATGAAGTACGGATAGTCGGCGGGTTTGGTGATCGCCGGGTTCAGACTGGTCGTCTCACCGGCACCGAATCCGTTGGCGATCCCGAACGTCAGCGCGCAGCCGCCGGCGAACACGCCGGACGTGTTGCCGTTGACGACCGAAGCCACCGGCAGCCAGTTCACGAACTGCACCGTGGAGACGATCGTCGTGGTGCCGAGCGTCGCGACTCCATCGCCCCAGGCCCCGCCCGTGTTGAAGAGTTCGAACTGACCGCCCGTGTAGGCCGACGTGTAGATCACGACGCCGGTGCCACTGGCGTTACGCAGATCGTTCGTGCCGAAGCCGACATTGTTCGTGGCGCAGCGCGTCTGCCACTGCGTCCCGAGCACAGCGCCCGTCCACGACTGCGCATGCAGCACATGCGGCAGACCCGAGTTGATGCCGGTGCGGTGCGTGCTCGCACGCCCGGTGAGCAACTGACCGCCGAGATCGGTGGACGTGTACGTGCCCGTGTTCGGAACCGCCATCGCCGTCGTGGCGACGAGCGTGCTGACGGCGAGCAACGTGAACAGCCGAGTGACAAGACGATTCATGAGGGGCCTCCAATAGGACGGAAGGATGCGCATCTTCTGAGAGCGCGTGCGCTCGGGCGCGTCGGGGGAATCGCGAACGGGTCGTGCGCAGGGTCGACTGCCGTGCACAGGTTAGCGCGTCCACCCCAGCGAGGCCAGACGGTTCGCAGGCCAGACGGTTCGCAGGCCAACGACCCATGCTGTTGACGCTTGGCACAGGCGAGTTTAGCGTGACTTTTCATGGCCGAGCCCCTACTTCACCTGCCCCAGTCCGGCTGGATCGAAGTCATCGTCGGCAGCATGTACAGCGGCAAGACGGAGGAGTTGATCCGTCGGCTGAGGCGCGCCCAGATCGCGCGCCAGCGCGTCGAGATCTTCAAGCCCGCCGTCGACACCCGCTATGCCAAGGACCACATCGTCTCGCACAGCGAGATCCGGATCCCGTCTCGCATGGTGAAGACCGCGAGCGAGATCCTGAAGCATGCGCACGAGGCGCAGGTGATCGGGATCGATGAGGGCCAGTTCCTCGGCCCCGGCCTGCTCGAAGTGGCCGAGAGGCTCGCCGGTCAGGGCAAGCGCGTCATCATCGCCGGACTCGACCAGGACTACCTCGGCAAACCCTTCGAGCCGATGCCGCAACTGCTCGCCGTCGCCGAGTACATCACCAAGACACTCGCCATCTGCGTCATCTGCGGCGCTCCCGCCAATCGCACCTATCGCAAGGTGGCGAAGGGCGGCCGCGTCGTCGTCGGTGGCTCCGATCTCTATGAAGCCCGCTGTCGCCACTGCTGGGTGCTCGGACGCCGGGCCACACCTTGGCCGCCCGCCCCGTCATCCGAATCCGGAGGTTCCGATGCGCCGAAGCCCCGCCGCCGCACTGCTATCCGTCCTGCTCCTCGCAAGCGGGTGCGCGCCAAGCGCTGAGAAGCCCGCCACGACTGACGCCGGCTCCATGCACGTCGGCCTCGTGTTCGACATCGGTGGCCGGGGCGACAAGTCCTTCAATGACGCCGCCTATGCCGGGCTCGAGCAGGCGAAGCAGGAGCTCGGGATCTCGTTCACGACGCTCGAGACCAATGAGGGCGCGGATCGCGAGCCGCAGTTGCGTCAGCTCGCCGCCGGCGATGCCCCGCTCGTGTTCGGTGTCGGATTCCTGTTCACCGACGACGTGCTGGCGCTGGCCAAGGAGTTCCCCGACAAGAAGTTCGCCTGCGTCGACATGACGGTCCAGGACGGCGACGTCCTGCCGCCGAACCTGGTGGCGCTCAAGTTCCGCGAGGAACAGGGCAGCTTCCTGGTGGGTGCGCTCGCCGGACTGCTCACCAAGACCGGCAAGGTCGGCTTCGTCGGCGGCATGGACATCCCGCTCATCCGCAAGTTCCAGGCGGGCTACGTGGCGGGCGTGAAGGCCGTGAACCCGAGCGCGCAAGTGCTCGTGAAGTACGCCGGCTCCACCGGCGAGGCGTTCCGCGATCCCACCAAGGGCAAGGAGCTCGGCCTCGCCGAGTACCAAGCGGGCGCCGACATCGTCTATCACGCCTCCGGCTCGACCGGGCTCGGCGTGTTCGAGGCGGCGCGCGAGACCGGCAAGCTGGCGATCGGCGTCGACTCGGATCAGTACGACGAAGCACCGGGCTTCATCCTCACGTCGATGGTCAAGCGTGTCGACACCGCCGTGTTCGAGACGGTGCGCGAAGTGCGCGAGGGCCGCTGGACCGGCGGCGTCCGCACGTTCGGGCTCGACACCGAGGGCGTGACGTGGGTGTACGACGAGCGCAACAAGTCGCTGATCCCCGATGCGGTCAAGGCGCGTGTCGATTCGCTGAAGCAGGAGATCATCGCGGGCAGGATCGAGGTCCCGACCACTCCGTGAGCGCCTGGACCGACCTCGGACAGGGCGTCTGGGTGCGCCGCAGCCAGGTCGTCGACATGAACAGCCTCGTGCTCGAACAGGGCGACTGGTCGGTGATCGTGGATCCCGGGGTCCTGCCGAGCGAGCTGGATGACATCAGCCGGCGCGTCGCCCGCTCGACTCCGCGATTCGACCGCGTGGTGCTGGCGCTGACGCATCCGCACTGGGATCACCTGCTGGGTCGGCCGTGGTTCCCGGCCGCCGCCACCATCGCGCACGTCGGATTCCACGACGAGGCCGATCGCGATGTCGACTCCATCCGCCGCGAGGCGGAACAGCATGCGAGCGAGGCGGGCGAAGTCTGGCCCAGCCGATTCGAGCCGTTCCGCCCCTCGCACGCCGTGCGCGGCACGGCGGGTATCGAGCTCGGCCCGTTCTCGATCATCGCGCACGACACGCCAGGACACTGTTCGAGTCACCTGGCGTTCTGGTTCCCCGAGCAGCGCGTGTTCGCAGCGGGCGACCTGTTGTCGGACATCGAGATCCCCTGGCTCGATGCCGCGCCCTGGGTCTATCGCCGCACGCTGACGCAGCTCCACTGGGTGATGGAGCAGGAGGACATCCGTGTGCTCGTGCCGGGCCACGGCTCACCTGCGCTCGGCCGACTCGAGGCGTATCGCCGACTGCTGCGCGATATCGACTACGTGCTCGCCCTCGAGTCCGCCATCGCCGCACAGCGGGCACGAGGTGCCTCGCTCGAGGCGGCCGAGGCCGAACTCATCCGCCTGGACTATCTGGGCAAGGACGATCCCGTCTACCCGACGAATCCGATCCACGCCGGGAACATCCGGATCGCGTGGGAGACGTCGGATGAGAGCGAACTCGAACCGCTCGATCCGCAGGATTCCTGAGTCATCGGGCGCACCGCGGCCCGTCCGTGTAGAGTGCCGCCCCCGTCCCACCCCCTCGCGGCGAGGCCTGCCATGATCCAGTCCAAGAGTTTCTATCGGCGCCTCGAGCGCGTGTTCACCGACGCACGCCGCGTGCGCGATCCGGGCCGATTCGCAGCGCGCATCGCCGACCCGCTTCTCGAAGTGCTCGGTAAGCCGCTCGGGATCGTGGCGATCCACGTCTACGAGCGGCGCAAGGAGGGCTTCGCGCCTCCCAAGCGATTCGGCGCCGATCGTCCCGAGATCGGGACCGACCTCGCCCGTCGCTTCGCCAGCACAGGGGACGACGGCATCCGCGAGCTGCCGTGGGTGGGCGATCTCGCCTCGGGCCGCGTCAGCCTGCTCGGCGTCGGCAGTCACGAGGGTCCCTTGATGGCGCTGTTCGGCCCGGCGCGCGGCGCGCTCGATCGCGGCCCGAGCAAGAGCGAACTGTTCTCGGCGACCAATTCGATCCTGTATGCGATGCGGCAGCACTTGGAGCGCAGCGTGCTCGAGGACCTGATCGAGCAGGCGCGTGCGATCCAGATGAGCCTGCTGCCGCCCGGTGCGCTGGCGTTCGAGGGTTACGACGTGTTCGCCTACAGCGTCCCGGCACAGACGGTGGGCGGGGATCTCTACGACTTCCTCCCCATCTCGAAGGGCGTCGTGGGGCTCGCCGTCGCTGACGCCGCGGGACACGGACTCCCGGCGGCGCTGCAGGCGCGTGACGCGGCGGTCGGTCTGCGCATGGGCGTCGAGCAGGACCTCCGGCTCTCGACGCTGTTCCGTCGACTCAATCGCGTCATCCATCGCAGCGGCCTGTCGTCTCGGTTCATCTCGCTCATCTTCGCCGAGCTCGAGGCCAACGGGACGCTCACCTACATCAACGCCGGCCACCCGCCGGGCCTGTTGATCGACGAGGCGGGCATCACCGAGCTGGATGTCGGCGGCATGGTACTGGGCCCCGATCCCGAGACCCCCTTCACGCTCGGCTACGGCCACATCGATCGCGGCGCCGCGCTGGTCCTGTACTCCGACGGCGTGATCGAGCGCGGCCTGGGCTACGACGTCGAGCCCTTCGGCATGAAGGGCCTTCGGCGGTGGCTCAAGGACGCGCGCAAGCTGCCTGCCGAGCAGGCGGTGCGCGACCTGTTCGACCGGCTCGCCTCGCACTGCCCCGGCAAGCCGTTCGAGGATGACGTGACGGCGATGCTGGTGCGCCGAGAGGCGTGAGCGTTTCGCCGAGTGCGTGAGGACGTGTCCTGACTGGCTCCGGAGCCGTCGACGACACCGACCCGTTGGGGACGGATCAAGACGACGAATCGCTGAGTGGAGCCCGAGGTGCGAGCCGGAAGCGTTCGCGGGCGAGTCCGGACAGCGCGAACTTCACTCGTCGTTCGAGCGTATCGCCGGCGAGCGCATCGCACAGGGCCGCCCCTCGCTTCGCCTCGTCGACGCGCAGCCCCAGCTTGCGGAGCCACGGGGTCAACTCGGCGCGGCGCGCGGCGAGATCCGCCTGCCCTGGGGCAGGTGCGCTCGGTGCTGAGGAAGCGGCGCACGCGCAGGGAGCACTCATCGCGGGACCCGAGGCCGGCTGGGCCGCCGCCTCGCGCTTGCCCTTCATGAACTCCACGCCGAAAGCGCGATCGGCTCTGTACTGGTTGTGCGCTCGACAGCAGAGCCGCAGGTTGGCCACCGTCGATTCGCCGCCGCTCGCCACGGGAGTGACGTGGTCGAACTCGACGCGCATTCGCGACGGGCAGCGCATGCCCGACTCACTGGTGAACGTGCATCGGCCGCCATCGCGAGCCCAGACTTCGCGGCGCACGTCGGCAGGCACATACCGGCCGCTGGGAGCCCCACGCCGAGGCCGCCTGCGGCAGTGGGCGGCAGTGGGCGGCAAAGATGCGCTTCTCCTCAGCCTCGACCAACTTCGCCAGCGAGCGCTTGAGCACCATCGCGAGGTCGCCGCTGGGAATCGCGTGACCGAGCAAGCCTCTGGCGTATTGCAGGAGGTCGTGGGCCTCCTGGTCGAGTGTGACGCGGAGTTCGAAGCGCTCGGACGCACGGGCGGCCAGAGCTTCGAGGCTCGGGGGAGCGGCTGGATCGCACACCGGAGAGGCCGCGGTTGCGCTGGCGGAGTCAGCCGAAACCAGAACCTTCGAAATCTCAAGGAATCCAACGGGTTCCGGAACCTGTTGTGTCTCGTCCACTCTCGCACGGTGCCGGGCGATCAGCAGCGCCACTTCGGCCTTGCTCCGGTGGGCGGCCGCCGCGATCAACTCGTCCGCCGACTCGAGGGTCAGGTGTGGCGCCAGTTGGAGCACGGCGCTCAAGTGCAGTCGCCCAGCCGCAACCGCTTCGAGGATCGCGGGGAACCGACGAGCAGCTCGTGCCGCCTGGATGCGCTTGAACGCCTCGACGCCGGACATCCGCAGCTCGCCCACGCAGTAGGCGTGCATCGACGGGTAGGCGGCCGGCAGATGCAGCCGCCGCTCTTCCGCCTCGGCCAGATGCGACAGCAGTTCGGCGATGGTGCCGCGTTCACGGGTGACGAGCGCCTTGAGGTCGTGCAAGAGCACATGATCGGCGAGGTGCGAGAGCGCGCGCATGGCAGTGGTCCGCGGGGGCGAGTCGCGAGGGCGCATGCCATTCATAGCATGCGTGTTTGCGGCGTCCATACTTGGCCGTCTCACGCGAAACGCGGACCGCCCGGCGAACTTCGACGAAACTGCCGCTGCGCACCCACGACACGGCGCCGTCGGTCGATGGGGCCCGCGTGAGCGAAGCACTCGGACGGCGCGGCAGACTGGTCACGCAAGGGCGTCAAGCGGAAAATCGACTCCGCGCGAACGCTCGCATCACCAGCCCGCGACCCCGCGTGCCTCACGCGCCACCTTCAGATCCGGCGGTCGATCGCCTCGCCGAGCCGCTCCCAGTCGGAGGCCTCGTTGTAGACCTGCGCCGACAGGCGCGTCCACAGTCGGCCGCGCCACGCGTGGATGGGCACCTCGATGCGGTCCTCGTAGAGGAGCGCATGCCGCAGTGCTGCCGCCTGCTCTCGAGTCGAGCCCGCATGTTCCGGCAAAGTGACCGTCGCCATGCAGCCCACCATCTCGCGCGGCATCCCGAGACTCACGCCCCAGCGCGCGGCGAGTTGGTTCGCGCCCTGCCATACCAGGTCGTGGTTGTACGAGCGCATTCGCTCGAGTCCCAGCCACTCCATGAACGAGATCGCTGCCGGCGCCGAGAGGTGGGGCGATGGGTCGCGCGTCCCGGCCCAGTCGAACTCGGTCGCGAAACCCTGGTCGAGTCCCCATGAGATGACCGGCGGGTGCAGGTCCTTCTGCCTCGCGGGCGGCGCCCACAGGATCGCGCTCGAGCGAGGCGTCATCCCCCACTTGTGCAGGTTGCCCGTGTACCAGTCCACGCCGAGCGACGGCAGGTCGAGCGCCAGTGCGCCGGGGGCGTGGGCGCCATCGACCAGCACGAGGACGCCGCGAGCGCGGCAGTGCTCCGCGATCTCGCGCACCGGCAACAGCAGCGCCGACTCCGAGGCGATGTGATCCACGATGACGAGGCGCGTGCGCGGCGTGAGCGCCGCGACGAACGCGTCCACCACCTGCTGCGGATCGGTGATCGGGTAGGGCAGGTCGAACAACCTCACCTGTGCGCCGTGCTGCCGCGCCACGTAGCGGGCCGCGAGCGTGATCGCCCCGTAGGCCACGTCCGCGAGCACGATCTCGTCGCCCTCTCGCCAGTCGAGCGACCGGAGCACGGCGTTCACACCGGCGGTCGTGTTGTCCACGAACACCAGGTCCTCACCCTTCGCGCCGACGAACCGCGCGACGACGTCCGCTGCCTCGCGCAGGCGCGGCTGGCCGCGCGTCGAGGAACCCGAACTGACTGCCGAGAGCTCGCGGAGCAGGTATCGCGAGGGGTGCAGCTCGATCTCGTCACGGATCCGCTGCTGCTCGGCGAGCACGCGCCTCGGCGTCGCGCCCACGGTGCCGTGGTTCAGATAGAGCAACCCCGGTTCGAGCTGCCACTCCTCGAGCAGCGCGTGGCCGAATGCGGTGGGCGAGGCGGCAGCGAGCATGGACGATGGTCTCCGGATCCCAGGCACGAAGCAGGCATCGTGAACGCCCGCGCACGATACGCCAAGTCAGGCACGCAGCGTCCTGCCCGGCGTGAGGTGATGTCGAACTTCTGGAAGCCCTGCGCAACTTGTCGAGACTCCATTGTCATGTCGAGTCGAGCCACTCGCATCAGGCGCGAATCACTCCTTGACCCGCGTCGTGCTGCGCCCGCCTACTGCCTGAGTGGGTGGCCGCATCCACCATGCCGACACGCGCGATTGCACGTGGTCTGAGACTCGATTGGATCCCAAGACAGGAGTCCCCATGCACACGATGCGAAACGTACGCAACGCCTTCGTCATGTTGCTCTGCTTCACGCTCTGCGCGACGACCGCGGGAGCGGCCACGATCAACATCGCCTGGCTGGACATGTCCCCGACGGCGATCACCACCCCGGTCCCCAACGCCTCGGTCTTCGTCGTCGCCGGCGTCGGCAACGTGACGGTGACCAAATCCATCGGTGCCAACGTCAGTGATACGCGATCGACGAGCCCGTCCTTCACGATCGGCAGTGTCGTGAGCGGGCCGAACACGTACCAGTGGACGAACTACGAGTACTTCGGGACGATCCTGAACAGCGGTCCCGACCCGATCGTGCCGATCGTCAGCACGGTGACCTACACGTTCCCCGCGACGCTTTCCGCGGGCACCGTCTACGTCGGGACCATCGGACTCGGCGCGACCACGAGTTTCGGAGGGGGCGCATCCACGATGACGGTCAACCAGAACGGCACGTTCCTCGGCGACTTCGCCGGAGCGGGCGGGTTCGGTCCGTCGCTGTTCACGCCCGGCGCCGGCACGTTCACGGTCCAGAATTCCATGACCGCTCCCGGCGGCGTGAACCCCCACTGGAACTCGCAGTTGGCCATCGTGCGCATCGACGACCCGGTCTCGTCCATCACGATCGTGCACAGTGGCATTCGTGGTGATGGCATCGGGGCCAATATCGGGTTCGTTCCCGACGGGATCACGTCGCTGGGCAAGTCGACGTGGGGGCGCATCAAGTCGCTCTATCGGTAGCCTGAAACGTCGAATCGAACGCGCTCGGGTGGGTCATCGTGAGACGACCCACCCGAGCGCGTGGACGTTCGCCCCCGTGGGTCTTTGCCCGGCCGTGCGCACCCGCTTAGGCTCTCGCCCCTCATGTCCACCCCCGAGGTCGTTCTCGACCGTGTCACCAAGCGCTTCGGCCGTTTCGTGGCCAATGACGCGATCTCGCTGACGCTGGTGCCGGGCGAGGTGCATGCGCTGGTGGGCGAGAACGGCGCGGGCAAGAGCACGCTCATGAAGGTGCTGTTCGGCCTGCACGCACCCGAGTCCGGCCGAATCCTCCTCGACGGCCACAGCGTTCGCTTCGGCTCGCCCGAGGACGCCCTCGCGCGCGGCCTCGGTATGGTGCACCAGCACTTCCTCCTGGTGGACTCGCTGAGCGTCGCCGAGAACGTCGTCCTCGGCCGCGAGCCACGGCGTGCACTCGGCGCGTTCGACCGCGCGAAGGCCGAACGCGACGTGGCCGAGCGCGCCTTGCGACTGGGGCTGCCGGTCGAGCCGCAAGCGAGAATCGCCGACCTCTCGGTCGGGCAGCAGCAGCGCGTCGAGATCCTCAAGGCGCTGTACCGCGGTGCACGCATCCTGATCCTCGATGAGCCGACTGCCGTGCTGACGCCGCAGGAAGTGGATGAACTGTTCGCGCTGCTTCGCACGCTGCGCTCGCAGGGCACCTCGATCGTGCTGATCACGCACAAGCTGCAGGAGGTGGGCGCGCTGGCCGACCACGTCACCGTGCTGAGGCAGGGGCGCGTCGTCGGGGACGGCCGTGCCAGCGAGATGAGCCGCGAGCGCATCGCCGAACTCATGGTGGGCCGCGTGCTGGCGCCACTGCAGGCGCGCTCTGCGAGAGCCGCGGGCGATGTGGCACTCGAAGCCGCCTCGCTCGAGGTGCTCGATGACCGAGGCGCGCAGGCGGTGGCCGGCCTGTCGCTGGCGGTTCGCGCCGGCGAGATCCTCGGCATCGCGGGCGTCGAGGGCAATGGCCAGCACGAACTGCTCGAGGCGCTCACGGGACTGCGCACGCCGACCAGCGGACGCGTGAGCGTGGGTGGCCGCGACGTGACACGCGCGCCCGCGCGCGACGTGCGCGCCGCGGGGCTCGCCAACATCCCGAGCGACCGGCTGGATCGGGGCCTGATCGCCGACATGACGCTGGCCGAGAACCTCGTGCTCGGCCGACAGCATGACGCGCGCGTGGGAAAGGGGCCTTGGCTCGGGGGCGCGGCGCTCGAACGCAGCGCCGAGGGCCCGCTCGAATCGTTCGATGTCCGCCCGCCGGATCCTCGCGTGCGCGCCAGCCGATTGTCGGGTGGCAACCAACAGAAACTGATCGCAGCTCGCGAGCTCGGCTTCGCCGCCGGCGGCAGCCAGGCGACGTGCGCGCTGATCGCGGCGCACCCCACGCGCGGCGTGGATCTCGGGGCGATCGATGCGATCCATCGTCGCCTCATCGAGGCTCGCGATGCCGGCCTCGCGGTGCTGCTCGTCTCGAGCGAGTTGTCCGAACTCCTCGCGGTGAGCGATCGCCTGTGCGTGCTGTACGAAGGGCGGATCGTGCATGAGACGACGCCCGGTTCCACGGATGAGCGCACGTTGGGGCTGCACATGACCGGGCGCGCCTCTCTGATCGATTCCCCCCTGCCCCACACGCAGGCACCCGAGCCGCTCGCGTGAGCACCCGACTCCGCACGCTCACGCTGGCGATCGCCGCGCCGCTCGTCGCGATCACGCTCGCACTCGGGGCCGGGGCGGTGTTCATCGCGATGATCGGCGAGTCCCCCTCGGCGATCTATGGCCTGATGGCGCGTGAGGCCTTCGGCACCGGCTACGGATTCGGGCAGACGCTCTTCCGCGCCACGCCGCTCCTGTTCACCGGCCTCGCGGTGGCGCTCGCCTTCCGCGCCGGTCTGTTCAACATCGGCGTCGAGAGCCAGATGCTGATGGGTGGCCTGGCAGCGGCACTCGTCGGCGCGCACGCCGGCCTGCCGGGCCCGCTGCTGCTGATCGCCTCGCTCGCCGCGGCCATCGCGGCCGGCGCGCTGTGGGGAGCCGTCCCCGGCCTGCTCAAGGCACGCTTCGGCGCTCACGAGGTGATCAACACGATCATGCTCAATTTCATCGCCTTCTCGCTCGTCTCGTGGCTCGGGCGGCGACTGTTCGTCGAGGCGACGCTGCGCACCCCGACCATCGATCCGGCGGCCGGCCTCGCACGCCTGGACGTGTTCGCCCCGGCGCTGCGGGGCGCGCCCGTGAACCTCTCGCTCGCTCTCGGCGTACTGCTCGCCGTGGTCGTCGGTGTGCTGCTGTTCCGCACGCGGATCGGCTACGACCTGCGCGCGATCGGCGCGAACCCATCGGCGGCGGCCTACGGCGGCATCTCGATCGGCGGCGCGCAGGTGCTGGCGATGACGCTCTCGGGCGCGGTCGCCGGGCTCGGAGGCGTCAACTTCGTGCTCGGCTACAAGGGCTACTTCGAACTCGGGTTCACCGGCGGCGCGGGATTCCTCGGCATCGCCGTCGCGCTCCTCGGCCGCAATCATCCGTTGGGAGTCGTGATCGCGGCGCTGTTCTTCGGCGCGCTGAGCTACGGCGGATTGGTCGCGAACCAGCGCGTACCGCGTGAGCTGGTCGATGTGCTCGAGGCGCTCGTGATCCTGTTCGCCATCTCGGCCCAGGCGGTGCTGGAACGCGTCTCGAGGCGCTGGTCATGATCGACGCCCTGCTGTTCGCCGCCGCCGCGCTGCGGATCAGTGTGCCCTACGCGCTGGCGGCCATGGGCGCCAGCTTGAGCGAGCGAGGCGGCGTCATCTGTATCGCCCTCGAGGGTCTCATGTTGAACGGCGCGTTCGCCTACGTCGCCGCCGCGCATGCGACCGGCAACCCGTGGATCGGATTGCTGGCGGCGGCGGGAGCCGGCCTCGTGACCGCCTCGCTGCATGCGCTGGTCACCGTTCACTTCAAAGCGGACCAGATCACGAGCGGGCTCGGGATCAATCTGTTCGCCGCCGGCCTGACGCGGTTCCTGCTCCAGCGCATGTTCGACTCGAGCAGCAACTCGCCGCGAGTGGTCGGACTCCCGGACGTTCCGCTGGGCCCGCTCCTCGAGATCCCCGGCATCGGCCCGCTGCTCGGCTCGCCGCTCGTCCTGATCACACTCGCACTGGTCCCTCTCACCGCGTGGCTGATGTTCCGGACCCCATTCGGACTGCGCCTGCGAGCGACCGGCGAGCATCCCGAGGCGGTGGCGGCGCTCGGGCTCTCGGTCGCGCGGCTGCGCTGGGCCGGGGTGCTGGGGTGCGGAGTGCTGGCGGCCCTCGGAGGCGCGTGGCTCGCGAGCGAGCAGCATTCGTTCACCGATGGGATGACGGGCGGGCGGGGCTACATCGCACTGGCGGCCATGATCGTGGGCAAGTGGCATCCCATCGGTGCCGCCGCAGCCTGCCTGTTGTTCGGACTCGCCGAGGCCGCCCAGATCTCGCTGCAGGGCTCGGGATTCCCGAGCGAGATCCTCCAGGCACTTCCCTACGCCATCACGATGCTGGCGCTGGCGGGCTTCATCGGCCGGGCGGTCGCACCGCGCGCACTCGGTCGGCCGTTCGATCAGCGAGATGTCTGAGACCTGCCCGGCTTGACCGTCACCTGACATCCAGTGGCGCAACACGCGCTGGCAGAACCACTTCCGAGCGAATTCCTGCCCGCGTCCACGATGCCATGTGCTAGCGTCGCCGCACGTCGCCGCTGACCGGCAGAGCGACGGGAGGGCTCGATGAACCGATCCACGAATCTCCTTGCCCGCATCAGCTTCACGGTCACACTGCTCGCCGCCACGCCGCTCCTTGCAGAAGCAGGTTCCTGCGAGGACTCGCCGGCGCGTTGCACGCGCCCGGTCAAGATCACGACAGCCGTTGCTGCGGTGACAGGTCCCGCGCCCCCTGCTTCCGCTTCCGCCAACGCTCGCCCAGCGGCCCGTGCACAGGTCGTGAAGCGCACGGTGCCCGCGCCTTCGGTGGCTCCGGCTCCAGTCGCCGTCAAGAAGGCGATGCCGATCGTCGAGCGGACCGAGAAGCCGGCCGAGAAGTCGATCGAACTCAAGGTTCCCGCGGTGCCCGGTCTTGGCACGCTCCTGCGCATGAGCACGGGCACGCACGATGAGATCTCGTGGTTCCGTGGACCGCGCGACCGAGATGGCACGATCCTGACCTGATCGCCGCCTGGAACACGGCGAAGGGCCGCGCCTCCCACTGGAGAGCCGGCCCTTCGCCATTCGGGGCTCGAACTTCAGTCGATCAACTCGACTCGCTCGATCCGGTCCCCCTGCACGATGCGCCTCGCCACATCGAGTCCGACTCGGACCTGGGCGAAGATCGTGTAGCGGCCATCGAGGTGCGGCTGCGGCGAGAGTGAGATGAACCACTGGCTGCCGCCGGTGTCCTTGCCCGAGAGCGCCATGCCGACCATGCCCGATTCGTAGCGCTGCATGTTGTACTCGCAGCGGATCGAGTAGCCGGGGCCGCCCGAGCCCGTGCCCGTGGGATCGCCGTCCTGGATCACGAAGTCCGGGACGACGCGGTGGACGCGAAGGCCATCGAAGTAGCCGCGCCGGGCCAGCGTCACGAAGTTGCGCACGGTCTGCGGCGCCTCCTCGGCAAGGAACGTCCACTCGATCACCCCGGCGCGGGTGTGAAGCCTCGCGCCTCGCGTCGTCGGCGGAGCCTCGAATCCGGCCGCGTGCTCGCTCGGCGCCGCCTTGGCGGGATGGGCCTTCTCGATCGCGTCCGCCCGCTCACGTCCCGCCAGCGCTCGCAGCGCATCGCGGATCGAGATTCGGGCATCGGCATCGGCGTCCTGCGCGCGCGCCGCGTAGGCGCGCTCCAACTGGGGAACGCTCGTGGAGTCGCCCGCCTCGGCGAGCGCCCCGGCACTGGCGGCGACCACCATCTGCTCGGGATCGGCGAGCAGTGCACGCAGGCGGGGCAGACGCTCCGAGTAGGCGCTGCCGCGATGGCGAGCCGCCAGAGCACCCAGGATGTCGATCGCGGTCATGCGTTCGAACAGTGGCCGAGTGGGCGCCATGGCGCGATCGAGTTCACGCGCCACCTGCGTGGCGAGTGTGCTGGTCTCGCTCTCGCGCATCGAGCGCAGCCCCTCGAGCGCCGCCGTGCGCACATACACGATCGAGTCCTCGGCGGCCGCGGAGACGCGCTTCCACCACTCGAACCCGTTTCGCACCAGCAGCGCGCGGGCGCACGCACCGCGCGTCGCCGCATCGGGATCGCGCAGGCCGGCATCGAGCGCCACCTGCGCCTGCTCCGCCTCGTCCGGGCGCGCTCGCGCCCAGGCGAAGCCATCTGCGAGCGCCGTGGCCGCAGTGACGCGCACGTGTGGATCGGCATGCGACGACAGCAGCCTCGCCAGGGCGCTCGCCGCGGCGGAGTGGGACGAGTCCGCCACCTGTTGCAGCGCACGGATGGCGTTGACCACGGTGGGCGCATCGGGATCGCCGAGCGCCTGCAACAACGCACCGGTCGCAAGCGATGAGCGGAGCCGCCCCAGTGTGCGCGCAGCATGGGCCCGCACCAGCGGATCGCGATCGGCGAGCAGGGGAGCGACCACCGGCACGAGCTTCACCGGCAGCGGCAGGCGCTCGAGGGCGAACACGACGCGCCAGCGCACCGAGACATCGGGGTCGTCGAGCCGTGCGATGAGCGCATCCGCCGACGTCGTGTCCGCGAGCCGCCACAGGGCCATTGCCGCGTGGCGCCGATGCGCCGGCGACTGCGCCCGCAGGAACGTGCTCACGCGATAGGTGGCGGCCTTGTCGAGCAGCTTGCCCAACGCCTCGACCGCGAGACCACGCGCCTCGGGATCGCGATCGAGCAGTGACGACTCGAGCGCCTCTCGCGCCGAGCGATGGCCGATCTGACCCAAGGCGAAAACGGCTTCGCGGCGGACCGTGACGTCGCGATCCTTGAGCAGTGCGATCACGGCGGGCACCGTCGTGGAATCCTGGAGCCGGCCGACCGCGCGCAGGGCTCGCGCCCTCACCTCGGCCTCCGCAGCACCAAGCGCCTCGGACAGCACGGGCTCGAGGCGTCGCTGGTCCTCGGCGATGGCGATCGCCCGGGCCATTGCCGCGGGCAGAGGCGCCGACCGTGCGGTGGCGGGCGGGCAGAACAGCAAGAGCGCGAGCAGCGCGAGGCGCTTGAGCGTCACGAGCAGGACCTCCGGTCAGCGGACCCGCCGGCAGGACCCGGCTCCGCGAAACCACGGCTCAGGGCGCTGCTGGCTCCTCCTCGACCACGCGACGCGGCTTGCGCAGCTTGACGAGGCGTCCCAGTTGTTCGACGCGGGCGCCCGAGAGCGTCACCGCCGTGAGTCGATAGAAGTAGATGCCATTGGCCAGATCACCGCCCTCGGCGTCGCGGCCATCCCAGCGGATCTGATGGTAGCCGGGAGCGAGCGCCGGCACCACGAACGACTGGATCACACGGCCGCTGAGCGTGAACACCGAGACCCTGGCGTCCGCGGGTTCCGATCCGAGCAGGCTGAAGCTGAGCGCGGTGCCGTCGTTGTCGAACGGATTGGGGAAGGCCATCAGGTTCGACAACTGGAGTTCGCCGGCCGCGGTCGAGACGCGGAAGCGACGGATCGGCGACGGCCCACCCGCGATGTCGAGTCGGACCTCGTACTGATCGATCGGGTAGGCATCGTGCACCCACGACAGCAGCCACTCGCGGCCCGAGGCGTCGCCGGGGTTGGCCACGGCGGAGAACGCCTGTGGCTGACCGTTGATGAGCAGCGTCAGATCGCTGTTCGGGGCGAGCGGGGCCGGTGACAGCAACAGCAGGGACAGGTTGGCGACCGGTGAGACCGCATCGCCATCGTTGATGGGCGTGCCATCGACGCGCAGCACCACGGTCACGGTGAAGCTCGCCGTGGTGCGACTCTCGCGACCATCGCGATCCCGCACGACGACCGTGAACTGCTGATCCTGCGATGCCAGCGTGGTCCGATGGACGACCGTGAATCGGCGCCCGCCGAACTGCGAAGCGCCCGCTGCGGTGTCGGGGAAAGGAGGCGTCACCGTGTAGTCAGCCGCATCCACCGGCTGGACGCCCGCGGAGCTGACGCGGTAGATGCCCAGCGAATCGAGGCGCACGGTCGAGACCAGCCGGGCCTCGAGTCGGAGCGAGTCGCCCGGCGTGCGCAGCCGGATGGGCTGCGCATCGATCACCGGCGTGTCATTGGCGAGCAGCATGTTCTGGGGCCGACCGATCGACATGCGAGTGGCGGGATCCCCGAGCAACGCATAGGTGGTGGCCAGTCCACGCTCATAGGCGTAGCTCTGAACGGTCGGCAGATAGCGAAGGAACGTGGCCAGCAGGGCCTCTCCCAGGATCACGCGCGAGCCACGCTCGCCGAGCACTTCGTCGCGGGGCGGGTCGGAGAACATCGAGCGGGCCATGGCCACGTTCACGTGGTTGGCGCCGTCACGCGGTACGACCTCGAAGCACACCGAGGCCCACGATGCGATCGCGCCGCGATCCGGCAGATTCACCAGGTCCTCGCCGATCGAAGCGCCCTGCGCCAGGTTGTTCTGGTTCTCGGGCCTCGCGAACATGTTCGCGTGGCAGGAGAACGCCGAGTAGAGGAACGGCTTACCCGTGTTGGTCAGGAGGTTCTTGTCGTCCGAGAGCCCGTCGCCCAGGTTGCGGTACAGGTCCTCATGCGTGAGCACGAACTCGTTGGCATGCCCCTGGTAGTTCCACCACAGGACGCCGCGGCTCAGCTTGGAGAACAGCTGCGGCGTGACGTTGCCGTGCACGCGGGTCTGCGTCTCGGCGCGATCGGGTCGGCAGGTATCGGCCGGCGGCACGTAGGTGAACGGCTCGTTGGGCATGTAGAAGCGCAGATCGAACTTCTCGACCTCCATCTGGGCGAGACCCGCATCCCGCAGGATGACGCCGCGCATCGTGTCGGCCAGGAAGACGAAGCGCTCCTCGTAGTCGCGGTGGCAGTAGTTGCTGCCGGTGGCGCCGCCTCCGAAGAACGACTCTCCCGAGTAGGCATCGTCGGACGAGAGCAACACGCGCCGGCGCCATGACTCATCGGCGCCGATGTCCTCGTAGGCGAGCAACTTCGCCACGATCGCCTGCGCCTGCGTGGGCGAGTTGATCGGCAGTCGGCCGACCATGAGTTCGGGGATCATCGGCCCGAATCCGAAGATCGGATCGCAGTTGCCAGTCAGGCAGCCGTATCGATTATCGCTCGGGATGATCTCGTAGCCCTCGCCGACCGGCACCGGCCCCGGC
>JAYWEM010000130.1:0-8176 GCA_043779265.1 bacterium | reverse complement strand
ACCACGCCAATTCTCCCATGCGACGCTCTCGCGGCCCGGCAGCGGCGCCAGGAAACCACCGAAATAGATCCGGCGATTCGAGAAGAATAGGAGAGCGTCGCCCTCCCTGGCACAAAAGTAGTCAGCCAGCGTCTTCATCCGCACGCTGCGGCGAGTCATGTTGCCAGGAGGGTCACCAAGTCGCTGCCACGTGCCGTGCAGACCGTGCTGCATCGCCCCCTGCATCGAGGCCTCAGCACTATCACTGCTCAGAGCAAATAGGAATCCGCTTCGATGGCGAACAGTCACCTACCCCCTACCCTTCCTCACATCCCCCACCCGCATCGTCCACCCCACCCGATCCGCGTGCTCCAGCAGTGGCACCGCGTACTTGCGCGACGCTCCGGTCATCTCGCGGAACTCAGCCACGGTCAGGGCGTCGTGCGCCGCGAACCAGGCGGCCAGCGACTCACGAAGCCGCGTCATCTGAGTTGCCGTGTACGTGAACTCGGCGTTCACGCGCACGAGGCGCTCGAGGAAGAACCCGAGCGAGGTGGCCTCGCCGGCCTTGGGGCCGAGGGTGGTCTGCCACTTGTCGTTCTCGGGCACGGCGTAGCCGTCGGCCTCGAGCGCGCGCTCGAGTCGCGCCAATAGCTCGGCCACGTCGGCGGGCGGCGCCCACTCGCTGCCGCCGGGGCGCACGCGCTCGCCTCGCAGCTGCAGGGCACCCTCACGTGTCATGGCGTCGAACGCGAGATCGAACAGCGCGGACTCCAGTGCGTTCTTCAGGCCGCTCTTCAACTCGCCCTTCATCACTCCGTAGCGCGCGGGGTGCTTGGCGGCGTACTCGGCCACGGCGCCCTCGATCCGCTCGCGCGCCCCGCTCCAGCGATCGTCGCTCAGCCACTTGGCCGTAGCGGGCTGCACGGCGCTGCCAGCGGCCTCCATGCGCACGAGTGCCGCCACCACGGCCTCAGTCGGCTCGCCGCACTCCTGCGCCAGCTGTTCGCTCGATGCGGGCTTCGGGTGCGCGGCCAGCTTCTCCTCGAGTCGCGCTTCCAGCGACCCGCTCTCGGCCACCTCGAGCGCGGCGATGCCGGCGCCCGTGCGGCGGCGACGGCGGTCGGCGATGGGCTCGATCACCACACCGCCGCCGATGGTGCGGCTGGGCGAGTAGCTGCGGATCACGAACCGATCGCCTCTGGCGGCAACGGTCTCGTGCTCCAGCCGCAGCTGCGCCAATGCGCGGCCGCCGGGCTCGAGGCCATCGCCCTCCAGCAGCACGAGTCGGCCGATGATCTCGGCCGCGCCCAGATGGAATCGCACGCGCGTGTCCAGCTTCAGCGCGCGTGGCGCATCGGGCAGCAGTTCGAATCGCACATCGATGAACCGTGACGGCCGCAGCGACTGGGCGGCCTGCAGCCAGTCGCCTCGGCTCACCTGTTCGCGCGTCACGCCGTGCAGCGCGACGGCGGTGCGCTGGCCGGGCCTCGCCTCGTCCACGGTCTCGCCGTGCACCTGCACGCGCCGCACGCGCACGGCGCGTTCGCCGGGTGCGAGTTCCAGCGTGTCGCCAGTGCGGATGCGGCCGCGCCACAGCGTGCCGGTCACCACGGTGCCGAATCCCTCCACGATGAACACGCGGTCCACCGGCAGCCTCGCAGGCTCCTCGGCGGCACGTGGCGAGAGCGCGGCCAACTGCTGGTCGAGTGTGCCGAGCAGTTCGGGCACGCCGGCACCGGTCGTCGAGGACACGGCCACGATGGGCGCGGCCTCGAGCGGGCCGCCCTCGAGCAGCGCCCGCACGTCACGCGTCACCAGCGCCAGCCACTCGTCGTCCACCAGGTCGCGTTTGGTCAGCACGACGATGCCGCGCGAGACGCCGAGCAACTGCACGATGGCGAGATGCTCGCGCGTCTGCGGCATCACGCCCTCGTCGGCGGCGATCACCATGAGCACGCAGTCCATGCCTCCGACGCCGGCCAGCATGTTCTTGACGAACCGCTCGTGCCCGGGCACATCGACCAACCCCACCTGCACACCGGCGGGCGTGACGAGCGGGGCGAACCCCAGGTCGATGCTGATGCCGCGCTTCTTCTCCTCGGGCAGCCGGTCGGTGTCCACACCGGTCAGGCGGCGGACGAGCGCGGTCTTGCCGTGGTCGATGTGGCCGGCGGTGCCGACGATGGCGAGGCGGGTGGGCGAGGCAGAGGGCATGGCGGGCAGATTAGCGACTCGCGAGCGTTCTGCCAGCCGAGGGCCACGACAGCCACCCACAAGCCGACGACCGCGTGTCGCGGTATGCTGGCCGCTCCCTGCGAGCGCTCGCCGCTCGTTCGATCGACCAGGCCGGTTCGTTGAGGAGTCGACATGTCCCCGGGTGCACGCTTCAGCTTCGCCGCCGCTCTCCTCTCGCTCGCGTTGCTCCCCTCCGCTTCGCTCTCCCAGCCCCGCACGGGCGGCATCGTCGGCCGCGTGCTCGATCGCGGCACGCGGCAGCCGGTCGGTCAGGCGACGGTTCAGATCGAGGGGCTCGCGATCGGAGCCGCCTCCGATGAGGCCGGGCGATTCGCGCTCAAGGGTGTTCCAGTCGGCACGCATCGGCTGCGGGCGTGGCGGCTCGACTACCCGGCGGTGTTGGTCTCCGACGTCACGGTCACGCCTGGGCGCGACTCCGACGTGCTGATCGAGTTGATGCCCGAGGCCCTGCCGCAGGCCGAGGTCACGGTGCAGGCCGAGGCGTTCGCCAAGGCGCGCGATCAGGCGACGTCCAGCTACACGATGAGCTACGACGAGATCCGCCGCTCGCCGGGCGCCATCGGCGATGTGCTGCGGCTCATCCAGAGCCTGCCGGGCGTGGTGACCACCAACGATCAGCGCAACGACATCGTGGCGAGAGGCGGCAGTCCCTCCGAGAACCTGATCCGGGTCGATGGCATCGAGGTGCCGACGCTCAATCACTTCGCCACGCAGGGCACGACGGGCGGCCCGATCTCGATGCTCAACAATGAACTGGTGCGAGACGCCGAGTTCCTGGCAGGCGGCTTCCCGGCCGAGTACGGCGAGCGACTCTCGAGCGTGATGGACGTGCGCCTGCGCGAGGGCAACCGCGAGCGCTGGGTGTCCGAGACCGACATCGGCGTGGCGGGCCTGGGACAGGTCATCGAGGGGCCGCTCGGCAAACGAGGCAGCCTGCTCGCCACCATCCGCACCAGTTACTACGACTTGGTGGCCGAGGCGTTCGGCCTGACCGCGGTGCCCTACGCCACCAACGGCCAGCTGAAGCTCACGTTCGATGCCACGAACCGCGACCAGTTCGGGTTCCTCAACATCACCGGACGCGACAACATCTCCATCCGCACCGACTTCAGCGATCTCGAGGACACATTCACCTGGGACCTCGACAGTCAGGGCTGGCGCATGGTCAACGGCGCCACGTGGCAGCGGCTTTTCGGCACCTGGGGCTGGGGCACGCTGTCGGCTTCCGACGCCTATGGCCGCTACGAGCAGTCGATCCGCGACAACAACTACGGCGGTGTCGAGATCTTCCGCAATCAGTCCGACGAGGGCGAGACGACGGTGCGCTACGACCTGTCGGCCCGCAGCCGCCACGCGGGCGACTGGAAGAGCGGCGTGTCCCTGAAGCGCCTGCGCAATCGGTTCTCGATCGAGCAGCCCTACGGGGCGGAGAACCCGTTCAGCACCGACACGGCGCGCGTCGATCGCGTGTCGATCGCGCTCGATGAGGCGACACTGCAGGCGGCCGCCTACGTTCAGTGGACGCAGGCGATCACGCCGAGCATCGACCTGACGCTGGGCGCACGCGGCACGCGATTCGGGGACCTGGATGCCACGACGTTCGACCCGCGCGCCTCGCTGCAGGTGCAACTGGCGACGGCGCTCGACCTGAACCTCTCGTATGGCCGCTACCATCAGGCACCCTCGACCGTGTTCCTCAAGTCGGTGCCCGAGAACGCCTCACTGCCGCCGATCGCCTCGGAGCACTTCGTCGCCGGGCTCTCGTACGTGCCAACGCAGGACTTGAAGCTCACACTCGAAGGCTATCGCAAGACCTATCGCGGCTATCCGGTGGCGCGCGACTACCCCACGTTCTCGCTCGCCAACTCGGGCGATGTCTATGGCGTCAACGGCCTGCTGTTCCCGATGCTCGGCATCGGCGAGGGCCGCGCGCATGGCCTCGAGTTCTACGCCCAGCGCAAACTCTCGCGCGGCTTCTACGGGCAGCTCTCCTACGGCGTGCAGCGCGTGGAACACTCGGCGAGAGACGGCGTGTTCCGCCGCGGCGGGTTCGATGCGCCACACACGGGCACACTGATCGTCGGCTACCAGCCGAGCCAGTCCTGGGAGCTGTCGAGCCGGTTCAGCTACAGCCGCGGGCGGCCGTTCACGCCGCCGCTGGAGCCTGCCTCGACCCAGCAGAACCGCTACATCTACGACCTCGCACGGGTCAACGCCGAGCGCGCGCCCGACTACCACCGGCTCGACATGCGCTTCGATCGGCGCTTCACGCTGGGCCGCACGTACACGACGCTGTGGTTCGAGGTCCAGAACGTCTACGACCGCGAGAACATCTTCCTCTACACGTGGAACGCGAAGCTGCGCGCGCTCGACACGGTGCCGCAGATCACGTTCCTGCCGGTGATGGGCGTGAATATCGAGTTCTGAGCGCGGCGACTCAGCGAACGATCACGGCACGCACGACCCGCTGTGTTCCGGCGTCGGTGAGTCGTGCGAAGTACAGCCCCGGTCGAAGCGCCTCGCCGCGCGCCAGGTCCAGCTCGTGCCTGCCGGGCGAGAGCGCCGAGAGGTCGTGCGAGGCGATGACGCGTCCCGCGACATCGACCAGCGTGAGCGAGGCCGCGCCAGGCACCGTACGCGTCAACGCCACGCGCAGGGCCCCTCGGCTCGGGTTGGGCGACACGAGCCGCAGGCTCAAGCCGCGTACACCGCCCCCTTCCACCGACACGGCATCGAACAGCGTCACGTACTGCTGGCCCGGTACATCGCGCAGGCTCAATGGCGGCAGGCCGACCGCGATGGTGCGCCCGCCCGTGCCGGGCAGGATCTGGTTCGAGAGCGCGCCGCTCGGATGCACCAGCGCCGCCATCATGCGCAGCGTGCCGCCGGGACCCGCGAGTCCCAGATCGGCCCACGGCACGCTCAGGCGGAAACCGTCGGTGGCACTGCCGGGCGAGACGATCGAGGTGGGCGTGACGCCGCCTCGGTTGTTCCCCGAGTAGCCGATCGAGGCGGCGTTGGGATTGCTACCGCCGGTCGCCACACCCGACGTGCCGACGCCCACCGAGCCCAAGTAGCGATGCACGCCGCCGCCGGCGCTCGAGAGCTCGTACCAGTCGGCGTACAGCACGCCTTGGAACGGGTTCACGTACAGCATGCGGTCGGGCTCGAAGCCGACATCGAGCTGCAGACCGGTCAGCTCGCGCACGCCGCTCGGCAGCTGCGGGAAGCTGCTCGTGGCCAGCGTCGGCTGACCGCCCGGCACGGTGTCGAACAACAGCATCAGCCCGCCGGTGGCGTCCGCCAGATTGCCGGTGATGCCGATGTCGAGGGCAAGCGGCCGCTCGCGCAGGAACATCTGGTCGAGTTCGAACACGTGGTCGCCGGTGATCGCGGGCGAGTCCTGCAGCACGCTGAAGTCGGCGTTCAGGTACTCGTTCTTCATGTCCGCCGGCGCCAGGCGCACTCGCAGCACGCGGTGGCCGTAGCCGGTCATCGACACGGGATACGAAGCACGATTCGCCGAGGTGATCGAGGCGAGCGTGGCACTCGTGACCACATCGGTCACCGGACTCGCACCGTCCGGCAGGTCGAAGGCCGAGAGGTCGAGGTTCACGGTGGCGCTGCCCGAGCCGAGCTTGATCGCCACCAGCAAGGTCTCGGTCGGCGCGATCTTCAGAAACGCCCACACCGAGCCGAGGCTCGCGGGCACGTTCGCGAAGTCGCCCGAGCGCAGCCCGGGGTGCGCGTGCCGCAGCGCCGACATCGTGCGGTAATGCTCCAGCAGCGAGCCCGGCACGCCGCTCTGCTCCTGCACCGAGCGGCCGTCGTTGTCGCGCGCGACGCGCCCGTTGTAGGCCTGCGAGTTGAGCACGAAGTAGTTGCTCATCGGCGGCCCGGCCACGGCGTTCCACTTGAACGGCTCGCGAAACGGGATGTCGGCGGCATCACCCACGTAGTCGGTGCGCTTGGCGCCGCGCATGCCCAACTCATCGCCGAAGTAGACGACCGGCGGCAGCGGCTGCAGGAACTGCACGCTGGCCGCCACGCGCAGTCGCCCGGGCACATCGCCCAGAGCATTGGCGAGCCGATCCACGTCATGGTCGCTCAGCGTGGTCAGGAACAGCCGATCCTCGGGCAGCAGGCTGGTGGCCGTCGCCATGGCGGCGGCGAGCGGCGCGGCGCTCGCGTTCGCGATCCCCGAGCGGGCCGCGAACTCGAAGGGCTTGGTGAACGCCGCATCGAACGGGCCCAGCAGTTCGGCACCGGTCGAGCCCCAGTCGGCCTGCTCGGCGAAGGTGTACACGTCGGGGTTCACCGCCTGGAGCGCCGCCTTCCACCCCTGCCACCACGCGAGGTCGTAGCCCCACGGGCTCTCGGTCGGGTGGTAGGCCGAGACATGGTCGAGCCGGAACCCATCGACGCCGTCCGAAGGGTCGAGGTCGCCGTTGGGATCGAGCCAGCCGATCGCCCAGTCGATGATGCGCTGGTTGACCGCGGGCGTTCGCAGGTCCCAGTGGATGAATCCCACCGTGCTGCCGTTCCACGTCGTGTACGGGCAGCAGCCGAGGTAATTGGTGTTGCCGCCGTTGGTGAACGCGAACCACGAGTCGAACGGCGAGGCCGGGTTGCCGAACGCGCTCTGGAACTGCGGGGTGGCCTGCGAGCTGCCGTAGACGACGAAGTCGAGGAACACCTTGATGCTCTCGGCATGCGCCGCCTGGACGAAGCTCCAGAACGCGGCGCGGCTCCCGAACTCGGCGCGCAAGGAGTCGGGGTCGCCATGCTGGTAGCCGTGATAGGCCGCCGAGGGGAACACCGGGGTCATCCAGACGGCGGTCACACCAAGGGACTTGAGGTGCGGGATCGACGCGGTCATGCCCCCGAAATCCCCGAAACGCGAGGGATCGCCATCGGAATCCCGCCAGGCGATGGGCATGTACATGTAGAAGACGTCATCGGCGACGGGCCGGAACCGGGGCGCGGCCACACTGGGGACCACGCCCGCCAGGAGGGCGGCCAGGGCGAGCAGGATGGGGGTGCTTCGCAAGATGGCCCCGGACATGGCACCTTCTCCGGACGAATGGGTAGGCGTGTGTGCGCGCATGAGTGTGACCCGACCGCGCGCCGACGTCGAATACCCCCCCGACATCGTGCTGCGGGCCCGCCCGCGGACACCTCTCACCTGACGGATGTGTAATCGATGAGCACGCAGACGCACGTCATCTTCGGCGCCGGCCAGATCGGCACGCCGCTCGCTTTGCTTCTTCAGTCCCAGGGCCACCACGTCCGACTGGTGCGCCGCCGGGGCCCCGCCCCAGCCGGGATCGACCTCCAGTTGGGCGATGCACGGGATGCCGCGTTCGCGTCGCGCGCCGCCCACGGGGCGCACACCGTCTACCATTGCATGAACCCCGCCTACTCGACCAAGGCCTGGGCGCGCGACCTGCCGCGCATGATGCACGGCGTCATGGACGCAGCGGCCCAGGAAGGCGCCCGGCTCGTCGTGCTCGACAACCTCTACATGCTGGGAGCGCTCCGCATCCGTCCGTTCCACGAGGGCTCGCCGCTGACCCCGTGCAGCCACAAGGGCGAGATCCGTGCGCATGTCAGCGAGATGCTGCAGGACTCCATGCGCCGAGGCGTGCTGCGCGCCTGCATCGCGCGCGCCAGCGACTTCTACGGCCCGGGCGCCACACAGTCGCATCTGGGCGATGCGTTCTGGCCGAGCTTGCTCAAGGGCGGCAAAGCCCGGCTGCTCGTCAACCCCGAGCCCGAGCATACCTACCACTACACGCTCGATGTGGTGCGGGCGCTGATGCTGCTGGGCACCGCCAACGACGAGGTCGAAGGCCGCGTCTGGATGCTGCCGTGCGCCGAGGCCGAGAGCACGCGGGCACTGATCGGCCGCATCGGACGGGTGCTGGGTCGTGACGTC
>JAYWEM010000129.1:0-36845 GCA_043779265.1 bacterium | reverse complement strand
CGCCGGATGCGCCTGAGCGTCAGGCCGATGGCAACTGTGTGATGGCCGCTTCCACTTCCGCCTGATCCGCCGTCAGTGCGCCGTCCTGCCATAGTTTCGGCAGGTCGAACTTGGCGCCATTGCAGCGCGCCAGCTCGAGGGCCTCGGCCACGTACAGGACCTCGGTCTCCAGCTCGGGCTTCGTCGGCGCCGGTCGGCGGTGGTGCGTGCCGATGACATGCGCCGACTGCTCGCCGAGTTCCCAACGCAGGGCGGCGAGGCCGCCCAAAGGCTCGTGCAGGTGCCAGAGCATCGGTCGGAAGAACGTGTCGGGCAGCTTCAGTTCGCGTTTGACCGAGAGCCGCAGGCTCGTCATGTGACTGAAGAGCACGAGCTTGCCCACGTCATGGAGCAGTGCCTGCATGAACGCCGTCTCGGGATCGACGCCGAAGGCGCGCGCCAGCGTGCGGGCCAAGGGCGCCGTGCGCTGCATATGCGACCAGACACGATGCACCTGGTCGTCATAGCCGCCACCCGGTCGGCACAGCGACTGCTGGATGAGCGCCGCGGTCAGCACGCCCTGGACGCCGCGCTGGCCGATCCGCTGCACCGACATCGGCAGCGACGTCAGCATGTCGCTGTCGCGGCGATGCCACGCCGAGTTGGCGAGGCGGAGCAGCGCCTGGGCCAGCATCGGATCCTTCTCGAACACCGTGGTCAGCTTGTGGACGGGCGTATCGACATCACGCGCCAGCATGAGCGCTTCGAGTGCTGCGCCCGGGGTCTGCCGCAGCACGGCCTCCTCGTCGCGGAGCGCCAGCTCGACGAGCGCCGGTCCATCGGACTTCTGGACCTCGGGGCTCAGGTCGGCCATGAGCACCTTCACGCGCCAGTCGAGAGCACGCCGCAGCTGCGGCTCGACGCTCGTGACTTCGGTCGCGGGAACCGATGCCGCCGGGGGCGCGAGCGCCTCGGGCCGCGCCTCGATGGCAGCGGCTTCCGGGGGCTGACCGGACGCCGGGGTCTCCGGGCCCGACATCCGCTTCCACAGCGATCGGAACATGTTCTCCTCCTGTGAGTGGCGCTGCAGGGCGCCGAGGGTTCGACTAGCCTGCGTCCAGCTCGTTCACGGCATCTGCGATCAGGGGTTCGATGGCGCCTCGATCGCCGCGCAGTGCGCCTTCGCGCCACCAGCGTTCGGTGTCGATCGGGTCGCGGCGCAGATACGCCAGATCGGCCCGTTCGGAGAGGTACAACAGCTCGATCAACGGTTCGTGCTTCTCGGGTTGCGGATTGCGGTGATGACGCGCGATCGCGCGCGCGTGGCTGGGCGGCAGGCCCCAGCGAAGCGCCGCGAGTCCGCCGAGCGGCTCATGCAGCTCGTGCAACATCGCCTTGAGGAACGGTGCCGGGATGCGCACGTCGCGCCGATGTTGGGTGCGCAGTGTGCCGATCGCGTCGAACAGCACGAGCTTGCCCACGTCGTGCAGCAGGCCGAGCGAGTAGGCGGTCTCGGCGTCGACCTCGTGGATGCGCGCAAGTCGCCGCGCGATCGAGGCGGTGCGGGTGCCGTGGCGATGAACGGCGTCGGCGAGCTCATCGTAGTGGCCACCGGGGCGACCGAGCGAGCTGGCGACCAGGTGCCCCATCAGCACGTTCTGCAATCCCGACATGCCGATCCGCTGCGCGGCATCGAGGATGGATGTGAGCGTCGCACCCGGGCGCCGGTAGAACGCCGAATCGGCGACGCGCAGCGCCTCGTTCGCCAGTGCCGCATCGCTCTCGAACACGTCGGTCAGCTCGAGCATCGAGATGTTGACGTCGTTGGTCATGCGCAGTGCGCGCGTGACCGTGGCGGGCATCGGCTTGATGTTGAACTGCTCGGCGCTCGCCAGTCGCTCGAGCAGGATCGGTGCGTCCGAGCTGGCCGCCAGACCATCGGCGCGCGCGAGTAGCGAGTTGGCGCGTGCCGCCGTGAGGGTGCGCAGCGCCTTCTCCATGGAGTCGCGCGGCGTCTCGCCCGGTCGAAGCGCCGGCGATGCGGCAGGCCTCTCGGCGGCCGTGGTCGGCGTGCCGGTGGTCAGAGCCTCGCTGCTCGAGCCGGATGACTTGCGCCACCATGCGGTCATGCACCTCTCCAGGGTCGGTCCCGCCGAAGCGGGCACGCACGGGACCCCGACGGGGCTCCGCGTCCATGGGGAGTCTCGGTCGTTCCTCGGAATCCGAGAGAGGCGATGGTGTTTACGGAAACGACTGTGAACGCGGGGGTTGGCGGGGCGATGCCCCGCCTACCCCGCGCCGACTCGGCTAGGGCTGCGACGAGAGGATCTGCATCCCCGCGATGGCGTGCAGCAATCGCGGCGCGAGCTGCCGGCTCGCCTCCAGGTCCTCGGCGTCGGCCGCGGTGCGAAGCGCCTTCAGCTGCAGGTCGATCGCCCGCGCATCCCCGGCGCCCAGTGAGCGCACGATGCGGTCGCGGATCCACTCGAGCGTGGTGACGTCGCCGGCCACCGGCCCGGAATCGGGGATCCCGGTGTCGAACAACAACTGCCTTGCCCACACTTGGAGCCGGTCGCGGTCCACCTGGACGGGTGGCCGGTACAACAGCTGCAGATCGAGCGCGGCGAGCGACGCCGCGAGCGATGCGCGCTGTGCACCGCCCGCGTGACGGGCCGAGAGGGCGGGGGCCAGCGCGTCGCCTTCGAGCGCGCCGAGCGTGCGGTCCATGTGCGCGGCCAGCATCGGCGGTGGCGCGGCATCGGCGCGGAACGATCTCCACGCCTGCTGCATGCGTTGGGCTGCCTTCGTCGCGAGCGGCCAGTCGCCGCTTCTCGCGGCATCGAACACCTGCTCGGCGCCGAGTGCCAGCGCCTCGAGTTCGGCCGGCATCGGGCCCTTTCGGGCATCGGTCGGTACGGCGACGGCCAGGGCCTCGAGCTCGCCGTCGTGCCCGGTCGAGAACTCGCCGTAGCCGGGAGCGAACGTCTTGTACGACAAGCCGCCATCCATGCCCAGCTCCTGAGTGGTGATGGCGCCGCTCACGCGGCCGCGCGGGCCGTCCATCCCCTGACTCGTGGCGAGTACGCGGACTTCCTCGAACACGACGCCGGGGATGTTCTCGGGGCGGAACACATCACCGGATCGAGGCTGGGCGGGCATGATCATGGCAGGCGGACCGTCGTCGCCGGCGATCCACGTGCCGGCCCGGTCGGCGATCACGCCATCCTCGTAGTTGTACACGTCCTCACCTAGGTACCAGACCGCTCCATCGTCCGCCTGTGCGTAGAAGTCGAGCGCCACTTCCTCGATGCGGCCATCGAGATAGGCCGTGTACTGCGAGACCTGGCATTCGATGCGGCGGCCCATCCACTCGATCGTGCGTGTGTCCGGAAGCAGCGTGGTCTCGGTGCGGAACGTGCGGCGATCGATGTGGCCGAGCAGCACCGTGGAGTGCAATTGACTGATCGGGAAGAGCGGATTGGTGATCCGGGTGGGATGCGAGAACACCGGCATTGCCAAGTCGACCCGTTCACGCTGGGCGGCGATGGGCAGACCCTTGCGCAGTCGCTCGAGCGAGGGTTGGGGGATCGTCTCGGCCGCCGTGGCCAGCCGGGGCAGCGTTCCGAGGCCGGGCAGGAGCCATGCGAGCAGCGTGACGACGAGCAGCAGACGGCGCGAGTGGTGAGAGGCGAGGTGTGCGTTCATGACCTGTTCCTTTTCGAGGGTGGAGTGAGCGGCGAGCGACTCAGCGGCCGTCGCCGAAGTCCCATTCCCAGGCGAAGACGGCCTGCCAGGTGCCGTCGGTCTGGAGGATGAAGCCGGGTTCGGCCTTGAGCCGGCGGCCGAAGGAGCGGGCGATTCCGAGCGTGGCCTCCCATTCGCCCATGCCGCCTCCGGGGACGTTGAAGCCGGAGCCTGCCGGTGCGGACGGATCGAGGGCTGTGCCGCGGCGCCGGCCGACCCCCTGGGTGGTCAACAGCTCGCTCGTCAGTGAGAGGTCGGGGCCGAGCGGCCATTCACTCGACGCCGAGATCTGAACGGTGTTCTGGACGAGCCCGGTCCTCGGCACGCCGACCTGCGCGTAAACCACGTTGAGTCCGAGTTCGGTGAGGATCAGGTCCTTGCTCAGGAGTAGGCCGAGTGAGAACTCGGTGACGCCCGTGCCGATGCTGGAGTCGGTGGCGGTGGGCCACTTGACCCCGCCTTCGATCGACACCGCCGGCCGCCGTCGCCGTTCGCTCCACACGTCCAGGCTGAGAGCGGTTTCCAGGTCGTCGAATCCACGGATCGATGGCCCGCGCTTCGACGTGATCGTGATGTGGACCGGTTCCACCGTGAGCTGCAGCCGCGGCGTGACCGCCCACTCGAGCAGGAACGGGAACCCGTACTCCTGCTCGTCGCCGTCCGACTGGTACTCGAATCCCGAGCCCACCACGAGCCCCAGTCCCGGGTGCACCGGCTGAGGGCGCCTCGTCTTGATGATGCGGGCGTGGGCGGGTGCCGCGATGAGCAGGGCGAGCAGGATGGCGAACCGAGCGTGCAGGAGCCGTCTCACGGTCGGCTCGTGGCAACGAGTTCGGTCAGCTCGCGAGAGGCCGATTCGGCGCGCACCAAACCCACGCCGCGCGCGTACCACTTGCGGTCGGTGCCCGACTCGAGCATCGACCACTCCTTGAACTTGAGACAGTCGGAGAAGGCCCCGAACGGCACGTTCACTGATTCGCCGATCGCGACGAGTTGCGAACGATCCTCGGCCACGCCCTTCAAGAACCCGTGCGCGATCGGCTCGCACGGCTGAAGCCGAGCCGGCATGACGACGCCCGCTCGCGCACCCTCCAGGCCGGCTTCCCATGAGCCCTCGGTGCTGCTGAGCACGGCTCCATGATACTCGCGTGACTCTTCGAACAGGATCCACACGGAGCCCGAGTCATCTTGCGCGTAGCCGGTCAGGGTCTCCTGAGTGAGTTGGGACTTCTCGCGCATTTGCTCTCGCACCAGCGTGCACGCGATGCCCAGCACACGGCGTGTCTCCGACGTGACCTGGACCTGGATGTCGGCGACGTGCCGGCCGAGCTTCTCCGTGTACCGGAGCGAGGTGCCGGGGACGAGCGGGAAGTACGGGTGATCGACGGCACGCCTGAAGTGCGCGGAGTCGGGGGCCGCGACCGTGGCGCCCAGCGCCGCGCCCCGGGCGGGGCCCGGAGCGCCGACGCCGATCGACAGGGCGAGGAGGAAGGAGAGGAGGCGAGGAATCGACGCCGAGTCGGATCGTGTGACTCGACGGATCGTGGACGGTTGCGGACGGTCGGACATCGACAGGTCTCCGGGTGGTCCCGCTAGGGTGGAAGGACGAAGACGCTGGCCCGCCTTCGACTCCGAGAACCATGGGCCCTGCGAATGAGGGCTTCGTGAGAGACCGCAGATTCCGATCGGGCTCAGCTCTCGCCGCTGCGAGGGATGTGCAGGACGACCCGGAACTCACCCCCTCGCTCGGCCGTGGCTTCGAGCCGGAGCCCGAGCACGTCCGCGACGCGCTTCACCAGGGCCAGACCCAGACCGTGGTGGGATTCGCCGGCGGCCCGGGCTGCATCTCCACGCGCGAATCGCTCGAACAGTGCTCCCACCTGGTCGGAGGGCACGCGGCTGCCGGTATTGGCGATGCGCAACGTGGCGCCCTTCGGATCGGAGCTCAGATCGATGCACACGCGTCCGCCGTCGTCCGTGTGCGAGACCGCGTTGTCGATCAGATTGCCGAGCGCGGTCGAGAGCAGGTTGGGGTCGGTCGACACGACGATCCCCTCGCCGAGCGAGACGCTGAGCCTCAGCTGTCTTGCCTCCGCGCGCGGGCGGTGGGCGTTGAGTTGATGGCGCGTGAGTTCGGTGAGATCCGAGGCCAGGAGGGCTCCCGGCTTCTGCCCCGCATCGAGCCTCGCCAGTTGCAGAAGGGTCTGCACCATGGCCTGCATGCGAACGCAGATCGCGAGGCATTCGGTGAGCGCCTCGCGGTACTGCTCGGGATCGCGCGGCTGGGAGAGCTCCACTTCGAGGGCGCTGCGAAGGCCAGCGATCGGAGTGCGTAGCTCGTGAGCGATGTCGGCGCTGAATGTGCGCTCGCGCTCGAGTGCCGCCTGGAGTCGCTCGAGCAGCGCGTTCAGGTGCTGAACCATCGGGTCGAGTTCGGACGGCACGCCGGAGCGGCTCACGCGTCGCGAGAGGTCCTCCGGGTCGATTGTGTCGATCTCGCGGGCCAGTTGGTCCAACGGCGCGAGGCTCCGGCGCATGACCCAGCTCAACACGGCCAGCAGGGCCAGCGCTCCCGCGATGCCCACGAGGAACAGCAGGAAGCGCAGTCGAAGCAGCAACCCCTCGATGTGCCCGAGATCCTGACTGAGTCGGAGGTCGACATGCGGCGCGGTCGGGGGGTTCTCGTACTCGGGGTCGATACGGGCGATGAAACGTTTGTGGAGCGCGCGCACGGTCCGGCCTCCAGGTGCGTGCTCGGTGGCCAGCCGTTCCTCGTTCGGCTCCAGCGCCGACATGGGCGGGCCGGGGGCCAGGCCGGGTGAGCGGAACACCTCGCTGCCGTCTTCTCGCCACAGTTCGAGCAGGGTGGCTCGCGCCGAGGCGGCCGAGTCGCGCCAAGCGAGTTCGGTGAAGCCCAGCTCGAGACTGTCCGCGGTGAGTTCGAGCGTCGAGGCGATGAATCGACCGCGATCGCGCAGGGACTGGTCCAGGTCGTCGAGGAGGGTGCGGCGCACGCCCTGGTCGGTGACGAAGCCCACGAGGAGGAACGAACAGACGGTGCCGACCACCAGCCCCAGGCGCAGTCGGCCGCGGATCGAGTTCACGAGCCCGCCTCCTCGCTGAGGTGATAGCCGAGCCCGCGCTTGGTGTGGATCAGCCGCGAGCCGCCCGCGTGCTCGAGTTTTCGCCGCAGGTATCCGACGTACACATCGACCACGTTGCTGCTGTGCTCGCTCGCCAGATCGTACACGCGCTCACCGATCTCCTCGCGCGTCACGATGCGGCCTGGGCGAGCGGCCAGCACCTCGAGGATCGCGTACTCACGCGCCGTCAGGTCGATCGCATGGCCGCCGCGTCGCACGATGCGACCGACCGTGTCCACCTCGAGATCGGCCACACGCACCAGGGGTGCGCCATGATCGTTACGGCGGCGGATCAGCGCGCGCACGCGCGCCAGGAGCTCCTCGAATGCGAACGGCTTGACCAGGTAGTCGTCGGCGCCCAGATCGAGGCCGGTCACGCGGTCCTCGACGCTGTCCTTGGCGGTCAGCAACAGCACTCGGCTGGGGACCCGCTGGTCGCGGAGCCGGCACAGCAGGGAGAGTCCGTCCAACTCGGGCAGCATGACGTCGAGCACGATCACGTCGTACACGCCGGTCTCGGCGTGCTCGAGCCCCTCGTCGCCCTGCGCCGAGCCATCCACCGCATAGCCCGCTTCACGAAGGCCACGGGTGATGGATCGAAGCAGTGGCGGGAAATCCTCGACCACCAGGATGCGCATCCCATGAGCCTAGGCGAAGCGTGCCTCAGCGGGCCATGGCGGTGTGCGGCGTTCTCATCGGGCTCTCATCTTGGCGGCAGGACCGGTTCGATTGCCTGGGAGCTTCGCGCTGCGCAGCATGATCCGCTCGTCCGGCTCGATCTCGCGTTCGTGCTCCGGGGCTTCGGGGGCTGGCTCGAAGCCCAGTCGTTCGAGCAGCCGCAGTGAGCGTGCGTTGCTCCGCTTGAGCACCGCCGAGAGCGAGTGCACGCCATGGTGTTCGATGAGCTCGGCGATCATGAGCGCGACGGCGTGACTCGCGAGCCCGCGCCCCCAGTGGGCACCCCCCGCGACGTAGGCGATGTCGGCTCGGCCGTCCGCTTACACGGTGGCCTGCACGTAACCGGCGAGTGCGTCGCCGGGGAGGGCCATCACCCAATTGAGCCACTGCTCGCTGCCGTCCGCCGAGCGGCCGGTCTCGAGCCGCGCGAATCGCTCGCGTAACCACTCGAGCGATGCGGGTGGCTCGCCCTCGTGCTCGTAGAGCGCGGGGTCGGACAGCAGCGCGAACATCTCCTCGGCGTGCGCCGCCGTCTGCGGGATGAGCGTGACCGGCTCGCTCACCACCGGCCGCCGTGGAGCGGGGTGCCCAGGTGCTTCAAGGCCATGGGATCCTCGTGGTCGCGCTCGATCGGAATGCACGCGTAGGGGTGCGACATGGGGCGCCGCGATTCGAGCGGGCGCGTGCGGCGGATGGGGGCGGGGCTCCGAAGGGGCAACCTTGAGCCTGGCAGCGCATAGTGGGCACGCGTGACAGCGACAGCGAGCGGCTAGCCGGGCCTACGCTAGTCTGTTTTTCGTTCGCTGGAGATTTTGAAGCGTGCATCGGTGCAATCGCCGACCCGCAGCTTCCGGCGGCGCAATGGATGTTCGCGGGACAACTCGGAGTGCGGGTGGGAGCCGAGCGGAAATGAAGTCAAGGCGAGCCTTGAGGTCATCTCGGAACCGAGGGTGGTCCCCGGGAGGAGGTCATTTCCGTTCACCGAAGATGCAAGGCGGAATAGATGCGAGACGAACCCAACAGTTCCACAGGTTGGATCGCACTGCTCCCATCCACAGGGTCCGCGATACTCGACAATGGCATGTAAGACAGACTGCCCGAGGTCAGCCGGGTCGATCTCCCAGTTGCAAACTCCATCGGTGGCTGGATTCACGACCACCGTCACCTGACGACTCTCGATACCCAGGGCAGTGAGCAGAGCAACCATCGCCATCGCGCGGTCATCGCAGTCGACTCCGATGTTTCGCGCCAAAGCTTTGGTTAGTGCCGGACGTGCCTCCGGCGGCGTGTGTCCGAGTGTGTCCTCGAGTAACTTGACACCACGCCAGACGACGTCTGCGGGCCGAATCGGCCTACTCACGACCTGCGGTAATACCTGAAGACGGGCAACGAGTTCTTCGATCAACTGGCGCGCCGTCAGAACCCCGGAAGTCAGCCGGGCTTGATAGTCGCGCACAAGCGCTTGGGTATAGGCATCGGAGAGCGTGTCAGAACGCACTTGGCCCAACTGTGTTGGCGATTTCTGCGGCGGGATGTCGCGCGGGGCGGCGTCAAGGGAGGCCCACACACTGTCCACGAGCGTCAGTGACAGCATGACCTTGGGCGCCCCTGCCAGTTCTCGCGGCACATGGAAAGTCACCACCTCTCCATCTCCGGGCTGCCTGCGCACTCCCTTGGTGAGCGGTGCTGGTCTAGCAGGCCAGGTCCTTGAGCCTGTCGGTGTGCTCCACGTCGCTCTCTCGAGCCGTCGGCCTCCCCAATGCATGCTATGCAAACCTTCGGGAGGTTCAGTGGCGGGGAAGGGAAGCTTGAGCCCTGCTCCAGCAGCGGCCGGCTTCATCGTGAGAGTCCAGTCGAGCTTCATCGCGACTTCGAATCGCTCTGATGTGCTCACGTCATGGAACTCGACCGCCGCGACTCGCGGTGGCGAGCCTGCGAGCATCAGCAGTGCCGACAAGAGCCATAGCCCTCGCCGGCCTCTACATACCCCCATTGTCGACCCCGATCTGGATGACGGGATCGACCGAGCCTCAGTGTTTCGGGGGCCCCGTCATCAATGCCCCGAACACAGCACCCTCTGCTCGACACTCATGCTTTAGAGATAGTGTTGTGCGTGTGAGCATGTCAAGGTGAATGAGCTCTATTGCGAGGATTTCATCCAATGGCGTACACGGACTGGATGAGGAGGCAAGTCTGCTGCTGTTCAGCGAGCCATCTAGGCCATTGGCTCCCACTTCGTCCGAAGCGGGATGATCCATGTCCGGGCGACGGACAGCGTAGAGCTTGACCTTCGGACCGAGCGCACGAGGGACATGGACCAGCATTGAGGCTCCCTCGAATTCGGGCCGGATGCAGACAGGCAATCCGCCTTCCGAATCTTCTCCAAGATTGAGAATGTGAGCTAGGTCCAGCGGATCTCGGAGTCGCTCAGATGTCGACGTCACTAGGAAACAAACATCTGCCAATGCGTCGCGGCTATTGCCCAGGATCTTGTACTCAACTGAGACGACGTCCGAGGACTTCACTTCCACCGAGACCCCGGCGCCCTGGCCTAACGGCCTGACTTCAAGAATGTTGCCGCCGAAGAGCGTGTCGGTACGCGCCGCCGTCCTGAAGTCAATCACCAACTCTTGTCCATTGCGCAGCTTGAACACTTCAGGGCGGTCCGACCTCGACAAGACGAAGTTCTGCGACCAGACATTCTCGACGGATGGTCTCGTGTCCGCGGGCTCAATTGCCTTTCGCAAAGATCTCTTGCGGACAGGCTCATCGTGAGCAAACGAAGAACTCGGCGCGAGGGCCGAACACGAGAACAAGGTGGTGATCAAGATGTTCGTCGCCAGCACCATCCTTGTGAGTCTGCGATTTCGACCCAAGGCTGGTCCGAATGCGCGGGGACTTGTGCGAGCTCCGCTCATGTCGACTTCCTCCGTCGGGGGAATCGAGCGAGAACGAACGGCATCGACATTCTGAATGAATCCGTCAAGGCCTTGCCTTGAGTCGATCGCCGTACCGCTCCGCGGGGTACAGAGTCTAAGGCTAGGTGCGAGTTCCGCGCCAACGCAGCCTGCTCATTCCCGGACGGGATGCCGGACCTATCCGGGGCCTGCTGAGGCTCCCCGGACCCAGTCGTCCTGAAACAAGACTGTGGCTCAATGCCAAGCCTGTCAAGGGATTGGCCTGCGGTTGCATGCCATCGGAATCGGAGTCGGCAAGGGAGCGAGCGTGCCGCGGACCAGCCGGCGCGGGCACGAGCGAATGCAAATTGGTCGTTCGAGGGCCACATCTTGTTCAAGTCGTCCTGGCCGTGCGACTGGGGGCCTGCAGCCTCACCCCGGTCCCGGGGGTGCCCATGCAGCTTGACGAGGATGCGGGCGCTCGTCGCAGCCACGTGGCGCCGCGACTCGAGCGTGCACGTGCGGCCTTGGTGGTGGGGATTCACGGGGTCAGCCTGTCACCGGCGCGCTCGCCACGACGAGCGGCCAGCCGAAGAACGTGACGTAGGCCAGTGCGCCGCAGATGACGCCGTAGAACAGTGCGATGCCGCTATCATCGCGCTTGGAAGCGGCTGAGAACACGAGGACCGAGAAGCAACCTGAAGTCAGCAATTCGGGGATTGGGACCTTCGCGGTTGCGCCGAGGAACCCGAGAACCGCGAGCACAATCGAGCCCATCGCCAGACCGACGATGAAGCCGACGCCGGGCTGCATCTGGGCGATGAACAGCAGGGCATTCCGCTTGAACGCGAACAGGTAGCTGCCGAAGATGATCGGCAGCATCAGCGCAGCGAGACTCCGAACCCACGCTTGGTTGCCAGAAGCGACGGCAAAAGCAAGCAAGAACGTGGACAGCACGGCGAGCAGGATCGGCGTGCCGTAGAGAGTAGTGGTTCTCGCCAACTCGTGTACTTCCGAAAGTCTGTTGCGTGCACTCTCCGAGCTCATCACGCCCTCCGAGTTCTGCGGCGTCAGCCGCCGGTTCAGCTCACCCACCCCGCCGACAGCACCTCCGCCTGCTCAAGAACGACCTGCGTGGCCAGTCCGAGATGTTGAACGGCGGGTTGGCCAGGATGAAGTTGGCCTTCAGGTCGGGGTGGCGGTCGTTGTGGAACGTGTCGCCTTGGGCGATCTGGCCGTCGATGCCGCGAATGGCCAAGTTCATCTTGGCCAGCTGCCAGGTCGTGTAGGTGGACTCCTGGCCGAAGATCGAGATGTCGGGCTTGGCGCTTCCGCCATTGCCGTTGCCCGTGGCGTGCGCACGGATGAACTCCACCGACTGCACGAACATGCCCGACGAACCGCAGCACGGGTCGTACACGCGGCCGCGATAGGGTTCGAGCATCTCGACCAGCAGCTTCACCACGCAGCGCGGCGTGTAGAAGTCGCCGCTCTTCTTGCCCTCGGCACTGGCGAACTGCGAGAGGAAGTACTCGTACACGCGGCCCAGTGTGTCCTTGGCGCGGCTCGCCTCGTCGCCCACCTGGATGTTGCTGATCAGGTCCACGATCTGCCCCAGGCGCTCCTTGTCGAGCGCGGGCCGCGCGTAGTCCTTGGGCAGCACGTCCTTGAGCGCGGGGTTGTCGCGCTCGATGCCGACCATGGCGGCGTCCACCAACTGCCCGATCGTGGGCTGCCGGGCCTGCGCCTTGAGGTGCGCCCAGCGCGCCTCGGGCGGCACCCAGAAGATGCTCAGTGCGCGGTACTCGTCGGGATCCTCGGGGTCGGCGCCAGCCTTCTTGTCGGCCACGAGCTTGGCGTGTTGTTCCTCGAATGCGTCGGAGATGTACTTGAGGAAGATCAGGCCCAGAACGACGTGCTTGTACTCGGCGGCATCCATGCTGCCGCGCAGGGCATCGGCCATCTGCCAGAGCTTCTGCTCGTAGCCGATGTTGGCGGACGTGTCGTTGTCGGTGGACTTCTTCTTGCGCGGGGGAAGGGGCGGGCTCCGGGGAGAGCGACTGATCGGCCGTCGGGGTCACGGTTAAGCGCAGGGTTGTCGCGATTGTGAAACGTAGTCCGAACCGGGGGCGAAGGGAATGGGGGATCGGCGGGGCCGGGCGCTGCGGTAGGCCCTGAGCCCCTGTGCATAGGCGCCGGCCCGGTGCCCTGACAAGAACCTGACTAGGTTTCACGGTCCGAATGGTCGATGATGCTCCCGTGGTGGGAGCATCGGTAATGGCCACCACGCGGGAGCATCGAAGCGACCGGCCGGAGCCTGAGGCGCATACATGGACGTAGTCGGGCTAGGAGTCCTCGAGAAGTTCAAACAGAGGCATGCGGATGTCCGGGGCCACGTCGACGCCTGGATGCACGAGGTCGAGTCGGCGAGTTGGGACACGCCACATGCGATCACCGAGCGGTACCCGTCGGCCAGCGTGCTGAGTGACCAGCGTGTGGTGTTCAACCTCAAAGGCAACACCTATCGACTGCTCGTTCGCGTCGCCTATAACACCGGCAAGGTGATCGTGCTCAAGGCGGGGACCCACGCCGAGTACGATCGGTGGGAACTCTAGAGTGGAGGAGAGAACCGTGCACAAGATCGTCAGGACCGAGGCCGACTACGCCAGCGCCCTCGCCACGATCGATCGCCTGATCGCGCTCGACCCCGAATCCGGCACGCCCGATGCCGACCGGCTCGAGGTGCTCACGGTACTCGTCAAGGACTACGAGCGCACTCGATTCCCGGTCACCGTGCCGGATCCGATCGAGGCGGTGCAATTCCGCATGGACCAGATGGGCCTCACACCGCGCGACCTGGAGCCGATCATCGGCAGTCGTGCGCGCGTCTCCGAGGTCCTCTCGCGCAAGCGCCCGCTCAGCCTGGGCATGCTCAAGGCGCTGCACACCAGCCTCGGCATTCCCGCCACCGTGCTCCTGCGCGGCGAGGAACGAGCCACGGCCGATGGGAGCGAAGCCGAACTCGCACGCTTCCCCGTCAAGGAGATGAAGCGCCGCGGTTGGCTGAAGCTGCGCTCCGGCGTGACCGAGGCCGAGGTGATGCAAGCACTCGAAGCCTATCTCGGGCCTCTGGCCGGCGCGGTGGGCCCCGTCCAGGTGCTCACCCGCAAGACCGAGCACGAGCGGGCCGACCGCCCCAACGATCGGCATGCGCTCATGGCGTGGACGGCCCGGGTGATGGAAGTGGCCCGGGGTGTGACGCCGCGCGGCCGCTACCGGCCCGGCTGCCTCACTGCCGAGGTCCTGAGCGGCATCGCCCACCTGAGTGCGCTCGACGACGGCCCGCTCAAGGCCATGGAGTACCTGTCCCAGTACGGCATCACGCTCGTCGTGGTCGAGCACCTGCCGCGGACTCGGCTGGATGGGGCCGTGTTCTTCATGACGCCCGACCGGCCGGTGGTGGCGCTCACGCTCCGTCACGACCGGATCGACAACTTCTGGTTCACGCTGTTCCACGAGCTCGGGCACCTGTTGCGGGACTTCGCCGAGCCGACCACCGGGTTCTACGACGACCTCGAGGCGAGCGGGAGCCGCGACCCCCGAGAGCTGGCGGCCGACGACTTCGCGCGTGACGCGCTCATCCCGCCTGCCGCATGGGCTGACAGCCCGCTTCGCGACACACCGAGTCCCGGCTACGTGCGCGACTTGGCCAGCGGGCTCGGGATCCACCCCGCCATCGTCGCGGGCAGGGTCCGCAGGGAGCGCAACTCCTACCGGCTGCTGTCCAACCTCGTCGGCAGCGGGCGGGTGCGTGAGCTGTTCCGGAAGGAGTTCGCGGACGTGCCGAGGTAGGTGCGTGCTGTGCCGGTCGTAGCTGTTCGTCGGCACTGACTATCGATTAGTACCAGTGTCGATTGCAGTCGAGACCACCGCTGACGAAAATACGATTGGCGATGACAGGCCGCATGAGGGACCCTCAGCTCACCATGAGCGGCCTTGTCGACGCGATCGTTGGTGTCATTGAACTGCTCCTCCAAGGTGCGGCCGCCTGCGCCTTGAGTTGGTACTTGGTTTCGTTCTTCCATCCGGTCTCATCCGTCGTCGTCCGATATGCAAGGGCCCTCTGGATCCAAGCATTCAAGAAAAAGAAACTCAGAGAACAACTTCGCCCAGTCATCCTCGTGGTGTTCATCGCGTCCTTGTATGCGTGGGGCGTGGTCAGCAACGCGTTCAACTACTGGGTGCTCCGGCCATGCCAGGACAAGATCATCCTCGCGGTTGAGCGGGGAGCGGATGCGGAGAGCAGTTTCGCGGCGCTCGGTGCTCGGGGAACCATCGAGTTGGTCAGCACTCGCAGGAAGTACAGTTGGCCGATACGCGAGCGCTACATCGAGCATGACGCAGCCTGGAGAAACGCCCGCCTTGAGGCGCACTCCTCGATTCTCCCAACGCTCCGCAAGTTCTTGCGGATCATTCGAGGCGCGGTGGTCGGCGGAGCACTGGTGGTGGGGATCGCCACGCTGAAGGCCCTCGCGGGGCTCATCATCGTCTTCATCGTGGGCTGGAACCCGTGGTCACTCGCGAGTCGATACTTCTTCAGCAGGTTCGTGGATCCTCGGGCCTATGACGGCAGGGCTTCTGGAACCGAGATCGAGCCGACCGTCCAAGTCGTGGGCAGGGACTTGCTCTTCCCAAATCTCGTCATCGGCGCTCTCGGTATTCTTCTCACGCTCACTTCATTCCTGAGCTACGTGACGGTGGAGTCGGAGTACCAGGCGATCGTGAAATACGGAGCCCAGCGCGTGTCTTCGCCGCAGACGGTGCACGACTGAGCGCTGCTCCAAGATGTCGGTGCAGTCAGCTCGCTGCTCCGGGCTGGCTGGGGCCGCGCCCCTCCTTCGCGAGGTACTCCCACACGTAGCCGATCAGCTCGCCGCTCGATAACTGCGCTACCCAGTTGAGCCACTGCTCGCTGCCGTCCGCCGAGTGGCCGGACTCGAGTCGCGCGAATCGCTCGCGCAACCACTCGAGCGATGCGGGTGGCTCGCCCTCGTGCTCATAGAGCGCGGGGTCTTGGAGCAGCGTGAACATCTCATCCGCATGCTCGGCGCGCTGCGGGAGGATGCGAACATCGAGCGGCGAGAGCATGCGGCGCCTACGCCTGTTCCGGCAGCGGGCCGACGAACGTGATGCCGTAGTCGCGGCAGGCTTGGTCGATCGTCGCCTTGCCGATCGCGGCGCGCACTTCGGTGCCCGTGATCGCCCGGTAAAACTCGGCGTGCCGCGGCGTCGTGAGGATCAGGTAGCGCGCCGTCTCGGAGTCGATCCGGAATCCATGGACCGTGCCCTTCGGGATGTGCGCGAATCCGCCCGCGGACACCTGCTGGCCGGGCGCGTCGCCGAGGAAGAACGTCACCTCGCCCTCGAGGACATAGAAGGATTCCACGTCCTCATCGTGCCGATGGAGCGGCGCCCCGACGCCGCGCTTCGCGCGCTCATCGACGAGTCCGAAAGCGCCGCCGGTGAGTTCGCCGGTGGCGAGGAAGAAGGCCGACGTGTCTCCCATCCAGCGAAGCTCGCTCTCATTGGGCTTGAACACGTAGGCGCGGGCGGTCGGACTCACTGGGGACCTCGTTTCAGAGGGGTGAGATGCGTTCCGGGGGCTCATCTCGTCCAACCTCGGGCGTTCGCCTTGCGCGCCAAGAGCACGAGCGCGATCGCGACCACCAGCACGAGTCCCTGCAGGACGATCGCGGTCATTCCGATCTGGGCACGCGCGCTGCTGAGGGCGAACAATGCGATGTCCTGCCCGATCACACCCACGAGCGAGGCCAGCAGCAGCGGCTTCGCCCAGCGCCTGCGCAGGATCAACGCGAGACAACCAGCCGCGCCCGCCCATACCGCGATCGCCGTGGCGGCCACCGACCACGCGGGGCGAGCGGCATACAGCGCTTGCTGGGTGGGCGTCAGCTTGGCGATGTCCTCGGGCTTCAGCATCACGTCGCTCAGATACGCCATGCAGCCGAGCAGGTTCCACAACAGGGCGACGATCGCGACGGGCAGGAACCACTTGGGAGCGGCGGCCTTCATGAATGCCTCCTTGGGATAGGTCCGGTTCGGACGTGAGCTCAGGCGCCGCGGCCGGCCGGGATGAACTCCATTCTCCAATTGGTCTCCCAGTTGGCTCCCTCGTCACGGGAGAAAGCTTGCTCCCAACGAGGATTCCGCCCTGGGGTCGAAGTCCAGGTGAAGCGGACCTTGGTCGGGTGCCCGTCGAGCACGTCGTCGGCGAAGAACAGACCGATGTGGTCGGAGAAGCTGCCGACCGCGGGCGCGTCGAGGCGCGTAGGGTCGCGGCCGTCGAGCCACCAGATCGACCAGCACCGTGTCGCCGTGGAGTACGAACGCAGGGCGATCGCGCGGAACGATCCTCCGGGCAAGTGCAGGAGGTTGTCCTCCAGATTGCCGAACCCTCCGAGGGTCCTGGTGGTCGACGACTCCCCGTCGAACTCCGTCCACTCATCGCAATCCGAGAAACGGGAGTTCAGGCGACGATGACGGACCTTCCAATCGCCGAGGATGAAGTCGAAGTCCCTGGGAGCGAGAGGGTCGATGGGGAGCGGCATGAGTTCGAAGGTCCCGTGTGAGTGGGGTGGGGAATCGTCGAGTGCGCTTGTCAATACGCGAAGTCCCGAGCCAGCGAGCTCCAGAGCATGGTCCGGTGGCCTCCGTTCTACTCATCCACGGTGGATCGGTGTCGTGCAGGCCGTGCACTGCCAGGCGGGATCATGGTTGGTGACCACACAACCGCCGAGGACGACAGTCCCCGCGGTCTCGTCACTGAAGGACTCCTGCGTCGGGAAGCCATATCGAATGGGCACGACTTGCGCCTCGCCGAACGCGGGGCAGCGGCGGGGCTTGCGTCTCGAGAAGTGAACCGGGGCATCGTCCATCGCGACCTCCGGAACCCGGGCACGTTCGGCACGGTGGACCACGGTAGCCGTCCCCGGGTCATCGTCAAGGGCCGACTGCCGGACGTGCCGGTGTTCAGCGCTGCGTCACTTCTTCGTCTTGGCTTGCAGGCGCTTGGTCCCGGCCACCGAGCGCGTGACGAGCTTCTCGAGAATCGGGAGCTGCACGTCGGCGAGGCGGTTGATGTACAGGCAGGACTTGCCGTGCTTGTGCTTGCCGAGCTTCGCGAGCAGCGCCTGCGTCTCGGGCGTATCGAAGCTCGGGAGCAGATAGACGGTGAGGTGGCCCTTGCCCGATGAGAAGCCGACGATGCAGCAGTCGCCCTCGTGGCCGCTCTCGTACTGGTAGTGGTAGTCGCCGAACCCGACGATGCTCGGGCCCCACATCTTGGGGCTGCTACCCGTGACGCGCTTCATGAGCGAGACCAGCGCCTTGCAATCCTTGCGGCGCTCTTCCTTCTCGATGGCCGCGATGTAGGTGGCGGGGCTCACCTTGGTCGGTTTGGTCTTGGGCTCGTACATGGGAGGGCTCCAGGGGAAGTGCCGGAATCGGGGTGCTCGACGCCGTCGGCAACCCTACTGCGCGACGAGCACCGATTGCTACGCCACTCCGAGCGCGGGTGCGCCCTCGCCTGGCGAACGCCTTCCCCGGTTCGCCCGCTTCGGCCCGTCTCCCGCCCCGACCAGCGCCACCATCAGCGCCTTCTGCACGTGCAGGCGGTTCTCGGCCTCCTCGATCACGATGCTCTGCGGGCCGTCGATCACGGCGTCGGTCACCTCTTCGCCGCGGTGTGCGGGCAGGCAGTGCATGAACGAGGCATCGGGGTCGGCGAGTGCCATGAGCTTGTCGTCCACGGTGTAGCCGGTGAACGCGACGCGCCGCCAGTCGCCCTCGGCCTCCTGGCCCATGCTGGTCCACGTGTCGGTGTAAACGACGTCGGCGCCACGCACGGCCTCTTGCGGATCGCGCGTGCGGCGGATGCCGCCCTTGGACTTGGCCTCGGCCTCGATGAACAGCCCGCCGTCGGGCTCGAACCCATCGGGCACCGCCACCTTGAGCGAGAACCCGAACAGCGTCGCCGCCTCCATCCACGAGTGCAGCACGTTGTTGCCGTCCCCGACCCACGCGACCTTCAGCGTGTCGAGGTCGCGGCCCATACGCCACAGCGTGTAGAGATCGGCGAGGATCTGGCAGGGATGCGAGTGATCGGTGAGCGCGTTGATCACGGGCACACTGCAGTGCTGGCCGAGCTTCTGCACCAGTGTGTGCGAGAACGTGCGGACGACGATCAGGTCGCACATGCCCGAGAGCACGTGCGACACGTCGGCCACGGTCTCGCGGCCGTGCTCGCTCACCTCGGTCGCGCCCAGATCGATGGCGTCGCCGCCCAACTCGTGCATGCCGACCGTGAATGAGACGCGCGTCCGCAGCGAAGGCTTGTGGAACACCATGGCCGCGGTCTTGCCCGCCAGCGGCTTGGGCGCACGGGCGGTGCCGCGCGCCGCACGCAGGCGATCGGCCTCTCGGAACAGCTCCAGCACGAACGCACGATCCACGAGCATCAGCTCGATGAGGTGGCGCGGCGATCCGTTCACAGGGCGGTTCTCCTTGCTGGAATGCGTGGCGATCAAGACAGGATGGGCAGCAGAGGCTCGGTCACGGCGAGGCTCGGCATGGGCAGGGTGTAGGGGCGCGCTTCCTTGGAGGCGGCGTCGCTGGCACCGGGAACGAGGTCCAGGATCACGGCGACCTCGTCGCAGGCATGCCGCTTGGGACAGCGCACGCAGTCGGTCCACACCTTGCGGGGCAGCGACTCGCGCTTCTCGACGGTGAACCCGCAGTGCTCGAAGAACGGCACCTCGCGCGTCAGCGCGATGATCCGCGGCACGCCGACGGCGCGCGCATCTCCGACCACGGCTTCGACAAGGCGTACGCCGAGTCCCTGACCATGGTGGTCGGGCCTCACGGCGAGACTCCGGACTTCGCCCATGTCCTTCCACAGCACACGCAACGCGGCGCACGCGACGACTTGGCCATCGCGCTCGACGATGTGGAACTCACGCACGCATTGGTACAGCTCGCTGACGGGCCGCGGCAGCAGTACGCCCAGCGACACATAGGCGGCCATCACGCCGGCGATGCCGGGGACGTCGTCGAGCCGGGCGCGCCGCAGCACGAGACCACCGGCCAGCACACGAGGGCCGTTCGGCGAGTCGTCGGGTAGGGCGGTCGACATCGGTGTCGCATCACTGACATCGACCGGATGGATCGTCCGCGGCGGGCTCGGCGCGGGCCCGATCCCAAGGCGCGCCTCCTCGGTGGCCAACTGCTCGGCCACCGATCCCGCACCCGGCAGATGCGAGCGCCGTGCGAGCGAGGCCTCGACGCTGAGCGCCGAGAGATGCGCGTCATCGAAGTGCGGATGCAGCGCGATGCGTTTGGCGAGCGGCAGCGCGGCGGGCTCGACGCCCGCGGTCTCGGCGGCGGCCCACAACTGACCCACCGAGCGATGCGCGTCACGGAACGGCACGCCCTCGGCGACCAACGCATCGGCGAGTTCCACCGCGAGCAGGTCGGGGGTCAGGCTCGCGGCGAGCCGTGCGGGCTGCGGCACGAGCGCGGCGATCGCCGGCGGCAGGGCGTCGAGCAGCGCGGCGAGCGTGTCGGCCGTGTCGAACACGGCCTCTTTGTCCTCCTGCAGATCCTTCTGATACGCGGACGGCAGACCCTTCAGGAGGGTGGCCAGCTGCTGCGCATTGGCCAGCAGTCGCGCGCTCTTGCCGCGCGCCAGCTCGAACAGATCGGGGTTGCGCTTCTGCGGCAGCAGGCTCGAGCCGGTCGAGAATCCATCGGGCGCAACGAACCAGCCGAAGGCGGGCGAGCAGAACAGCACGAGGTCCTCGGCGAGCCGCGACAGATGCACGCCGAGCAGCGCCGCGGCATTCAGGTACTCGAGCGCGAAGTCGCGATCGCCCACCGCATCGAGGCTGTTGGCGGCGAGGCGCGAGAACCCGAGACGGTTGGCGAGCGCCAGGCGGTCGTACGACAGCGGACTGCCCGCGACGGCGCCACTGCCCAGGGGCAGGCGATCGGCGGCCTCTCTCGCGGCGGCGAAACGCTCTTCATCGCGAGCGAACGCCTGCGCGTGCGCCAGCCAGAAGTGGCCGAGCGTGATCGGCTGCGCCGGCTGCAGATGCGTGTAGGACGCGCAGGCCAGCGCCTCGCTGGCCCTCGCCTGGGTGACGAGCGCGCGCTCGAGCGCGACGACTCCGGCGCGCGCACTCTCGGCCAGACGCATGACATGCATGCGCAGCAGCGTCGCCACCTGGTCGTTGCGACTGCGCCCGGTGTGCAGACGGCGTGCGGGCTCGCCGCACAGCCGCTCGAGCGCCTGCTCGACAGCCGAGTGCACGTCCTCGCCCGCGAGCGTGACGGTGCCCTCGACGAGTGCGCGCTCCAGCGCATCACAGGCCTCGTGCAGTGCCGTGACCTCGCTCGCGCTCATGACGCCGCACTCGCCCAGCGTCTGCGAGTACGCGCGCGAGAGCGCCAGTTCCTCGGGCCACAGCCGCTGATCGACCGCGAGCGAGTCGTTCAGTCGCTGCGCCCTTGGATCGAGGCCCGCCGACAGGCGGCCCTTCCAGACCTGCTCAGCTGCCATGTGCGATCGGCTCCTTCTCGGCTTCCGCCGTGTCGGCGACCGGTGCGGGCGGCGTGCCGCGGCGTGCCGCGATCGCGAGCGGCATGCCGAACAAGCGGATGAAGCCCTCGGCGTCCTGCGAGCGATAGCCGGTCATGTCGAACGAGGCGAGGTCGGGGCGATAGAGCGTGTACGGGCTGGTACGACCCACGGCCACGGCGCGGCCGCGGTGCAGCTCGACCGACACCTCGCCGGTGACCACCTCCATCGCGGTGTCGACGAAGGCTTGCAGTGCGCGACGAAGCGGCGAGAACCACAGACCGTTGTAGACGAGGTCGGCGTAGCGCGGGGCGAGTTCCAAGCGTGTGCGCAGCAGGTCGTGCGGCAGCGTCAGGCGGCAGAGGTCCTCGAGCGCCTCGTGCAGCACGGTGCCGCCGGGTGTCTCGTAGACGCCGCGCGACTTCATGCCGATCAAGCGGCTCTCGACCAGATCCGCCCGCCCGATGCCATGACGGCCGGCCAGGGCATTGAGCGATTCCACCAGCTCGACCGGTCCCAGCGAGCGGCCGTTGACCGAGGTCGGGCGGCCGCGCTCGAAGCCGATGGTGATGCGCTCGGGGAAGGCGGGCTGCTGGTCGGGGCTCGAGGTCAGCTTGTGCATCGCCTCGGGCGGCGCGTTGGCCGGGTCCTCGAGCGCGCCGCCCTCGTGCGAGAGGTGCCACAGGTTGGCGTCGCGCGAGTAGAGGTCGTCCTTCTTCTGCGCCACCGGGATCCTGTGCTGCTCGGCGTAGGCGAGCGCATCCTCGCGAGAGACGATGTCCCACTCGCGCCACGGTGCGATCACCGTGAGCTGCGGCGCCAGTGCCATGTACGTGAGCTCGAAGCGCACCTGGTCATTGCCCTTGCCGGTGCAGCCGTGCGCCAGAGCGTCAGCGCCGGTGCGCTCGGCGCACCACACTTGACGCGATGCGATCAGCGGACGTGCGAGCGAGGTGCCGAGCAGATAGCGGCCCTCGTAGACCGCACCCGCCCGCAGCGCCGGGAAGCAGAAGTCACGCACGAACGGCACGCGCAGGTCCTCGATGATCACCTCGCTGGCGCCGCTCTTCCGGGCCTTGGCCTCGAGCCCCTCGAGCTCCACGCCGCCCTGACCCACATCGGAGCAGTAGCAGACGACCTCGCAGCCATAGTGCTCCTTCAGCCACGGCACGATGATGCTGGTGTCGAGGCCGCCCGAATAGGCGAGCACAGCCTTGCGAACGGTGCTTTTCAACGAGGTGCTCCTTCCTCGCTCGAGAGAGTCGTGAGGGCGGCGTCGAGCTTCGCCAGGGCCTCATCCAGTTCCACGTCGGTCACATTCAGCGGCGGCAGCAAGCGCACGGCGCGCTCACCGCCTCGCACCAGCAGCAATCCGTGCTCGCGCGCCACGCTGACGAGCGCTGCTGCATCGAATGGCGAATCGGCCTCGAGGTCGATGGCGCGCAGAAGCCCCATGCCGCGGGCCTCGCGGATCGCGGCGTGCTTCGAGGCGAGCGTCTCGAGTCCCTGGGCCAGGTGGCGACCCGCGCGCCGCACGCGCTCCAACAGCGCGGGCTCTCGCACTTGCGCCAGCACCCAGCGAGCCGCGGCGCTGCACACCGGATTGCCGCCGAACGTGCAGCCATGCATTCCGGGTGCCAAGTGCGAGGCAGCCTCGGCGCTCATCAGCACGGCGCCGATCGGCAGGCCCGCTCCGAGCGCCTTGCTGATCACGGTGTAGTCGGGCTTCACGCCGAAGTGCTCTTGCGCCAGCAAGCGGCCGGTGCGGCCCATGCCACTCTGCACTTCGTCGAAGATGAGCGCCGCTCCGAGTGCCTCGCTGCGCGCTCTCAGGGCGATCAAGAAGTCGCGATCGGCCGGCACCGCCCCGTTCTCGCCCTGGATGGGCTCGACGATCACCGCGCACACGCCGCCGTCGAGTATGGCATCGAGCGTGGAGACATCATTGAACGGCGCGAACCGCACGCCCGGCACCAGCGGCCCGAACGGGGCGCGGTAGGCGGGGTTGTGCGTCGCCGAGAGGGCGAACGCCGTGCGGCCGTGGAAGCCGCCTTCGAACGCGAGGACGCCGCGGCCCGAGGAGCCCTGGGCCAGTGCACGCGCTCGCGCGAACTTGAGCGCCGCCTCGATCCCCTCGGTTCCCGAGTTGCAGAAGAACACACGGTCATAGCCCGTGGCGGAGAGGAGTTCCTCGGCGAGCGCGATGCCCGGCGCGTGCGAGAACAGATTCGAGGTGTGACCCAGCTGCGCCATCTGGGAGGCCACCACCTCGGCGAGTCCTGCCGGAGCGTGGCCGAACGCATTGACCGCGATGCCGCTCACGAAATCGAGATAGGCTCTGCCGGTCTCATCCCACACGCGAGCCCCCTGGCCGCGGGTGATCGCGAGCCGGGGCAGCGGATACGTGGGCGCCAGGTGTGCCGCCTCGTCGGTCAATGGCGGGGGCGTGAGGACCGTGGTGTCGCGGCTCATGAGGGGACCTCCAGGGGCGAGGCGGCGAGCGTGAACACCGAGCCGCCGGCACCGCCGGCGAGGAGTCGCTCGAGGTCGCCTTCGGACTCCCAGCGCGACAACGTCACGCGCGCGACGCCACCGGTCAGTGCGGCCGCGCATGCGGCGAGCTTGGGTGCCATGCCGCCCGTGATGTCGGGGTGGGCACGCAACGCGGCGAGTCCCGCTCGATCGGCTGACTCGACGATGGCGCCCTCGATGCGCACGCCCGGCGTGTCGGACAGCAACAGCAGATGCGATGCGCCCAGCAGCGAAGCGATCGAGGCGGCGGCGTCATCGGCATTCACATTGAGGAGCGCGCCATCGGCGGACATGCCGAGGCTCGCCAGCACGGGCACGCGGCCCTGGGCGAGCAGGCTTCGGAGCAGCGTCGCATCGCCGCCCGAGGGAACTCCGACTTCGCCGAGCGAGTCGGCCTCCGGGTGGCGCGTGAGCGTCAGGGTGCCCCCGTCCAACGCCGAAAGGCCCACCGCATCGACACCGGCGGCGCGCAGAGAGGCGACGAGGCGCTTGTTGGCGAGGCCCGCGAGCACCGCGGCGACGACTTCGAGCGTCGCGGCGTCGGTGACCCGCAGGCCGTTCTCGAACCGCGGCGCGATCGAGAGCCGTTCGAGCCAGTGGCTCACTTCGGCACCGCCGCCGTGGACGAACACGAGAGGACCGGAGAGGCGCGCCGCTTCGGCGGCGAACGCAGGCAGCGCTCCCGGCGCTTCCAGCGATCGACCTCCGAGTTTGACGACGACAGGCGTCGCCGACGCGCTCTCCGGTGCGTTCGGGTGCGAGGTGGCCCGCGTCTCGCGCGAACTCGTTCCCCGCACCGTCCCAGGCGTCCCCTGGCTCTTGGCGCCAGGAGGCCCTTCGTGATTCACCACGGGTTGCCGTGGACGGGCAGCCCCCAGCTCTCGGGCCAGCCCAGCATGAGGTTCAGATTCTGCAGCGCCTGTCCGGCCGCGCCCTTGACCAGATTGTCGAGCGCCGCGGTCGCGATCAGCGTGCGGCCTCCGTGCACCGTGGTGACGGCGATGTCGCAACGATTGCTCGAGCGGACCGAGCGCGTCTCGGGCCACTCGCCCGAGTCGAGCAGCCGCACGAACCACTCGCCCGCGTAGCGCTGGCTGTAGAGGGCGTGCGCATCCTCGGGGCTGACGCATTCGCTCAGCGAGACCGTCGCCGTGAGCACGATGCCGCGCGCCATCGGCGCCAGATGCGGCACGAACGCCACTTCGTGCGAGCTGCCCGCGAGGCGTGCCAGTGTTCGCGCCATCTCGGGCACGTGCGAGTGGCTTTCGCCCGCGTTGTAGATCGCGGCGCCGCCGTCCATCTCGACGAACGATGTGCGCAGCGCCGGCTTGCGACCGGCGCCCGAGACTCCCGAGAGCGCCGTCACCATGACCGGCCCCGCCAGCCAGCCCGCTTCGGCGGCCGGCAGCAGCGCGAGCGCGGCAGCCGTGGGATAGCAGCCGGGATTGGCGACGCGCATCGCGCCCGCCAACTGCGAGCGGAACGCCTCGGGCAGGCCGTACACGTAGTCGCGATCCCCAGTGCGATGGTCCTGTGACAGGTCGAGCACGCGCAGATCGTCGCTCTCGAGCTGCGGGTGCGCGGCGAGCAGTTCGCGGAACGCGCCGTGTGGCATGGCGCTCACCAGTGTGTCGAAGCCGCCTGCGGCCCACAGCGCTGGCAGCGCCTCGGGCATGATCGGGTTCGGCAGTTTGACCGCGCGCGCATCGATCCCCGGCAGCAGCTCGGCTGCCGAGCGTCCCGCGTGCTCACGCGAGATGAGCGCGGCGAGCGTGACGCCCGGATGCATCAGCGACAGCCGCACGAACTCCTGGCCCGCATAGCCGCTCGCGCCCAGCACCGCGACGCGCGCGCTGCGCGCACCCTTGGGGGAGCCATTGGCCGGAGCGGGAGCGAGGACGGCGCCCGGGGGAAGCGTGGGCGCGCTCACTTGGCCGCTCCTCGGCGTGCCGAATAGCCGTCGAGCTGCTTCTTGAAGCGCTTGGCCGATGCCGTGTCGGCGAGGATGCACAGCACCGTGTCGTCGCCCGCGACCGTGCCGATCAGCTCCTCCACGGTCATCATGTCGATGGCGCGACCCACCGCCATGGCATGACCAGGCGGGGTCTTGACCACCGCGAGGTTCTGCGCGACCCGGACCTCGTTGACGAACACCGTGAGGTCGAGCGCCTGACGACGGGAGTCGAACGCCTCGGTTGCGGGTCCGGGCAGTTCGTACCAGGAGCCCTCGTCACCGCCCGAGCGCTTGGCCACCCCGAGGCTGCGCAGGTCGCGTGACAGCGTCGCCTGCGTGACGTCGATTCCCGAGTGCACCAGCGCCTCGGCCAGTTCCTCCTGGCTGGAATAGCGCTGGCCACTGAGCAGCTTGGCGATGCGGGTGAGCCGAAGCGAGCGGGACAAGAGGGCCTCCGGAGGCGAGTGCATGAATATGCGAGGTCGTGCATAAAAACACGCTGGCTCCGGGCATGCAAGGGGATTCTGGGGTAGCCGGGATTCGGAGCGCGAGTCGGCTCACCCGTGCGCTCCCGAGGTGCGTCAGCGGCCGAACCGCTCCCAAGTGTCGATCGGCCTCGAGATGAGCGAGGGGTCGAATCGACGGAACGACGAGATCGCTGAGCGGAGGAAGCTCCCTTGGAACTTCTCGACCCACCACTGGTTGAATCGAAGCGCGTCACTCGTCGAAGCGGGGAGGACGACCGCCGTCAGGATCGCGGGCCGCCCACCGACTCGACACCGAACCTGGAAGGCGTTGAATCGACCCGAGATCTCGGAGCGACTCAGGAGTCGAGTGGACACCGTGTCGACCCCCTCTAGGAACTCCACCCTCACGTCATCGGGGATGCGACGGATCCGGATCTGCACTGAGGCCATCCCGGGCTTGTAGAAAACGAACGCATGCCGTTCGTGCCCGACGACGAACGCAAGTGACGCACCCGAGTAGTCCTCAGCCTTCATGCCGAGGGCACCCAGCAGTCCCGTGACCGTCACCGAGTCCTCGGGTACATACCGCGCACTCGAGCGCTTGGGGATGCGCCGAAGCCCTTCTCTCGAGGTGTCTGCTGGATACGCGAGGAGGGTCGCCAGGCACCACCCTTCGTCCCACGCGCCGATGGCTGAGATCGCATCCGTCGAGGTGCGCCGGGCGCTTGCGTCGTGAAACGAGCACGCGAGCAGGGTCGTCGCGAGGAGCGCAACATGAATCACTCGGATCCGAGGCGATCGCATGACTGGACTCCGATCAAGAGACTTTGCACTCGTGACCACAGCAACAGCTGTTGCTGTGGCCACGGGTGATCGTGAGCCGACTATCGATACCGTGTCTTCAGATGACCCCAGGTCGGGCTCGTGATAGCCGCACCCGATGGGGCGAGCTCGACACCTGACTCCGAGGCGCGGACTCCCAATTGTGCACCGAGTGTAGCCGACGAGAAGCGCGACTCGATGACACGCCCCATCTCCAGTCTGTTCTCGAAGATCGCTCCACTCAGGGCCAGCAGGAGCCCCTCCTCACCCAGTCGGATGACCGATGTCTCCAAGTGGCTCAGGGTGATGCGATGATCTTCTCCGGTGGAGGTCATGCGGATATTGGAGCAATGAACCATGACCTGGTCGCCCAGCCGAGAGACCGTGAAGGTGGCTTCCTTGCCGCCGAGACCTGTCAGGGCGAAACTGGCCGGTTCAAGTCCTGTGTGCCGAACCACACCTCTGAGACGAACGTCGTCCTTGTCCACGCCAAGCGCTTCAGCGAGACGGCCTGCGACCGTTCGCACCTCGAGGTTCGAAGCTCGACCCAATCTGATCTGCTCGCCGGGTTCGGTGGGCGAGGCCGTCGCAAAGGCAACGACCTCGAGCACGTACCCGGACTTCGAGGCGCGCTTTCGAGTCCATCCTTCGGACAGCCCGGGCACCCGCCACCGGTGACGCACGGCCCGCCGGTGAGCGAACACTAGACCCCGACTGCATTGCCGTTCTGATCTAGAGAATGGATTGCTGGCAGCCGCTTCTCGCATTGTCGTCCATGTTGCTGAGGTACCCAAGACCGTTGCAGATGAAGCAAGCAGTTGCCGGGGACGACAGTAGCGACGATGCCAACAGGCCAGCCAGTAGCGGAACCCAGGCGTTTGCGCGGTGGTTGTTAAACACACACACCTCCATGTTAAGGGCCCTCACGCCGGATAGCGTGAAATGGGAAAGTATCAGGGTGCGACGGCCGTTCAAGGCAATTCGTGCGGGTTGGGGGCCGCCACTGTTGCATGTCGTCGGGGGGGGGCACGTTGCCGACGATCTCGACCCGCGGGCCAGCTCACCCGGCACGAATGTGGTCCGTCGGCTGACTACCTCAGCAGCGCCAATCGCTGCACCCGCACTTCGCCAGCGGCCTCAAGGCGCACGAAGTAGGCGCCGGCACGCACGAGGGTGCCGTGGGCGTCTCGGCCGTCCCAGCGCACGCGGCCGGGGCCGGCGCCCTGGTCGCCGGAGAGCAGGTCGCGCACGCGGGCACCGCTCAGGTCGTAGACGGCGAGCCGGACGCGCCCCGCGCGTGGCAGCGAGTAGGCGATCCAGGCGGCACCGAGTGCGGGGTTGGGGCTGGGCCGGCCGAGCGACAGGCCCACGGAGGAGCCACCCACGCCGAGGGCCGGTGCCTGCACCGCGATCGTCGCGCAGCAGCGACGGACCAGGACGCCGGCGGCATTCGTGACCGAAAGGCAGAGCGTGTTCGTGCCGTCAGCGGCCGAGTCGGGAACGCTTACCTGGGTCATGAAGCTGGTCTGGGCCTCGGATGAGAGCGTGATCGGCGTGGCGCCGCCCGTCAGCCAGCCGCGCGTGTCGGAGAGCGAGAACTGGTGGTCCCCCTCGAACAACGGGCTGTCGTTGCGGATCGTCCAAGCCAACGTGGCCTGCGCCGAAGGCGCGAGCGTGGTGTCGGCGGCGGCGGCGAGCGCGCTGGTGGTTGTGGGGAGTCCGGCGCTCCACACGTCGATGTCGGGGCCCCTCGCGTCGGACCACACGGGGTGCAGGCGCGTGGCGCTGGCGGCGAGGTGATTGTAGTCGCCGATGTTGGGGGAGATGTTGCTGGCCGACGCCGTGAAGTTGGACGACGAGGTGGTGAAGCGCGTGCTCGGTTGCCAGCTGACGCCGCCGTTCTGGGAACGCGTCACATAGGCATGCGCGCGCGATCCGAACAGGTCGTCGCGATGGTCGTACCACCACGCGTAGGGCATGCCGTCGGCGGCGACGGCGATCTCGGGCAGGAAGCTGTCGAAACCGATGCCGTCATCGCCGATGCGCACGGGAGTGCTCCAGGCGCCTCCCTCTCCCCATGCGGCGAACACATCGCGGTGGTCGCGGCCGCGTTCGCTGCCGCGCACGCCGAGCCTCGTGCGGATGCGGTAGGCGATCGTCCGGCGCGAGATCGCCGCCATGCGCAGGTAGTAGGTACCGCTGACCGGAGAGGTGAAGATCCAGCGGGCGCTCGACACGCTCGCGCTATCGGTGTCGCCCGAGTAGCCCAGTTGCTGCGTGCCATCGGGGGCGAACAGCCGCATCGTGAATGCGGCCGAATTCGTGGTGCCGCTGGTCGAACGTGTGGAGTCGGCGAGCACGTAGAGATGCTCGCCGGCCGAGAGCGCACACGAGAAGTAGTCGCGGTCGTTTTGGTTATTCGTGGCGGCCAGCGTGCCGCGCAGCACGTGGCCGATCGTGAACGGCGTGGCCGAGGACGTCGCGTCATTGCCCTCGACCTCGAGCTTCGACGGCGTGCTGGTGGTCGAGGGGAACAGGTCGTTCCAGTAGTTGAAGCTCTCGGCCCACGCCACGTGCAGGCGACCGCGATTCACTCCCGAGGAGCGGTCGACCGCAAGACTCGGGAACGCGATGCCACGTTCTCGATTGAACCCGGGCGCGCCGCTCGCGGTGTTGGCGAGATAGCGAACGGGTGTCGTCTCCGCCGACCACGTGGCGCCGCCATCCAGCGAGCGGCGATAGCGCACGTTGTCCTCATCGGTCACCTGATCGGCTGCGAACCAGATCGCGTGCAGCTCACCGACGGGCCCGACGGCGATGCGAGAGCCCTGCACGTAACCATTGTCCGTCGTGCTCGAGAGCTTGGTGGCCGTCGACCACGTGCGGCCGCCATTGCTCGAACGATAGGCGTCGATCTGGTTGGAGGCCGCGAACGTCGTGTTGGTCACGATCAGCAATCCGCTCGCCGAGTCGGCGGTCATCCACTGCTTGTCGAGGAACGCGGCCGAGTGCGCGACCTGCCTCACCACGAACACGCTGTCGAACGCGAACGCTCCGCCGACGAAGCGGCCGCGCGCCACGCCGATCGCGTTGGTGGCGAAGTCGGGATCGGCGAGCCCGCAGTACCAGAACTCCCCTGTCCGCTCGTTCACGGTGAGCACGGGATCGCTGGTCCAGCGCCAGCCGGGGTAGGCGGGCGGGTGCAGGACGTCGCCACCATCGACGAACGTCGCGCCGCCATCGTTCGACCACGCGAAGCCCTGCGTGTCGCCGCTGGTGTTGAACCCCTGCCCATCGTTCCACGCCACCACGACGTGGTCGCCCAGCACGGCGATCGAGGTCTCGGACTGACCCGCGCCGGCAGCATCGCCGCTCGTCGAGTTGGTGCGCACGTTGAGCGGCAGTGCCGCGGTCGAGCGCGACGTGGCTCGCTCGATGCCGGCTTGGAGCGACGACGAGATCGGCAAGGGGCCGTCCACGTCGCCGGCCGGACGCTTGAGCCGGAAGGCCGCCAGCGCCACGCGCGCCGCCTCCTCGCCTCGCTTGGCGCGCCTCGCAAGCCGCGCGCGTTCGGCGAGTCTCGCGGCTCGGCGCTCAGCACCCGAGAAGATCGCGGCGCGTTTCTCGCGTAGCATCAGCGCGCGTTGCCACGCGGTGTCGTCGCGCTCGCGCAGCACGTCGGAGGGCTCGTCGCTCGCGATCGCGACCGATGCCGTGACGAGCATCAATGCGAGCGATGCGACCGACGCCCAGTGCATTCGACCCATGTGCACCCCCCTCGGGGCGCGGCGGATCCGAGGCCTCGGAACCCCGCGCGCACAGGGGAATGGTGCAAGCAGGCGGCCATAGCCGCGTGCACGCAAGCGCCGTGGTTTGCGGCACTCGCGCGCCTGCAACGGATTGCAGAACGCACGAGCGCCGAGCGCCGTGCGTTGCCTAGTCGATGACCGCGACCTTGAGCGAACGCATCTCGCCGCCGTGGGCCAGGCGCACCAGATACAGGCCCGGCGCCAACGAGAGGCCGTGCGCCAGTGACAGGCGGTGCGCGCCCGGGGCGAGCGAGCGTTCGATCCGCGAGACGACACGGCGGCCGGCCAGGTCGATCAGCTCGAGCTGGACATCGCCCTCGCGCGGCAGCGCGAACGACACCGTGAGTGCGCCGCGCATCGGATTCGGCCACGCGCCACGCAGCGCCAGACGCGCCACGCGATCATCCACCGACAGCGCGCTGAGCGGCACGAGTGAGAACGCGGCGTCGCTGCCGTCTTGATACTGCGGCCGATTGCGATCGACGACTCGGACCCTCGCCGTCCCCACCGCCTGCCTCGGCGTCACCGACCACGTGAACGAGGTCTCGTGCACATTCGAGGCGATGGTCTGCCAGTTGAGGCCGTCGTCGTGCGACACCTCGACATCCACCGACAGCACGCCCGAGCCCTTGGTCCACGAGATGACACGCTCCTCGGCTTCGAACCAGGTCTCGCTTCCATTGGGCGAGACGATGGCGAGCGCACTCGACGTCGTGGCATCGCAGCCCGCCATCAGCCTTGAGACGTTCTGCGTGCTGCGGTTGCACACCACCAGGTCGACGCCGCCATCCTCGTCGAAGTCCGAGAGTGCCACGGCGTAGGGCACGGTGCTCACCGCGTAGGTGCTGGGCGGGCTGAACGTGCCGTCGCCGTTGCCCTGCAAGACGGTGGCCACCTTGGCGCTGCTGTTGTTGGCCATGCCCACATCCGGCAGCCCGTCCTGATTCCAATCGGCGAGCTGCACGTCGCGAGGTCCGTTCGCACCCGTGCTGACGGTGATCGCCGCCTGCAGCGTCCCGTCGCCGACTCCGGCGGTGCCGTTGCCGAGAAGCACGCTGAGTGTGTTGGTGCCGGCGTTGCCCACCACCAGGTCGGTGATGCCATCGCCATTCAGATCGCCTGCGGCGATGCTCGAGGGCGTGGAGCCGACGCTGTAGGTGACGACGGGGCCGAACGTGCCGTCGCCCTTGCCGGCGGTGCCGTTGCCGAGCAGCACGCGCAATGACGAGGCGCCGATGGCCAGATCCCAGATGCCATCCTCGTTCAAGTCCACCACCTGCACGACGGCTGGTGAGGTGGTCACGGAGATCAGCGTGGCCGCCGCGAACGTGCCGTCGCCGATTCCCGACAGGCCCTGGCCGCGCGCGATGGCGAGTCCGCTTCCGCCTCCCACCGCGATCAGGTCCTCATAGCCATCCTCGTCGAGGTCGGCGATCGCGACACTGCGCGCCGCCATCGGCAGCGGGACGAAGGTGGCCGCGTCCAGCGTGCCGTCGCCGACGCCAGCGGTGCCCAAGCCGCGGTGGATCGCGAGATCGGTCTGGGCATCGAGCCCGACGACCACGTCGAGGATGCCGTCGTCATCGACATCGGTGAACGCGAGCGAGTTGGGGTTGGCTCCGGTCGGCACGCTCACCGGCGCGGCGAACGTGCCGTTGCCGACGCCCGCGGTGCCGAGCCCCAGCATCACGCTCAGCGTATGAGCGCCGAAGTTGGCCACAACCAGGTCCTGGATGCCGTCCTCATTCAGATCCGCCGAGCGGATCGCCGAGGGCAGTGAAGCGGTTATCGTGTTCACGGCGGGTGCGAACGAGCACACGTTGGCCTTGAGCTCGGCGCTCCATGCCGAGGAGTCGCTGACGGTGTAGGTGCGGATCCGGTAGTAATACTGACCGAGCGCCGCGTGATCGAAGAAGTTGCCGGTCGTCGTGCCGAGGTAGGTCGGGGCGAGATCGAGGGGCAGCGTGCTGCGGTAGATGTCGTGCCGTACGAAGTTGGGGATCGCGAGCGTCGTCCATGACAGGCGGACACCGGTCGCCGTGGCGGCGATCTGCGGGTTGCGTGCCGGGGGGATCGCCGCCGGCGTCACGCACGAGGCGCCCGCCGAGTACGTGCGCATGCGCGAGATCGAGGCCGTGTGGAAGTCGACGCGGATCCCGTTCGCGACACCGGCGTTCAGATGGCAGTAGCTCATGATCGTGCCCTTGTCGGGAGGCACGCGATTCGTGTAGGTGGCGCACCCACCTTCACTCGCCTGGCAGGAGTCGGGCGTGCCGCCGACCGGGTAGTAACCCAGCGCGGCGTAGTTGCAGGAGTGCGTGTGCCAGGCGCCGAGGTTGTGGCCCTGCTCGTGCGCCACGACCGTGAGGTCCCACGTCGCCGTGCTCGTGGGGTAGACGTAGTTGGCGTCGATGGCGCTGACGGCGTAGGCGAACCCGCCGCACATCGCGCCGACGTAGGCGATGCCGCCGCCGAGCGAGCGTCCGGAGAGCAGATGCGCCGACGAGCGCGAGACGGCGCCCATGTTGTTGTTCCAGTAGTCGCGGAACTGCGTGAGCTGGTCGGTCGTGTTGTTCGCCGAGTACGGGTCCGACGCGGTCCACAGATTCACGTACGGGAACTTGAGCGTGATCTCCGCGTCGCGCTCGTATACGAGGTTCACAGTGCCGAGCAGCGTCAGGATGTAGTTGGTGGCGTTGGTGAGGTTCGAGGCGAACTTGACCGCGTAGATCTCCTGGTCGCAGTCCACCGCGATGCTGTAGACGAGACGAGGCGCGTTGAGCTGCACCGCCATCGGCGTGTTCTCGCGGCCGGGGCCCAGGCGCATCGCTCCCGGATCGACGACCGGTCCCGGACCGAATGGCTGGTAGGCGTCCAGGTTGCGTTCGTCGATTCCGCACTGACGCGATGTCCCCTGGGACGCGAGCACATCCTCGGGCGAGTAGGTGTGGGACCTCACGGGGCCGGTACCGGCTTCAGTGGGTTGAAGCTGCCAGCGACGCCCGGCGCGCTCGATGGTTCCCATCGCGCCATGGGCCGAGAGCGCGAGCACGACCCAGGAATCCTTCTCCCCGGTGACGCGGCCGCGATAGAGCGTCGTCGAGACCGGAGCGGGCCTGCGGCCCTGCGCGTCCGTGATGGAGACGCTGTTACCTGCGCCCAACAGATCATAGGGCTCCAGCTCCAGCGAGAGTTCTGAGCCATCGGCGAGCGGAAGCGAGAGCTCGCCGCCCTTGGCGGCGCGGAACTCCTCGACGGCGGAGGGCTCGAGGCTCAGGCGCGAGACCTCGGGCCGCGCGGCGATCGCGGTTGCTGCCCCTCGAGGCAGAAGCCCTGAGCGCGTGAACACGGTCGCGGCGAGCGCTTGCGTGGCGACGAGGAGGAGCAGCGCGAGAGGGGCGGCCAACACGAACAGACGACGCGATCGGGACATTCTCACCTCACGTTGGGGGAGCGCTCGTCCTTCAGCTCCAAGGACGGGCCATGAAGTAGAGCAACACGACGAAGAGCACGAGTTGCGCAGCATTGCCGAGTCGCCAGCGGCCGAGGAGCGGCCGCCACTCGACGGGGTCGGCGGAGTTGGAATCGTCGCGAGAGGTGGCGTTGGCGGCGGCGCGCGAGAGCGCGGCGAGCTTGCCCGCTGACGAGATCTCGACAGCGACGAGCAGCACGAGCTGCAACATCCACAAGCCATTGACGATGCGGAAAGTGGGGGTATCGGCCATCCGGTAGCCCAACTGGATCGCCAGGAGGTTGCCGGCGATGCCGAGCGCCAGAAGCGGCGCGAGCGCGAAGTAGCGTCCGATCCGCTGATTCAGCTCGAACAGCGCCGCACGAGCGCGCCAGTCCGCGTCGCGGCGCGCGGCGATCACGTTCCAGTGCGCGGCCATCAGCGCCGAGACGAAGATGAAGGCGGAAAGAAGGTGCACGTACCGGATGAGGACAAGGGGATCCATGGAGACTCCTGATCGCAGCTGTCGAGGGGCGGGCCCGCACCCGGGGCGGCCGGGGGGCGGAGGCCTCCATGGGGGGATGGGGCCGAAGTTCCGAGTGAGAAGAGTGACGCCTCGGCGGAGTCCGCGCAACCAGAATGGTATTCTCACGGTTCGCCGGATGGCCCTGCGATACGGCATCCTGAGCCCATGCGCCTGTCGCTGCCGTTGTTCGTCCTGCTGGCCTCGCTCTTCCTGCCGACCCTTGCGCTCGGTCAGCAAGGTGAGCCACCGTTCCCGACCAATGAGTCGTGGCGGCGCAATCGCGCGCTGATCGGCCGCTTCGACCAACTCGACCGGGCCGGGAAGCGCACCGAGGCGTGGGTGTTCCTGGACTCGCTGGTGAACGGCGCGAGGGCGCGAGGGGACCGCGCGCTGCTGATGCAGGCGCTCATCAAGCGAGGCGGCACGCGCACTTATCGCGGCGAATTCGATCAGGGCGAGGCCGATCTGGTCGCGGCCGACCAGTTGGCGATCGCGCTGCGTGACACGCTGGGCGTGCTCGAGGCGACGAGGTGGCGGGCTCTCGCTCGCACCGAGGGTGGGCGACATGAGGAGTCGATTCGACTGTGGGCTCGCATGCGCGATTGGGCGCGATCGTGGGGCAGCCCGTCGCATGAGGGCTGGGCTCGATTGGGGCTGGCGCTCGCCGACCTGGAGCGCGGCCGGGTCGAAGCATCGCGTCAGGGCTATCGGCGCTCGCGGGAGTTGTTCACGACGGCTGGCGACGCGATGGGTCTGCGCCAGGCGGGTGTCGGACTCCAGCGCGTCCTGACGCGGCAGGGACGCCACGACGAGATGCGCGAGCTGACGATGAGTCAGGTCCGGGAGGCGCGAGCCGCCGAGGACCGCCTCACCGAAGCCCAGCTCTACAACAATCTCGGTGTACTCGAATGGTGGCTCGGGGACCCACGTCGCTCGCTCGAGCTGATCCGACTGTCGCAGTCGGCCTATTCCGAGCACGAACGACGCACCGGGCGGCCGCTGCAGCCCTCGAGCTACGACAACCTCGCGCGTGCCCTCTCGCAGCTCGGCCGATCCGAAGAGGCGGCCAGCGTGCTCGAGCGCGCGAGCAGCGAATGGCGCACGCGCGATCTTGATTCCTGGGCCGAACTCGAGACGTCGCTCGCATCGGTTCGCCTGAGGCAGATTCGAAATGGTGAGGCCGAGCGTCGCATGCGGTCCGTGCTCGCCTTGCGGGATTCGATCGGCAGGCCGGCGAATCTGCGTGCAACCGCCGTTCTCATGTTGGCGCTTTCCAATCAGCGCCGCGGTGCCGAGGCCCTCACGCTGGCGATTCGGCATCGAGGCGACCTCGCCGGCCTGGACGCCGGCGTCGGGGGCGAGCTGCGTGCCGAGATCGTGCGCGCGTTCGTGATGAACGGCCGACCGGCGGATGCGCTCGCGGTCATCGACGAAGTCGGCAAGGTGGATCAGTGGACGAAGCCCGCTCGCGGGGATCTCGTCAGCTCGCGGCTCCGCACCGAGGCGCTGGCGGAGTTGGGCCGGTTGTCCGAGGCGGCCGAGCGACTGCCCTTGCTCACGAAGCAGCTCCTCGCACTGCGTTCGTTCAGCCGCGACTACACGTCGCGCGAGAGCTTCGGCGACGATGCTGCCGCGGTGTCGGCCCTCGCGGCTCGCGTGCTCACGGATCCCGCATTGCCGATGACGCCAACGGTGCGAGCCGAGCGCGTGTTCGACGCGCTGCAGCCGCTCAAGGCCATCACACTCGATGAACGTCTGCGCGCCCCCGGGAATCCGGACTCGGCAGGGGCCTTCCGCCCGGTCACGTTGACCCGACTCCGCGCCCAGGTGCTGCGAGACGGCGAGCTGCTGCTCGATCTGCACACGGGAGGCGACCGAACGATCCTGATCGCGGTCTCTCTCGCGACGCTTCGCCTGGTGGATCTGGGTCCGAGTCGCGCGTTCGTGCAGCGACTCGATCGCTTTCACGAGCTGCTCTCCGGAACGGACGTCGCGGTCGCCGACGAGGCGGCTGCCAGCCTGGGCCGCTCGTTGCTGGGGGATGTGATCGATCTGGTGCGCTCTCACCGCGTGCTGCTGTTCAGTCCGGGAGCGCAGCCGATCGCGATCGCAGCCCTCCGACTGCCGGGAGAGCGAGACCCGATCGGAGCCTGGCATCCGATCGCGATGATCCCGAGTGCGACGGTGTTCGC
>JAYWEM010000128.1:0-62310 GCA_043779265.1 bacterium | reverse complement strand
CCTCCCCATGAGGCCCGTGTTGCGCCGAGGTTCCGAGACAGGCTTGCCGTCCGGCCCCCGAAGCCCGAGATCATGACCCGTGACCGAGAGACGACGCTCGATGACCCCGAACCGGTTCATTCTCACACTGTGCAGCTCGGTCGGCGCGCTCGGCGGCGCGGCGGTGGTGCTGTCGATCGCGGGCCCAGTCCCGATCCGCGAGCTGAGTGACGTCGTGCTTCCGCTCGCCACGTTCCTCATCGGTGCGGCGATCGCCGTCCCGGTGTGCGCGACGCTCCTCTCGCGCCGGTCGGATGCGCGCCTCGAACAGGTCTCCCGCGAGCGCAGCGAACACGATGCCCTGCTCCAGAGCTTCTTCGACCACTCCGACCTGATGCGCGGCGTGATCGAACTCGACGGCGACCGCATGATGCACCGACTGAGGAATGCCCAAGCCGAGCGTCTGTTCGATGGCGACCCCTCTGCGGACGCTGCCCCCGAGGGACTGCCGAGCGACGCGCTCGATCTGCTTCGTCATCGCATGGCGCAGAGCCAGCGGCAGGGCAAGGCCGTCTCCTTCGATCTCCTGATCGAGCGGGGCGGAGTGGAGCGGACGCTGGCCACCACGATCACGGCGCTGCCGACCTCGGACGGTGAGCACGCTCGCTTCGCCTATGTGATCGAGGATGTGACGTCCGTGCGACTCGACGAGCGGGAGATGGCGAGGGCGCGCGAACAGGCGGACAGCTCGAATCGGGCCAAGAGCGAGTTCCTCGCAACGATGAGTCATGAGATCCGCACCCCGATGAACGGCGTGCTCGGGATGGCCTCGTTGCTGCGCGACACTTCGCTCGACGGTGTGCAGCGCGAGTTCGTGGAGACGATCACCCATTCGGCCGAGGCGCTGCTCACGATCCTCAACGACATCCTCGACGTCTCCAAGATCGAGGCCGGCCGCATGGTGTTCGAACAGGCGCCGTTCTCCCTGCACGAAGTGGCTGAGGAGGTCCTCGGCCTGCTGCAGGGCAAAGCCGCTGAGAGGTCACTCGATCTGACGCTGAGGATCCGGCCGGACACGCCGGTTCGCCTGATGGGCGATGCGGGCCGCGTCCGCCAGGTGCTGCTCAACCTCGTGGGCAATGCCGTCAAGTTCACCGAGCGAGGCGGCGTCACCGTCGAGATCGTGGGCCGCCAGACAGGACTCGAGGACAGCGAGGTGAGAATCGCGGTGCGGGACACTGGCATCGGGATCCCGGCGGATCAGCAGGCGTTGCTGTTCCAGCCCTTCTCCCAGGTCGACGGATCGTTCTCGCGTCGCCATGGCGGAACCGGCCTCGGGTTGGTCATCTGCCGGCGGCTCGCCGAGCAGATGGGCGGCACGATGGGGCTCGAGAGCCGAGACGGCGAAGGGTCCACGTTCTGGTTCTCGTTGCGCCTGCCCGTCGACCCGACCGCGGCCGGCTTCCCGATGCCATCGGCCGAGTTGAAGCGGACTCGCATCCTGGTCGCCGGACAGCCCGCCGAGGCACGCGAGGCGCTGCGCGAGCAGCTCGAGGGTTGGGGCGCTCGAGTGGACGAAGTGGCTGGAGTCGAGGGCACGCGTCGGCGGCTGCGAGGCGCCGAGGAAGCAGACGACCCGGTGCGCATCATCGTCCTGCTCGAGCCCATCGAAGGTGCCGAGGGCACCGCGCTGCTCGGCGCACTCTTGCCCGAGGGCGTGCAGCGCCCGCAGGTCCTAGCGCTCCGACGCACCCGGCCCGAGGATCCGATCGCCGATCTCGTCGAGGCGGGACTCTCATCGTGGCTCACACGCCCGGTCCGCACCGGCACACTGGCGGCCGCCGTGCAGCAACTGGCAGGCTCGGGCGGCGCTCCGCGCGGCCTGCTGACTCGCGAGATGCTCGACCCCTCCACGGCTGGCACGACAGGCGACGTGGATCTGGCCTTCGAGGGCAGCCGCATCCTGCTCGCCGAGGACAACAAGACGAACCAGAAGGTCGCGACACGCATGCTCGAGAAACTGGGCTGCGTCGTGACTCTCGCAGCCGATGGGAAGCAGGCCGTCGAGGCGTTCGACTCGGGCTCCTTCGATGCGATCCTGATGGACTGCCAGATGCCCGAGCTGGACGGCTACAGCGCCACACGTGCGATCCGAGCGATTGAGAGCACGAGAGGCGGCCACGTCCCCATCATCGCGCTGACCGCGAACGCCATGCAGGGCGATCGAGAGCACTGCCTCGCCGCCGGCATGGACGACTTCGTGTCCAAGCCCATCCAGCGCGAGCGACTCCACGGAGCACTGGCGACCTGGCTCATCCCATCGGTGGAGCAGCGCGCCGCCTGAGTCCCGTGAGTGCCGTGAAGCGGGCATGACAAGAGCCCTCGGCCGGATCGGCCGGGGGCTCTCGATGTTCCGCGTTGGAGAATCAGTCGGTCGCCGTGATCTCCGCGGGCGGCAGGTCGAGGGCGTGCATGGCCAATGTCGGCCAGCCGGACTTGGGATGCAGTCCCTCACCACGATCGCGGATCTCCCCGTCCTGGTCGATCACGAACCACATCGCGCGGTCGTGAGCCACCGAGGCATCCCGGACGCCGTACTGCTCGCCGATGGCGCCGCGGGGATCAGCCAGCAGACTGAAGCCGAGATTCAGCTGGCGGAGCGTCTTGCGGGCATCTCCGTCGCGCTCGTTGACCACCGCCACCGGCGAGATCCCGAGCTTGCGGAGCGACTCGCGCTCCCGCTCGATCTGCGCGAGGTCGGTCTGCGAGGCACCGAACACGAGGAGGATGTGACTCTCCTCCAACATGTTATGGAGGTTCTGCCAGAGGTGATCGTGCGACTGGTACACGAAATCCGGGGCTTCCTGCCCCCTCTCGAGCATAGGGGTCGCAGCGTTCCCGGCGCGGGAGTGCAGCGTGACGGCGACAGCATTGGTGAGCGCGCTGGGCGGGGCCTGGGGCATGCCGGCGGGCGAAGCAAGGCTCGCGGCGGCCAGAAAGCCCGCTGCCATGAGGGGACTGAGAACCAAAATTCCTCCCGGGGTCGTTGGTCGGGGTGAGCACGTGTGATGAGCGACCATGGGTTTCGGCCGAGTGCACCATCGACTTGAGCAACGGTCGCGCCATCGACCGCGACTCACGGAACCCGAGAGTTCCCGGGGAGCGTCGAGCCGAACGACGAAGCGCCGCCGTGCGAGGTGCACGACGGCGCATTGCGGCTTCGGCAGGCTCTAGAACAGGGTCGTCTGGTCGATCCGTCCGAGTCGCCGCGCGCGATGATCGAGAGCGCGGAATCCCACCCAGCACAACACGGCGGTCAGAGCGGTCATCGCGGCGAACGCCGCGAGCAACTGGCCGTCCGAGAGTGACGCGAGCTGAGCACTCGCGCCGCGCCCGAACGTGAACCGGCGCAGGGCCTCATACCACCACGTGAACGGCAGCGAGAGTGCCACCGCGCGCAACACGCCCGGCAGCAGATCCAGCGGGAAGATCACGCCGGCCAGCAGGTAGAGCGCCACGGTCAGGCCCTCGATCACGGTGATCGCGGCACGGGTCAGCACCAGACAGAGACCCGCGACCAAGAAGCCGACGAACAGCGTCGCGACGAGCCCCAGCACGATCGTGATCGCGAGTGGACCCCATTGGACGACCGCGGGATCGAAGCGCACTCCGAGTCCGAGCCATCCGAGCGCCAGGATGAGAGCGATGCTGACGGTGGCGAGCGTGAACTTTCTCCGAGGACCGTCCCACGAGGTAGGTGAACAGCCCGATCGGTGCCGCGTAGACGTACTTGAGCGTCTCGTACTCCTCGCGCTCCTCGAACACCGCCCAGCCCATGCCCACGACGACGAAGTTGACGTAGTTGTGGAAGGCATTGGCGAGGTAGAAGCCGGCGAATAGCGCCTCGTCCATGCGGGCCCCGCCCACAGCGCGGTACATGGCGACCAGGATGAGCGCGGTCGCCAACGGGCGAGCGATCACGTAGATGGCGAACATCGTCGGGTCGGCCCAGTTGCCCTCGATCTGCCATCCGAGCCAGGCGGATGTCCGCAGACGCTGGATCGTGGCGCTCACTGCCATCGCTGCGTCAGCCTTCCCTCTCGCTTGGAGAGCACCTCGAGATGCGACAGCGCGCCGCGTGCGGCCCACAGGAAGACCACCGTGAACCCGGCGAGCAGGGCGATCTCGGTCGAGAGCGGCAGCAGTCCCTGCGCCGCCTCGTGCAGCAGCACCTGCCTCAGCGCATCGACTCCCATCGTGAGCGGCAGGAGCGAGGCGAGCGTCGCACCGATCGCGCCGAACGTGCGCACCGGGAAATAGAGACCCGAGGCGAACTGGACCGGTTCGGCCAGCGCGTTGCACAAGTGCCAGGCCTCTCGCCCGTAGAGCACGAACAGGCTGGCGAGCGTCATGCCGAGCGCGTAGAGCGCCGTCATCGTGAGCAGGAACACGAGGGTGAACATGGGCCACGACACTTCGGCCAACTGCACTTGGAATACGAACACGCCGATCGCCACGCCCACGAGCGCCCGGATCGTCGAGGTGACGAGACCGCCAACGGCCATGCCCGTCAGGATCGCCATGCGCGAGCACGGCGCGGCGAAGTAGAGCTGAAGCTGCCCCTGCTGCTTCTCCCAGAACATCTGTGCGCCCATCCCCCACAGCACGTTGAACCAGAAGGTGACGAGCACCCCTCCGATGACCGCCATCGCCTCGTAGCTCTTCGGGGCGCCGAGCGCGCGATAGAGCAACACGAAGGCGCACATCGCGAGATTCGGGAACACGGCGTCGGTCAGCAACCACTCCGGCTGCCGGAACGATCCCACCAGGCGCACGTAGCTGCGTGCCCACATCGCGCGCATGAACAGCTCGGGACCACCCGCCATGACTCGGCTCATCGCGCCGCCGGGGTCTCGTCCAGACCGTGCCCGACGATGGCGATGAAGGCGTCCTCGAGGCTCGTCTCGCGTGTCGAGAGCCCCTGCACCGAGAGGCCACGCTCCTCGAGCGCGCGCAGCACCTCGCCGAGCCGGGAGCCATCGGGCAGGCGGAACTTGAGCGTGTGCGTGCCGTGCTCGGGATGCGGCGCACCCCAGACCAGGACGATCCCCGCCAGCTCGGCGAGCTGGAGCGAGGCCTCCTCGCGGACCCTCACCTCGAGCTCGACGTGCTGCCCGCCCTCGACTCGGCGGCGCAGCTCGGCCGGTCGGTCGCACGCGAGCACGGCGCCGCGATCGATGATCGCGACGCGATCGCACATCTGGTCGGCCTCGGCCATGTAGTGGGTGGTCAGGAGCACCGTGCGCTCGGGCCGCTCGCGCACCCAGACCAGGACCCAGTCGCGGAGCCGACGAGCCGCGTTCACATCCATGCCGAGCGTGGGCTCATCGAGGAACAGGATCTCGGGATCCGAGACGAATCCCCGCGCGAAGTTCATGCGCTGACGCTGCCCGGTGGAGAGCCGATTGATGCGCGCATCCGCCAGTTCGACCATGTCGACCGCGATGAGCAGGCGATCGATACGCTCGCGGGCAACCGAATTCGGCACGCCGTAGAACTGCGAGAACATCCACAGGCACTCGCGCACCGACAGGATGCCGTAGCCCGAGTTCTCGCCCCCCGAGACCAGCCCGATGCGGTGGCGGATCTCCTGCGCATCGCGGACCACGTCGAGTCCGGCGATGCGCGCCTCACCGCTCGAGGGGAAGAGGAGCGTGTTGAGGATCTTGATGCAGGTGGTCTTGCCCGCGCCGTTGGGGCCGAGCAGACCGAACACCTCGCCGCGGGCGATGGTCAGATCGACGCCATCGAGCGCCACGACCTCCTTGCCGCCGCGCGCCTTGAACACGCGCTTGAGGGCGCGCGTCTCGACAGCTGGCTCTTGAAGGTCGATCGCGCGCATGGCGCCCAAGCTAGGAGGCGGCTCGCCGCACTGTCAATGACCGTCGCAGGACGCGGGACGACATCACCACTGGCGGTCCCGCCATTCGCCGGGCTAGCGTGCGGGCATGCTGCTCCTGATCTCCGCCATGCTGCTGCTCGCAGGCTCGCCCATGCCGAACGCCGCCTCGACCGCCGTCTCGCCCGACTCGCAGGCGGTGTTCCTCGAGTTGGACCCGGCCAAATCGTGGGTGACGGGGAGCACGACGATGTGGTTCACGCTCGCGGACAGCGCCCGCACGCTCTCACTCGCAGCCGACAGCCTCGAGATCGGCAGCCTCTCACTGTCGGGACCGCGTGGGCGGGTGGCCAGCGTCTGGGGTCTCACGGAGCGAGGTCTGCAGGTGGACGCCCTCGGTGGGTTGATCCCGGGCGCCTATCGACTCGAGGTCTCCTTCCTCGCGAGGTGGAGCGCACAGGGTGGCTGGCGAAAGGGCGAGCGTGGTCACGCGAGGCTCGACTCGTCGCGGGTCGAAGCGGCGTTCCCCGTCGCGGTCGGGTCGGCTTCGACCCACTGGCAACTGCACCTCCAGACGCCGCGGTCGCAGCGTGCGCGCTCGGCCCTCTCGCTCTTGCGACGGCTGCCGGACCGGGAGGTCGAGGTGAGCGAGTGGCGCAGCGACAGCGCAATACCGGCGAGCGAGTTACGACTGCGCTTGGAGCCGCGAGGAATGTCATCTCGCTGAAACTTGCGCGCGCTTCTCGCGGGACCTGAGCGGCACTCTCCTGGGATCGGAACCCCGAGGGTCACAGATTCCGATATCGGGGACGAGCGCCACCTTGATAGGCTGCCGCTGGTCATTCGCGTCGCCGCCACACGCACTCACTCCTCCTGGGAGGTTCCGCCATGAGACTTGCGACTTCGCTCCTCCTCTCGCTTTCGGTACTCACCGCTTCGCCGAGCGCGGCCGCCACGATCCATGTCCCAGGAACCCACTCGACGATCCAGGGCGCGCTCAACGCGTCGACCTCGGGCGATCTCATCCTCGTGGGGTCGGGGGTTTACACGGAGAACGTCGTACTCACGGCGGCGCGCAATGGCGTGAGACTGGAGAGCAGCAGCGGACCGGCGACGACCATCATCGACGGCGGCGCGGCGGGTTGCACGATGAGGATCCTCGCGGGTGTCACGAGTTCGACCGAGATCCGCGGATTCACCATTCGCAATGGCTACACGCTCAGCCCCGGGGGCGGCGTCTACATCGAGTATGCCTCCCCCATGTTGATCGACTGCATCATCGAGCAGAATTTCGGGACCGCCGGGGCGGGAGTCTACGTCGACCAAGGCTCACCCACGTTCCAGTTCTGCACGATCCGGGACAATGACGCGCCGTTCGGCTCGGGCGGTGGTCTCTACGCCGACCATGTCGGCGTCACGACTCTCTTCCACTGCCTCGTGTACGGCAACGAATGCGGCGCCTACGGTGGCGGCCTCACCGCTTGGGAACACGCTCGCGTCGTGCTCGACCACACGACGGTCGCCGACAATGCGGCAGCACTCGCGGGCGGGAACCTCTACTTCACGCGATCGGGCAGGTTCGATGCCACGGCCAGCATCATCGCATTCCCGGCGAGCAACTCGAACATCCACGCGGCGCTCTCGCCCGGCACATCGAGCTTCGTCTGCTGCGACCTCTACGTCGCGGGCGGGCTGAATGTCGTCGGCTTCGCTTCGCCGATCGGCACGAGCGGCAACTTCGAGCTGGACCCCGGCTTCTGCGATCTCGGCGCGGATCACTTCGGACTCACCGCCAACTCCCCGTGTGCTTCGATCGCGAACACGAACAACTGCGGACAGGTGGGGGCGCTCGATGTCGCGTGCGGCGTCGTCTCTGCATCGAAGCGATCGTGGGGAGCGCTGAAGTCGACTTATCGCTGAGGCGAGGTCCGTCCGCCCAGCGACGGAACCCGCCGCGCAACAAGGAACACGCGATCACCCAGCATGTTCGCAAGACGCGTGATCGGGAGATTGACGCTGTCGATGGCGTTCAGCACCAGCCGCTGCAGCGCGCTCTTGCTGCCATGTGGCCGGCCGGGCGGGATCTTGGCCTGTTCGAGCAGCACCATCTCGAGTCCCACCGAGGCGAGCAGCGTCGTCAGGGACCGGGGCGTGAACTCCCACAGGTGATAGGGCGGCTCATGCAGCGCGATCTCCCGGCCCAGCAGGCCGTAGGCCCGCAGCGCGAGCCCGCGCGCGAGCGAGTGCGTGGTCGTGGGTCCGCGAAGGATCAGATGACCCCCCGGCACGAGCACACGCGCCACCTGCTCGGCGGTCGCGCGGCAGTCGGGCACGTGCTCGAGCACATCGCCCATGTACACGACGTCCTGGCTCGCCTCCGGAATCGGTGCGGAGTCGAGCGTGCCCTCGTGGATCGTCAGTCCCATCGCCCGCCCGCGCGCCACAGCATCGGAGGACAGCTCCACGCCGGCTGCACTCCAACCGCGCAAGCCCGCACGCTTGATCAGAAGCCCCTCGGCACAACCGACGTCGAGCAGTCGGCCCACGCCTCGGAAGCGCTCGATTCGGTCGAGAAGTCCGTCGTTCTCCGCCCGGAATGCGGCCTCATCGCCTGCCGTGGCCTCGCTGCGACCGCAACGGAAATCCGTGTCGAAGTACTCGGCGGAGTACATGCGCTCGAGCATGCGGCCCGTTGGCTGGACGCGGAGGAACCGCATCCCGCAATCGCGACACTCAGCCGACGGGAATCGCTGGCCGGCGAAGTGGTAGACCATCGCCAGCTTACCCAAATGACGCCCGCCGCAGGCGAGGCAGTGATCGAGTGACCGCAGCTCGACCTGCGGAGGCGCCTCAAGCGACATGGCCGACCGCTCCTGCCTCGCTCGGTTCGCTCGCGAAATCCCGGTTCGAGCCCGCATGCGCGATCTCGCCGCCGCCGAGGCAATAATCCCCGGCGTAGAAGACCGCCAGCTGGCCCGGCGCGATGGCCGCCTGGGGCTGCTCGAATCTCACCTCGACGCTTCCGTCGCTCCTCGGGTGGAGCGTGGCCTCGGCGCCCCCATGCTGATAGCGGATGCGGACGTTCGCGCGAGTGCCCGCGGCTGGAGGCGCGGCGAGCAGCCAGTTGACGGGCCCGGTGACGAGCGAGACCTGCTCCAGCGCATCGCGCGCTCCGAGGGTCACCGTGTTGCTGAGCGCATCGATGCCCACGACATAGAGGCGTTCGCTCGAGGCCACGCCGAGCCCGCGCCGCTGGCCGACGGTGTAATGGAGGATGCCGCGATGCGTGCCGAGTGAGCGGCCCGTTGTGTCCACGAACTCACCGGGCGCCGTGCCTCTCGTCTCCCCCATCGTGTTCGTGAGGTAACCGGCATAGTCGCCATCGGGAACGAAGCAGAGGTCCTGACTCTCGGGCTTGTCCCAGCACGTCAGTGCGAGACGCTCGCCGTGGGCGCGCACCTCCGCCTTGTGCAGATCGCCGAGCGGAAACACCACTCGCTCGAGCACGGCATAGGGAATCAGCGCAAGCGCATAGGTCTGATCCTTCTCGAGGTCGGCAGCGCGACGAAGTGCTCGCGAACCGTCGTGCTCCTCGGTGACACGGGCGTAGTGACCGGTCGCGAGGCGATCGGCACCCACGAGTTCCATGCGCGTGACGAGATCCCCGAATTTGAGGTGCTGATTGCACAGCGCACAGGGGTACGGCGTCCTGCCGCTGGCGTAGGCATCCGCGAACGGCTGCATGACGCGGTGCTTGAACACGTCTTCGGCATCGATCACGTGGTACGGAAACCCCATACTCGTGGCGACGCGGCGGGCATCATCGATCGCATCGAGCGTGCAGCATGCGCGCGGGCTCATCGGCGTCTTGCCGTAGCAGGCGAGCCGCAGCGTGACGCCCGTGACGGTGTGACCCGCTTCGGCGAGCAGGGCGGCCGCGACGGCGCTGTCGACGCCGCCGCTCATGGCGGCGAGCACGTTCATGGCAGCGAGACGGCCGTGGCCTGCGTGCGGCGCACGAGCGAGACGGACTCGGTGACGATCCCGGTAGCGCCCTGGATGTCCTGGGCTGTGGTCGTGCGCCCGAGCGAGAAGCGGATGGCGCAGATCGCGAGGTCGCGGCCCACGCCCATCGCCGACAGCACACTCGAGGGCTCGACGCCGCCGCTGTGACAGGCCGCGCCCGCCGAGGCGCACAGCCCCCGCGCATCGAGCGCCATCAGCAGGTAGTCGCTTCGTGCCCCCGGAAACGAGATCTGCGAAGTGCCGGGGAGCCGAGGGGCAGCCGCTCCATGCACGACCGCGTCGGGGATCGCCTCGAGCAAACGGGACTCGAATCGCTCGCGCAGGGCGGCGATCCGCTCCGATTCGCGATCGAGGTCCCGGCAGGCCATCTCGGCCGCGAGGCCCATGCCGACGATGCCGGCGGCGTTCTCGGTGCCGCCACGGCGTCCACGCTCATGGCCGCTGCCGCGGAACAGCGCCTCGAGCGGCGCGCTCTTGCGCACGATGACGGCGGCGGTGCCCTTGGGTCCGCCGAACTTGTGCGCCGAGATCACCAGATAGTCGGCGCCGAGCGCTCCGGCATCGACGGCCACCTTGCCGGCGCCCTGAACCGCATCGCAGTGCACCAGCATGCCCCTCGCATGCGCCCTCGCCGCGAGTTCGGCCACCGGCTGCAGGACGCCCGTCTCGTTGTTCGCGAACATCAGCGACACGAGGGTGGTGCCCTCGGGCAGAGAATCGATCGCGCTCGCTTGCGTGCGCCCATCGGCATCGCAGGGTAGCGCGTGATGAGTCCAGCCGAAGTCGGAGAGCACGTCGGCGGCGCCGCGCACGGCATGGTGCTCGATGGCCGAGGCAGCCACGGCCATGCCCTGGGCGCGACACGCCATCGCGGCGCCGATCACGACGAGGTGATCGCCCTCGGTGCCGCCCGAGACGAATACGACCTCCTCGCTCGCAGCCCCCACCATGGCGGCCACCTGCGAGCGAGCCCGCTCGATCGCGGCGCGCGCCTGCTGGCCGGCCCGGTGCGGGCTCGAAGGGTTCGCCCCGAGGTCCCGCAGGGCCTGGTGCATGGCCTCGGCGACCTCGGGGCGGACCGGCGTGCTGGCATTGTGGTCGAGATAGATCATGCGCGACTCACGCACTCGCGTGGCTCCGGGTCAGTGCGAGTGCCCGCTGTGGTCCTGCGCCGGACTCGCGGACTGGTTGATGAACTTCTCGAGCACATCGATCGACTCTTTGGCCGAGAGCGCCTCGGGGGAGTCCGGTGCCAGTTCCACGACCTTGCGCCACATGCGGATCGCATCGCGGTAGATGCCGGCATCCGCGAAAGCGACGCCCATCGTGAAATAGGCGCAGTGCGAACGGGGCTTGAGTCGGATCAGATCACGCAGGTACTTCAGCGCGACGTCGTACTGTCCTGTGGCGTAGTGCGAACTGGCGAGGCGGCACATCGCCACCGAGTCGCCGGGCGCGCTCACGAGCGCACGTTGATAGTAGCCCTGCGCCTCGGCCGCCTTGCCCTGCGCGTCGTGGACGACGCCGAGATTGACGAGCACCTTCAGGTCACCGGGGCGGACACGGTCGGCCTTGGCGAGCACCTTGGCGGCCTCTGGCATGCGCTCGCGGTCCATGTAGAGCACACCGAGCTTGTAGAGGCTGTCGAACTTGGTGGAGTCCTTGGCCACGGCACGCTCGAGCAGCGTGAGGCTGTCGACGACCGCGGGTGCGGCCTTGACGGCAGCGGGCTTCGCCTGGGCGAGAAGGTTCGTCGCGCCGAGGGCGAGGATGATGAACGCGAGCAGCGGAACGAAGCGCTTCAAGCGGATCCTCCGGGCTGGGATGGGGAGTGCGGAAAGCGGCGAGAAGTCTAGCACAGCAGCGCGCGTCAGCTCGCCGCCGCCACCAGAGCCTGCTCGAGGTCCGTCCAGAGGTCGTCAACCGGCTCGATGCCCGCCGACAGCCGGACCAGGCCCTCGGGGATCCCCGCCCGGGCGCGGCCCGCCTCGCCCAGCATCAGGTGCGAGGTGTGCGCCGCGAGGCTCGAGAGCGATTCGACCGCGCCGAGGCTCGCGCCATGCTTGATCAATCGCAGATGCTCGACCAGCCGCAGCGCCGCACCGGCGCCGCCCTCGACCTCGAATCCGAGCAGCGGACCGAACCCGAGCCGCATCTGGCGAAGGGCGATGGCGTGCTGCGGGTGCGACGCCAGCCCCGGGTAGAACACCGTGCGAACGCGAGGATGCCGCTCGAGGCGGAGGGCCAGTTCGAGGGCGTTGTCATTGCTCGCCCGCACCCGCAGCGCCATCGTCTTGAGGCTGCGCTCGATCAGCCACGCGCTCTGGGGATCGGGCATCGGACCGAAGACCTTGCGCACGTCGTGGACGCGCGCCAGTCGCTGACGCGAACCCATCACCGCGCCGGCCAGCACATCGCTGTGACCGGCGATCGACTTGGTGGCGCTGTACAGCGTGAGATCGCATCCCATCTCGAGCGGCCGCTGGCCGAGCGGCGATGCGATCGTGTTGTCGATGGTCACGACGCAGCCGTGCTGTCGTCCCAAAGCCGCGGCAGCGGCGATGTCGATCACGACGAGCGTGGGATTGATCGGGCACTCGAGATGGAACAACCGGGTCTCGGGGCGGAACGCCGAGCCCCAGCCGCCGGGCTCTCGTGCATCCACCAGCGTGTAGTCCCAGCCGAACCGCTCGCGTCCCCACAACAGGAACTGCTGGGTGCCGCCGTAGCACGGATCGACGCACACCACGTGGTCGCCCGACTTGAGGTGCGCGAGGAGTGCGCTGGAGATCGCCGCCATGCCCGAGGGGAAGAGCAGCGCCGCCTCGCTCCCTTCGAGGTCGGCGAGTCGCGATTCCACGGCATGGATCGTGGGATGGCCGACGCGCTGATAGAACGATCCCGCCGAGCCGGCCTGCTGCGCCTCGATCATGGCCTCGAGGCTCGGGAAACTGAACGTGGCGCTGTGCACGATGGGCGTCGAGACGGAACCCGTGTGCGTCGGGTCGGGTCCGTGGATCAACCGGCTTTCGCGTGTCGGCCTCGGCTCGCTCAAGGCTTCCCTCCCATCGTCGGTGGCGGGCGCGGCGGGCCCGCGCTACCGTCGCACGCATCCTACATGAGCGCTCTCGACCCCGCGGCTGTGCGCCGCATCGCCCTGATCCGCCCGAGGTTCCTGGGCGACCTCTGCCTGACGATGCCGCTGCTCGATGCGGCACGTGCCGCGGCACCCTCGGCGCAAGTGGCCTATGTCTGCGAGCGCTCCCTCGCGCCGCTCCTGCAAGAGGACCCGCGCATCGATGAGGTGATCACCGTCCCTTCGCGGCCATCGCTGCGCGACACCGCATCGCTCATCAAGTCATTGAGGCGATTCGCGCCCGACCTGGTGCTCGATTGCTTCTGCAATCCCCGCACCGCGATCTGGAGCGCGCTCTCGGGAGCCCGCACCCGTGTCGGTTATCCGAACAAAGGCTGGCGCTCGGCGCTCTACACCCACCACTCGAAGCCGCGCACGCTCAGCGCCAGCGGTTTCCACCTCGCCTCGATCTCGGCGCTCGGTTGGGAGCCGCCCACGCCCGTCCCGACGCCCCGGCTGCACGTGAGCGAAGCCTGGAGAGCCGAAGCACGCGCCTCGCTCGATGCGATGGGAGTGCCGCCCGGGGCTCGGCTCGTCGGGTTCCACGCGGGAGCCCGCTGGCCGACGAGGCGCTGGGCGACTGCGAACTTCGCCGCCCTCGCCCGGCACGTGCTCGAAGCGCATGAGGACGCGGCGATCGTGCTCACGGCCGGGCCCGGCGAAGCGGCGATGGCGCGCGAGGTCCTGGACGCCCTGCCGAGCGGTCGCGTCTGGCTCGTCCGCGATTGGCCGCTCACGCGATTCGTCGCGCTGCAATCGTTGTGTGCGGCCTTCGTCTGCGGCGACACCGGGCCCGTGCACACCTCGGCGGCCACCGGCACGCCGACGCTGGGCCTGATGAGCCGCAATCGTCCCGCGATGTTCTTCCCCTATCCGGAGTCCGAGGGACATCGCGCCTACAGCGCACGCGTCGAATGCAGCCCGTGCCATCGCGACGAGTGCGATGACCTGCGCTGCCTGCATCGCATGACGCCCGATGGAGCGTGGCGCATCCTCTCGGCGATGCTCGCCGCTCCCCGCCGCTTGGGCTAGATTCGCCGTCCCCATCCGCTGCCCGCATCCGGGAGACTTCTTGGCGCGACCTATCGTGACGTTCACATCGGACTTCGGCTATGAGGACTGGTTCGTCGGCGTGGTGCGTGGCGTCCTCCACGGCATCGCCCCCGAGTCGCAGGTGGTCGATCTCGTCCACACGATCACGCCGGGCCACGTGGCGCACGGAGCGTTCGTGTTGGAGGCCGCTGCACCCGACTTCCCGGCAGGCACGGTCCATCTCGCCGTGGTCGACCCGGGAGTGGGCACCTCTCGGCGGGCGCTCGCGGTGCAGGCTCACGACCAGTTCTTCGTCGGCCCTGACAACGGCCTCCTCGAGTGGGCGATCGCCGCGCCCGGCGCGCGAGTGCACGCGCTCACCGAGACCCGCTGGTTCCGCAGCCCCGTGAGTCGCACCTTCCACGGTCGGGATGTGTTCGCCCCCGTGGCAGCGCATCTCGCGTGCGGCATCGCGCTGTCGGAGTTCGGTGCGCGGGTGAGCGACCCGGTCCGGTTCGAGCACCCCGCCCCATCACGAGAGGCGGGCGGCCTCACCGGGCACATCCTGTTCATCGACCGATTCGGCAACGCGCTCACCGACCTGACCGAGGCGGCACTGCGAGCCGAGTTCGGTGACTCCTTCGACGGATTCTCACTGGAGGTGCGAACGCATGACCGACGCGTGCACGGCCTCTCGCGCTCCTACGGCGACGCCCCGGTCGGCACGATCGTGGCGATCCTGGGATCCTCCGGCCGCCTCGAGATCGCCCAGGTCGGCGGCGACGCCGCCGCCCGCTTGGGACTCGGTGAGGGCGATGCCGTGCGCATCGGCCGTCATCCGCTCCACGACATCGATGCACCTCCCATGCGTGACTGATCCGACCGGGGACTCCTCCTCATGACCCTTGACGCCACTGCCAGCCCCAAGCCCCCGACGGCCGAGATGCGCCCGGTCGCCGCGACGCTTCACGGCGAGAACCGCACCGACGAGTACGGATGGATGCGTGATCGATCGGACCCGCGAGTCATCGCCCATCTCGAGGCGGAGAACACCTACACGGATTCGGTGACCGAGGACTCCAAAGCGTTCCAGTCCGCGCTTTTCGACGAGATGCTCGGCCGCATCCAGCAGACCGATCTGTCGGTGCCCTACGCCAAAGGTGACTGGCTCTACTACACGCGTACGATCGAGGGTCAGCAGTACCCGGTGCACTGTCGCAAGCGCGGCTCGGCGGATGCCGCCGAGCACGTGATCCTCGACGTGAACGCACTCGCCGAGGGACACACGTTCATGGCGGTCGGCGACTTCGAGGTGTGCCCCGATGGCAGGCTGCTCGCCTACACGACCGATTCGACCGGCTATCGCCAGTACGTCCTGCACGTGCGCGACCTCGAGTCCGGCACCGAGCGCGGGGTGAGCGCCGAACGCGTGACGTCGATCGCGTGGGCCGCCGACGGCCACACCCTCCTCTACACGCAGGAGGATGAGGTCACCAAACGCTCCCACCGGCTGTACCGGACGACCGTCGACGGCGTCTCGCATACGCTGGTCACCGAGGAAGCGGACGAGCGCTTCAGTGTCACGGTCGGACTGACCCGCAGCGGCGAGTGGATCATCTTCGCGGCGGGCAGCCACACGACCAGCGAGGCCAGCGTGCTGCCCGCGGCCAAGCCGTCTGACGCCTTCGTGCTGGTGGCCCCGCGCCGCCAGAACATCGAGTACGACCTCGACCATCGCGGTGATCGGTTCTGGATCCGCGTCAGCGATCGCGGTCGCGAATTCCGCTTGGTGACGGCCCCAGTGATCACTCCTGGTCCCGACCACTGGGTCGAGGTCCTGCCGCATCGCGACACCATCACGCTCGGCTGGGTCGCGTGCTTCGAGGACCACATCGTGCTGGGCGAGCGAGAGGACGCACTACCGCATCTGGTCGTGCTCGACCCCAGCACACACGAGCGGCGCCGGGTTCGCTTCGATGAGGCGGCCTATCTCGTGAGCATGGGCGTCAATGAGCAGTTCTCCGCCTCGCGCTTCCGCTACACCTACCAGTCGTTCGTCACCCCATCGAGCGTGTTCGACCTGGACCTCGCCACGCTGGGTTCCACGCTGCTCAAGCGTCAGCCCGTGCTGGGCGGCTACGACGGCTCGCGCTACGTCATCGAGCGCCTCGCCGCCACGGCCGCCGACGGGGCATCGGTGCCCATCACGCTGCTCTACGCCAAGGGCACGCCGCGCGACGGATCCGCCCCCTGCCTCCTCTACGGCTATGGCGCCTACGGCATCTCGGGCAACGTCGCCTTCAGCCCCAGCCGCTTCAGCCTCGTCGATCGTGGCGTCGTCTATGCGATCGCGCACATCCGCGGCGGCGCCGACCGCGGCCAGAAGTGGCATGACGATGGACGCATGGCGAAGAAGATGAACTCGTTCACTGACTTCATCGCCTGCGGAGAACATCTGGTCTCCGAGCGGATCACGTCGAGCGATCGCATGGTGATCCAGGGCGGCAGCGCGGGCGGCCTGCTGATGGGCGCAGTGGTGAACCTGCGCCCCGACCTGTGGAAGGGCGTGCTCACGCAGGTGCCGTTCGTGGACGTGGTCCACACCATGCTCGATGACCAGCTCCCGCTGACGGTCGGCGAGTACGAGGAGTGGGGCGACCCGCGCAACCCCGAGCACTATGGCTGGATCCGCGCCTACTCCCCCTATGACAACCTCGCGAAACGCGAGTATCCGGCGATGCTCGTCAAAACGGGGCTCAACGACTCGCAGGTCGGCTTCTGGGAGCCCGCCAAGTACGTGGCGCGGCTCCGGACGCTCAAGACCGATCGCAACCCACTCCTGTTCCGCATCAACATGGGAGCCGGACACGGCGGCGCCAGCGGGCGCTACGACGCGCTGCGCGAGGTGGCATTCGACTACGCGTGGATCCTGACGACGCTCGGCCGACAGGACGCGAATCCGGCGCGCTGAGGCGCTCGGCCGAACGCTACTGCTCGAAGTCGAGGTTCGTGGGTGATGGTGGGTTAATGTGCTTCGGCGCTCCGGTCGTCGCCACGGACTGGTCCACGACCTCGAAGCGAGCGGAGTCGATCCACACCTTGCCCGAGCCACTCAGCAGCACACCGAAGGCGAGAGCGGCTGCCTCCTTCGGCACGTCGAGCACGATGCTGTAGGACGTCCAGCCCGAGTCCCCCTTGATCGGACGATCCTGCATGTTGTCGAACGCGAGCGAGGACGCCTTCTCACCATCGACGCGGAACCACAGGCCCGCCCAATCCGAGACAGCCTGGGCTCGGATCTGCGCCGTGAATCGGACCCGCTTGCCGACGAACGTGCCCGCCTCCGTCATCTGCATCAACGTCCCGAACCCCTTGGTGGGCTCGCCCTTTGCGGCCAGGAGAGCGCTCGCCTTGCCGGAGTGGGGTGCAGCGTGATCCAGCGAGATGGTGTAGTCCTGCGGCGCGCTGCCCGCCAGGATCCAGTCCTTGGGCGCCGAGACGGCCGAACCCGCGAGAAGTGACGACGCGAGAACGGATGCGAGGAGTGTCGGAAGTCGCATGGGAATGTTCCTCATGGGCGCGCCGGATCGGCGCAGTCGCGGGGGATGGGCCCGAATCTACTCCTGCGTCGGGCGGTTGTCCGCAGGGTGTTCCGCCTCCCTTTCGGCCGGCCGGACCCTTCCTCGAGTCCCATGGACATGACAGAGCCCCGGCTGCCACTACCCGCCGGGGCTCCGTCATGTCGTGGTGCGAAGGTTCAGCGCGCTGAGTTCTTCTGCGTCTCGATCGCGCTGGACATCAGCTTCTGCGCCTGGGGGAACATCTCGAGGGCGGTGTTCAGCTGGGCATCGTCCTCGATCGCGATGCGGTAGCGTGCCAGGGAGCCGAGTGTCGCGCTGGCCAGGTCGGCCCGCACCTGCCGCAGCATGAACGGCTTCTCGGCCTGGAACGTCGAGTCGCTGGCGACGACCTTCCGCACGTCCATCACGCCCCGCAGGTTCGCCCAGTCCGCGTCGGTCATGGTGAACTTCTCGCGAGAGAACGAGTCGGCCGTCCACTTCGTGTTCTTGTGCTTGCTGACGTAGGCCGTCGAGAACTCGAAGAACACGCGCTTGTTCAACATGTCGATCTCGGCGCGCGTCAGGTTCTCGGGCTCCTTGATCGGCACGTCGGGATAGATGCCGCCGCCGCCATACACGGTGCGGCCGGCTCCGGTCTTGTGCTTGGGCCGTGCCTGGAGCGCCGAGTCCGAGGGCACATCCTCCTGGAACGCCTCGACCTGGTACTCCTCGAGCCCCTTGTCGTAGGGACGCTGGATGCTGCGGCCGCTCGGTGTGTAGTAGCGCGCCACGGTCAGCAGGAGCTTGCCCTCGCTCATGTTGAGCTGGTTCTGCACCAGCCCCTTGCCGAACGAGTTGAGCCCGACGACGAGGCCGCGATCGAGATCCTGCACCGCTCCCGCCACGATCTCGCTGGCCGATGCGCTGCCGTGATCGATCAGCACGACGAGCGGCCCGTCGGTCCACTTCCCGGCCCGGCCGGTGCTGTAGTAGTCGGCATTGGCGGACGGGATGCGGCCGCGCGTGTAGACGAGCTTCTTGCTCTCGGGCACCAACTGGTCGAGCACGTCCACCGCCTGCGACAGCAACCCACCGGTGTTGGAACGCAGGTCGAGCAGCAGGCTCTTCATGCCCTGGGCCTTGAGCTTGGTGATCGCGGTCTCGAGCTCGTCCCCGGTCGTCTGCGCGAAGCGGATCACACGAACGTAGCCGACGCCCGGACGGATCATGTAGGCGTACGGGATGCTCTCGATCGGGATCTTGGCGCGCTGGATCGTGTAGTGCAGCGGCTCGGGCTCATCGGTGCGTTCGATGGTCACCGCCACCGTGCTGCCGTCGGGCCCGCGCAGCGCCTTCAGCACGTCGTCGTTGGCCAGGTTGGCCTTGAGCGGCTTGCCGTCGATCTCGACGATCCTGTCGCCGGCGCGGATGCCGAGTCGGTACGACGGCGTTCCCTCGAGCGGGGCCACGACGACGATCTTGTTGTCGATGATGTCGAACTGGACGCCGATTCCCGAGTACTCCCCGTGGAACTGCTCGTCCATCTGCTGGGCGCGCTGGGTCGGCAGGAACTGCGTGTGCGGATCGAGCGTCTTCAGCATGCCGTCGATCGCGCCCTTCATGATCTTCTCGTTGTCGGGCGGGTCGACGTAGTGGTTCTGCACCAGGTAGAGCACCTGTGAGAACAGGTCGAGCTGACTGCGCAGGTCGTCGCGTGCGTTGAGCGCCCGGGCCACACCGAAGCCGAGGAGCAGCGAGAGCCCCATGGCGACGGTCAGCGGGCCGAGGGGTGATCGACGGTTCTTGCTCATGGAGGCAGTCCCCCGGTTCAGTGCGTTCGGGCCGCGCTGGCGCGCGACCGCAGGTGTTGCAGTCGTTCGACTGCGGCTTCGAGCGTCTCGCGGCGGCGTGCGAAGTGGAATCGCAACCGCTGTCGACCCGAAGCGGGATCGGAATAGAAACTGGACCCCGGCACGCCGGCGACCCCCACCTCGCTCACCAGGAAGCGAGCGAAGGTGACGTCGTCGGAGAAACCGAAGGAGGAGATATCGGTCATCACATAGTAGGCGCCTCGGGGAGCGAACACCCCGAAGCCGGCCTGCTCGAGCGCCGGGACCAGGAAGTCCCGCCGCTGGCGGTAGTCATCGGCCAGTTTGGCGTAGTACTCCGGCGGCATCTGCAGGGCGACGGCGGCCGCCTCCTGAAGCGGCGCGGGCGCGCCGACCGTGAGGAAATCATGGACCTTGCGGATGGCATGGACGATCTCGGGTGGGCCCAGGCACCAACCGATCCGCCAACCGGTCAGGCTCCAGGTCTTGCTGAGCCCCGAGAGCGTCACCGTGCGCTCGCGCATGCCCTCGAGCGTCGCCATCGGAACGTGCTCGGCCCCCTCGTAGACGATGTGCTCGTAGATCTCATCGGTGATGCACACCACATCGTGCTCGCGGCAGAGCGAGGCGATGAACTCGAGCTCGGCACGCGTGAACACCTTGCCGGTCGGATTGTTGGGCGTGTTGACGATGATGGCGCGCGTTTTCGGGTTGAAGGCCGCTCTCAGTTCGTCGGGATCGAACGACCAGTCAGGTTCGCGCAACCGGACGAAGCGAGGCGTCGCGCCACACAGGATGGCATCGGGCCCGTAGTTCTCGTAGAACGGCTCGAACACCACGACCTCGTCGCCCGGATCGACCAGCGCCAACAGCGTCGCCGCCATGCACTCGGTCGAGCCGCAGCACACGACGACCTCGCGCTCGGGATCGTAGGCGAGGCCCGTCACACGCTCGTGCTTCTCGACGAGCGCATCGCGCAGCCGCTTGGCGCCCCAGGTGATCGCGTACTGATTCACATCCGCCATCACCGCACGGGCCGCCTCGGCCTTGATCGGCTCGGGGGCCGCGAAGTCCGGGAAGCCCTGCGACAGGTTGACCGCGCCATGGGCGTTCGCCAGCCGGGTCATCTCGCGGATGACCGACTCGGTGAAGCGAAGGCTCTTCTGGGAGACGCGAATGGCCATGGCCCCTCTTGGCGCAGCGGATCGCACAGCGTGTCCTAGTCTGATGCCGTACGCAGTCTAGCGGTCCGGGAGTCCCGACCCAATCGCCCACTCGCACCGACGGGGCGGATGCGGCGACGGACGCACCGCGTTGACACCCTCCGGACGCTCGCGCACCTTCCCTCGCTCATGGACGGACAGCGCGGCATCGCACGGCGACTGGTGATCGGTCTGCCTCCCGAGGGGCTGGATGCCCGCTGGGAGAAGGATTTCGCCATGTTCCCGCCCGCTGGCGTCATCGTGTTCGCGCGCGACTTCCGCGACCTCGAGGATCTCCGTCGACTCACGCTCCATCTGCGCGCACTCGCGCGACCGCGCCGCTTGTTCATCGCGCTCGACGAGGAGGGCGGCTGGGTCTCGCAGTTGGCGGGCCATCTGACGGTTCCCCCGAACGCCGCGCTGCTCACGCGCGGCGCCTCGCCGGGCGATCTCGCGTTCGTCTCCGAGTGGACGGCGAGGCGGCTGCGCGCACTCGGATTCGACTGGGACTTCGCACCGGTCGCCGATGTCCACAGCGAGCCGATGAACCCGGTCATCGGACCGAGAGCGCACGGCTCGACGCCGGGGGCCGTCACGGCGGCCCTGCGCGAGGTGCTCACGGGCTTCCGACGTGGTCGGGTCGCCTCGTGCTTGAAGCACTTCCCCGGACACGGCGACACCGAGCGCGACTCGCATCTGACCCTGCCCGTCTGCCGGGCCGATCTCGCGACGCTGATGGCTCGCGAACTGGCGCCCTTCCGGGATCTGAGAGAGGCCGACAGCGTCATGAGCGCGCATGTCGTCTACCCAGCGCTCGACGCGGAGCGAGCCGGAACCTTCTCACCCGCGGTGCTCACCACCTTGCTGCGTGAGCAACTCCACTACGAGGGCATCTGCGTCACCGACGCGCTCGAGATGCAGGGGGCCGCCGAGGGCCGCACGCCGGCCGAGACCAGTCTGGCCGCGCTCGCTGCCGGCGCCGATCTGCTCCTGCACGCTCACTGGAACGAGGGCGTGCGCCGCGCGCGATTGGAGTTGGCCGACGCGCTCGTCGATGGCCACATCGACCGCGCGCGCTTCGAGGCCACGCGCCCGAGGCTCGCGGCGTTCGACCGGGCCCATCCCGAGCCGGACCGAGACGACCTCAGCCTGCCGATCGAACGCCTGACGCCAGCGGATTGGGAGAAGCGGCTCACGGGCATCATCGAGCGCGGGCTGCTGAGCGAGGGTCGCCGACCCGCCCCGGGTCCGGTGCGAGTCGAGGCCCCGGGCTTCGCCCATGGCGAGTCGTTCGCCGACTCGCTGCGGACGGCCGGCCTCGAGGTGAGCGAGGGCGCGGCCTCCTGGCAGATCATCGCCATCGCCTCGCGCGTGCCTCTCACCGCCGAACGCATCGCCGAGCTGAAGCGGCAGTGCGCCACGACGCCGACCGCGCTCGTCGGGCTCCAGAACGATGCCTTCCTCGCTCTGGTGCCCGAGGCCGCGCTGCGGTTGTCGGCGGCCGACTGCACGCCGCTCACCCGCAGGGTCGTGGCGAGGCGGCTCGCCGCCGCCCCCGCCTGATCGCCCCTACGTTCCGCCTCAATACGAGAAGTGGAACTGCAGGTACGCCTGCGTCTCGGAGGGCGGCTCGTTCCCCAAGCCGTCGTCCTTGCGATCGGGATCGAGGTAGCGAAGCGTCCACCTCAACTCGGCGAACGGCATGGGGACGTACTCGCCCTCGATCGACATGCGCGTGAAGCTGTTGGCCTCTCGCAGCAGCTGATCGCTCGAGCGATCCAGCTCCAATCGATCGTAGCGGAGTCGGAAGTTCCACTGCCGCCACGGGGCGTAGTCGAGTTCGGCGAAGTAGCCGAGCGAGTTCACCTTCACCGGCGGCAGCATCGGGTCGCCGGCCGTGAGCTCATCGGTGCCCGCCACGACTTCGGCGAGCAGCGAGAACGGCCCCCGGTGGGTCATCCCGTAGTAGCCCCACCGCGTCGCGCGCGATCGCTCGGCGAAGCTGCCGGGATCCTCGTCGCTCCAATCATCGAAGAACGAGACGCCACCTTGATACTGCGGCATCGTGTAGCCGAGCTTGGCGGTCATCGTCTGCGACTTGGAGCCGCTTCCGAGCGGGCCCGAGTTGTCCCCGGCATGCTCGGTCCACGCCGCACGCGCGAACATGCTGTGATGCTCGCCGCCCAGTTCGAGCCCGCGATTCGTGGTCCGGGGATCGAACGGCAGCACGCGTCCCTGGCCCTGGAAGTCGAGGAAGCCATTGCGCGAGGCGACGGTGTGGTCGTCCATGCGGAGGCCGAACGGGATCCGGAACTGACCCGCCTTCAGGTACAGCTGCGGTGACAGCGTGATCATCCCGAACGCGTCTCGGCTGCGCGAAGCCTCATTGAATCCGTCGCGCGAGTACACCATCGTGAGCTTGGAGTGCGGCTGGAACGTCAGATGCAGCGAGTTCTCCATGTTGAAGAACCCGAGGCGGTCGAGACCGTCGCCGCGCGACTCCTCGCTGCCCAGCAGCATGAACCGCTGATTGACGCCGACGTAGAGCGGGAAGGTCTCGCTGATCCGGTTGGTCAGCGTGAGATCGGCGAACTCGCCTGTCTCGGGCTCGAGCGAGTGACGGTTCTTGGCGAAGCCGAATCCGAACTCGTTGCGGGGCCCGCCGCCGTTGGGATCGAAGTGGCAGGTCTGGCACTGCAGGCCCTGCTTGGCCGCGAACAGTGGCACCGTCGTGGCGGGGCGAGCCGTCAGGAGCGCAGTCGCGCTGGCGAGGAGCAGAACCACAGTGAACACCCGCGACATCGAGCGCATCAGCGACCTCCGGTTGTCGGCTTGCGAGTCTTGGCTCGCCTCTGGCGATTGCGTGGGCGACCCCATCCGCCTCCGCCGGGACTGCGGAGCGTTAGCACAGTGCCTTCGGCGAGGTCCAACGTGAACTTGGGGCTCAGCTTCCTCGCCGCCCCGCCAGTTCGCCCCGAGCGTACAAGCGTCTCGCCCGGAGCGCCGTCGTCACCGCCCGCGAGCCCCCAGGGTCCGCGGGTCCGCCGCTCGGCGATCACGGTGACCCGGGCCGGGCTGAGGAGCGCGATCGCGCGTTCGATGCCATCGCCACCTCGCTGGAGGCCAGCCCCACCGCTGCCGCGCCGCACCGCGTAGCGCTCGACCCGGAGCGGGTAGGCGTGCTCGAGCGACTCGATGGGCGTGTTGCGCGTGTTCGTCATGTGCACCTGCATCGCGCTCGCGCCATCTCGATCGGGGCTCGCACCGTGACCACCGCCCAGGGTCTCGTAGTAGGCGAACGGCAGGCCGGTCCTCGGATCGACGCCGCCGATGAGCAGATTGTTCATGGTGCCGCTGCTCGCCGCCGGCATGCGCCCGGGCAGCGCCTTGGCGAACGCCCGTAGGACCGTGTCGACGAGGCGCTGCGAAGTCTCGACGTTGCCGCCCCCGACCGCCGAGGGCGGCAGGGGATCGACGACGCTTCCGGGACGCGTCACCACCTCGATCGAGCGGATCAGCCCGTCATCGATGGCGATGTCCTCGGCCAGGACGAGCCGGACGGCATAGAGCGACGCCGCGGTCGTCACGGCGCGCACGGCATTGAGCGGGCCCGCGACCTGCGTCGAGGATTCGGTGAAGTCGATCCTGCAGCGGCCGCCCCCGAGCGTCAGGGTGCAGGCGATCCGGATGTCCCGCGTGCCGAGGCCGTCGTCATCCAACAGATCCTCGGCGCTCCATCGCCCCTTCGGCAGCCGCGCGAGCGCGGCGCGGGCCTGACGCTCGGTCGCCGCTTGCAAAGCGGTGGCGCCGCTCCTGAGCGCAGCGGCGCCGAGCCGCTTGGCGAGATCCATGATCCGCAGCTCCCCCGCTCGCTGCGAAGCCACCTGAGCCGCCAGATCGGCACGCCGTTCCTCCGGCGTGCGCACGTTGGCGAGGATCAGACCGAGCAATCCCTCGTCGGTGGCTCCGGCGCGGCGGAGGAACACGGGTGGGATGCGCAGTCCCTCTTCATAGATCTCACGGGCCAGCGGCAGCGAGCCCGGCGCGGCGCCGCCGACATCCGCATGATGGGCACGGCTCGCCACGAAGAACGAGGGTGTGCGCTCGCGGCCGAGGAACACAGGCGAGACGAGTGTCAGGTCCGGCAGATGCGTGCCGCCGGCGAAGGGATCGTTGAGCAGCACGACGTCGCCGGGCCGGAACGGCGCGAGCGCGAGCGCCGCTTCCACCGCGCGTGGCATCGAGCCCAGGTGAACGGGGATGTGCGCCGCCTGCGCGACCAGCCGCGCCCTCGAATCGAACACGGCGCACGAGTGATCGAGTCGTTCGGTGATATTGGGCGAGTGCGCCGCTCGCATCAGCGTCGAGCCCATCTCCTCGGCGGCTGCCGCGAAGAATCCGCGTAGCAGCGCGAGCTGCACGCCCTCCGGCGAGCGCCGACTCATCGCCGCCTCCGCTGAGTCAGGAGCGCGGCGCCGCTCGCGTGCAGTTCGGCGGTCCATCCCGAGGCGACCACGCAACTGGCTCCCTCATCGATGAGCAGGGCGGGGCCGACGATGCGGCTGCCGACGGCGAGCGACTCGCGGTCGTGGACGCCTCCGCTCGCTTTGGCGCGCCTGCGCGCATCGCCCGTGTCGAGGCGGGGTCGAGCGCGCACCGCCTCGGCGCGCTCGCTCGGCCGATGCCCCCGGGCGTCGAGGGTCACGACGACGACCTGCCGAGTCGGATCGGCGAATCCGTAACGCCTCTCGTGCAGCGCATGGAACCGCGCGCCGAGGTTCGCGATCGGCTCCGCGGGCAGCGCGAGCTCGTGCGCCTGCCCGGCATAGCGCGCCTCGGCCCAGCACTCGATGCGAACGCCGGATCGTTCGGACGCCTTGAACTCCGCCGCCACATCCTTCCGCAGTCTCGCCAACACGCGGGCCAACACCGCGCCTTCGCTCGCAGGAAGCAACACGCCCTGGCTGCGCTCGCGCCTCGAGCCCCCCTCCAGCGCACCGAGCGCACACAGCACGCCCGCGTGCCTCGGCCACACGATCGCGCGCACATCGAGCGACTCGGCCAGCGCGCAGGCGTGCAGGCCACCTGCGCCACCGAAGGCCACGAGCGCCGCCGCGCGAGGATCCTCGCCCCGCTCGACCGAGACCTTGCGGAGCGCCCGCTCCATGTGGGCGTCGGCCAGCGTCCGGATGGCCTCGGCCGCATCTCGCGGCCGACGCATGCCGAGCGCCCGGGCGATCGGTCGCATCACCTGTTCCGCCGCCGCGAAATCGATCGGCAGCGCGCCGCCCGCCAGTCCCGTGGCCGGGAGCATGCCGAGCACGGCGAGCGCATCCGTCACGGTCGCGGGGCCTCCACGCCCGTAGCAGGCGGGACCGGGGTCGGCTCCCGCGCTCGCGGGCCCGACGTGCAGCACGCCCTGGTCATCCACGTGCGCGATCGAACCTCCACCCGCGCCGACCGTGTGGACCTCGAGTGTCGGCAGCAGGATCGGGATGCCGGCCACCTCACGACCTCTTGTGCGCGGCAGGCCGTCCGATCCGGCGCCCTCGCCGCCCAGGAACGCGCAATCCGTGCTCGTTCCTCCGACATCGAGTGTCAGCGCCGAGTCGAAGCCGCAGGCTCTCGCCGCCGAGAGCGCGGCGCGCAATCCCGCGGCGGGCCCCGAGAGCAACTGCCGCACCGGCTCGCCCGCCGCTCGCGAGGCGGGAGCGGTTCCGCCGTGCGACAGCACCACTTCGAGCGGACCGAAGTGCTGGCCCGCCAGCATCTCGAGGTAGCGCCGCACTTGCGGCTCGAGGAAAGCGTTGGCGCAGGTGGTGGCGAAGCGCTCGAACTCGCGGATCTCCGGGGCGATCCGGCTCGAGACCGAGATCGGCACGCCGAGCGCCCGCAGGGCCTCGGCGAGTCGTTGCTCGTGCGCGGGATGCGACCACGCATGCAGGAGCCCGATCGCGATCGCCTCGGGGCTGGTCGCGCGCACCTCCCGGACGACGCGTCGGATCTCGCGCTCGCTCAGCAGCCTGCGCACCGCGCCACCCGCCTCCACGCGTTCGGCGACGCCGATCCGCCTTGAAGCCGGAACGAGCGGCTCGGGGCGCGTGGGCACCAGCGCGTGAAGGTCGGGGCGTTGCTGCCGCCCGATTTCGAGCACATCCTCCACCCCGCTCGTCGTGACGAAGGTCACACGCGCTCCCTTGCGCTCGAGAAGCGCATTGGTCGCCACGGTCGAGCCATGATGCACGCGCGTGGTTCGCCCTGCGCCGGCCAAGCGGAGCCCCTCGATCACAGCGTGCGCCGGCTGGCGAGGCGTGGAGAGCACCTTGAGCGCCCGCCGGCCCGAAGGGCCATCGATCACCAGGTCGGTGAACGTGCCGCCCGTGTCGACGCCGATGGCGCGGGCCGGATCATCCCCTTCGCGCGGCACGACCCCTCACGAACTCCACGGCCGCCACGATCACCACGAGCGCGAGCAGCAAACCGATCACCGGCATCGGCACGTGGAAGTGATGTCCCAGCTTGGCGAGCAGGTAGTAGTAGGGCAGCGCGCCGAGCAGGACCGCGAGGAAGTAGCGCCACATCGGATAGCCGAGGAAGGCGACCACCAGCTTGATCGGCGCATCCGGCAGCGGCGTCGCGCGCGCGATGGCGATCGCGGCGAACGAGGCCGAGGGATAGCGGGCGAGCGCCTTCTCGAGGGTTGCTCGCGGCGGTACGAACCGACGCATCCACGGCCGATCCTCGCGCAGCATCCAGCGGAACAGGGTCAGTTGGACGCAATTCCCCAAGGCGCTCGCGAAGCCGCCGAAGACGGCCACTTGCCAGGGGGCATGCTGCGGCGCCCAGGCGAGCAGGAGTGGCGTGGTCGCCACCGAGATCGTGGCCCCATCGAGGAAGAGCAGGAGGCAGAGCCAGAACAGGGAGTCGCTGTTCACGGGCGGATGGTCTCCGGGAGCGTCGCGCGCACAAGCGGCCGGGACTCTGCCCGCCGCACGCGCGCCACGCAAGCACGAGGGCCCGGCGCCTCGTAGGAGACGCCGGGCCCTCGGTGACCTCGATCAGCTCGCCGCGGGTGGATCGCCCGGCGACGACGGTGCCGAAGGAGGAGGCGGAGTCGGATCGTAGGCGGGCGGAGGCGGATCGTAGGCAGGCGGGGCCGTGGCACTTCGCATCGGCGTCGAGGGGCGGATCCGCGACCACCAGTTCTGAAGCGTCCGGTTGCGGTACTCCGAGAGAACGAGTGCACCTGCTCCGAGGGTCACGAGCACGAGCGAGACCAGCATGTACACGACCTTGACCAGGCCGCCGACGAACCCGAAGAACGGGATGACATTGAACAGCTCGGCGCCGATGCGCAGTCCCTGCAGCGAGAGCACGCCCCAGATGACCGCCACGGCGAGGGACGGGACCGGGCCGCGGAAGCGCGCGTGGACGAGCCTTCCGATCAACGTCGAGCCCACGACGCAACCCCAGAACGTGGTCACGACGAAGAAGGCCACGTAGCCGACCGCGACGGCGGCGGCGAGCGGGATGCCGATGATCGTGATGCACAGCAGGACCATGGCGATCGCGAGCACGATCACGGACGGGATGATGAGCGCCCACACGAGCAGCCCGACCATGAACGCGGCGCCACCGTCGCGGTCGATCGTGTCGATGGCCCTCTGCGTGCGGCCGGGCGCGAGCTTGACCACGAGCCACGAGAGGCCAAGCAGGACCAGTGCACCGATGATCAATCCCATGATCTCGAAGCCCGCACCGATGGCGCCGAGCACCGGCAACATGAAGTGGGCTCCTCGCGAGCGAGGCGCCGTGACGCGCTGCCCGCCGACCGAGGCACCCGGTTCCTCGTGCAAGGTTCCGCCGAGACAGACCACATCGTCCTCGACGCGAGCACCCGGCAGCAGATGCACATCGCCGCCCATGGCCGTGACATTGCCGCGGACGGTGCCCTCGATCGTGACATCGCCACCCATGGCGACGACATCCCCCTGGACGGTCTGACCGGCGTCGACGTGGATGTCCTGCCCGAAGCGGATGATCTCGCCCGTCGTGGAGAGGGTCAGGGGCGGCGCCGGCGCAGCAGGAGCGATCGGAGCGTCGATCGTGATGCGGACGCCGTCCCCGGTCGTATCCGTGGTCACCTCGACACGGCCCTCGCGGGAGGCGTCACGGATCGCTTCTCGGACACCGCGGCGCATCTCGCGGACCTCGCCAGCATTCTCGCGCGACTCGAAGGCGACACTCTCCCTCGCCACCGGCCGGAAGGTCATCGGCTGTGCCTGCAGAGCAGGCGCCCACGCAGAGAGCGCGATCCCAGCCAGCAGCACGATGGGGGTCAGTGGGGAGCGCATGGTCATCTTCCTCCGGTCATGACGACGATACCGCCCGAGGCCGAGGAGAGCCTGATGGGCGGGCCGCCGGAGCCGATCCGACCGGTGATGCGTCGCCGGTCGCTCTGCTCCAGTGTGATGGGGATGTTGCACTCGATGTCGCCACTGCTCGTGGTGACGTCGAGACGAGCACCCGTGCCCGGCGCGAGGCGCAGAGTCAGGTCTCCACTACTGGTCGTGGCATCGAGGGTCGAGAACGGGGCGATGGCCCGAAGCTGCAGCGTGCCACTGGCGGTCGTCACACGCACGCGTCCCCCTGCCGAAGCGACCTGGAACTCGCCGCTCGAGGACTCGCCGTCGAGACCGCGCAGCGCGCTGCGGATCGCGACGTCGCCGCTCTGGGTTCGCACGCGCACGGAATCCGAGGCGCTGCCGAGCACGAGATCCCCGCTCGAGGACTGGAATGAGAAGGGCCCCGCCAGCGAGTCCGCCTCGCAATCCCCGCTCGCCGTCGTGACGCTGACGCGCCGTGCCGCGAGCACACTCACATCGCCGCTCGAGGTCTGGATCCGGGCGTCGCCACCGCGGAACTGGACGTCGCCACTCGAGGAACGTGCAACGAGGGGGGCGAACCGACCCTGGACGTCGATCTCGCCGCTGGAGCTGCGCAGGTCCAATTGGATGTCACGCGGAACCTCGATCACCAGCCGGACCTCGGCGAGCGGCTTCGACAGCTCGCTGATGTCGCCGCCCTTCAGCAGCTCCCACCAGTCGATCTCGACTCGGGTGCGATTCGGATAGCTGACCACCACGACGTGCTGAGCGCCCTCGCGGACCGACTTCACTCCGGTCTCCGCAGCATAGGCGCGTGCCTGGGCAGCATCCTTGCCGCGGCAGATCCGGTAAGCGGTCAGGTGCAGGCGTCCGTCGCGGCTCTCGCGCACGCGGATCAGGCCCCGTGCGTTGTCCACCTGCAGCGATCGCAGCCCGCGGACATCGAGCACTTGATGGCTGGTCTCGGTCAGCGGCTGAGGCAGGTCGGCGAAGGCGGGACCAGCTGCGGTCATCGCCAGGAAGATCAAGATGGGCTGTCTCACGTCGGGTTCCTCCCACAGGTTCACTCAGTGCTACGGGAGAACACGGCTGAGAGTTGCGGCGGATGGTCGCCCCGGGCCGATGAACGGTCGGGGGAAGGGGCCCCAGGGGGCCTCGAGCGGCCACAAAAGACGCGAGGGAGGCGCGAATCACGCGCCTCCCTCGTGGGTCCTACTGCTGGAAGAACGAGCTCAGTGGCCGGAAGCCGTCGAGTCCGTCGTTCCCATGGCGGTGGTATCCGTCGCCATGACGTCCGTGGAGTGGTCCATCGGAGCCGTTTCTGTCGCAGCCGGGGTCTCCTCGGCCGCCTTGGGGGCGCAACCCACCACGGCGAACGCGGCGAGCAGGGCGATCATAGACAGTGCGAAGAACTTGCGCATCGTGTTCATCTTCACCTCCTTAGTCGGTCCCGCGCCGGAATGACCGGCGGCGGTTATTGATTTCGCGAAAATGTACCGGGACTCATGAATAAGACACCAGTCGCGAAGTCACCGGTGTCGAGCAGCAGCGTCCGTGCGCGATATGCGGTTGGATCAGCAGCCGACGCGCGCTGGACCTGGCAAGGTGCACGCGTCCCATAAAGCGCCGCGGAACGTAGGTCCCACTCCCGCCTGTGTCAAGCCGATTCCTCGGTTCACTAATGGGAAACCGGTCTCGGCAGAGGGCACTAGGTCACAGAGCGGCAAGCGCCTGCGTCAGGTCGGCCGCCAGGTCCGCACAATCCTCGATTCCGACGGACAGTCGAAGCAGGCCGTCCGTGAAGCCCATCGCGAGGCGGGACTCCCTCGGAACCGAAGCGTGCGTCATCGACGCCGGATGACAGACCAGGCTCTCGACCCCGCCCAGACTCTCCGCGCGCGTGAAGAGACGGAACGCGTTGAACACCTTCTCACCCGCCGCCAGGGATCCATCGCCCGGGATGAACGACAGCATGCCACCGAACCCGGATGCCTGACGCTTGGCGAGCGCATGCTGCGGATGCGAGGCGAGCCCGGGATAGAACACCTGGTTCACGTTGGCGTGGGACTCGAGCAGGGCGGCCAGCTCGCGCGCATTCGCATCATGCTGCTTCATGCGGACGGCGAGTGTCTTGGTGCCGCGCAGGCAGAGCCAGCAGTCCATGGGCCCGGGCACGGCGCCAGCGGCGTTCTGCAGGAAGCGCAGCTCTGCGGCCAGCTTCTCGTCCGATGTGATGAGCGCACCGCCGATCATGTCGCTGTGGCCATTCAAGTACTTGGTCACCGAGTGCATCACGACATCGGCGCCCAGTGCGAGCGGGCGCTGGAAGTAGGGCGTCATGAACGTGTTGTCGACGACCACCTTCGCCTCCGCGCGGTGGGCGCGTGCCGACAGCTCGGCGATGTCCGCCAGCTCCATCAGGGGATTGGTGGGCGTCTCGATCCAGACGACGCGCGTGGTCGGCGTGAACGCCTGCTCGACCGCATCGGGATCCGAGGCATCAACGAAGCTGAACGACAGCCCGTGCCGCTTCCACACCTTCTCGAACAGGCGGTACGTGCCGCCGTAGGTGTTGCGGCCGCAGACGACGTGATCGCCCGCCGAGAGCGTCTGGATCAGCGCGTTCGTCGCCGCGAGACCCGAACCGAACGACAGGCCATGCGTGCCGCCCTCGAGCGCCGCGAGGTTGCGCTCCAGCGACGCCCGCGTCTCGTTGTGCGTGCGCGCGTACTCGTAGCCCTTGTGATTCCCGAGCGACTCCTGCGCGTAGGTCGACGTCTGGTAGATGGGCACCATCACGGCACCCGTCGTGGGGTCGGGCGACTGCCCGGCGTGAACGGCCAGCGTGCTGAATCCGGCGTCGTCTCGAAGCGGCTTCTGGGCCATCACCGGCCTCCCGCGATGAACTGCAGCATGTCGAATCGGGTCAGGATGCCCGAGATGACGCCATGATCGCGCACCAGCACCGCCGCGTGCTTCGCGGTGAGCAGCTTGGCCACGATGTCAGCCGACTCATCCGAGGCCACCACCGGCAGCGGTGCCGCCATGATCGCGTCGACCGGCCGGTCGAGCGAGCCCGCATCGGCGAGGGCGACGCGCAGCACTTCGCCCTCCTCGAGCGTGCCCACGACCTCGCCGCCCTTCATGACCGGCAGCTGCGAGACGTCGTGTTCCTCGATCAGCGCGAGCGCGCGGCGCAGCGGCTCCCCGGACTGCACCGAGTGGAGCGTCCGGACGCGCACGTCCTTGGCGGACGCGATCGAACCGGCACGCGTCATCGCGGGATCGAGCAGGTGGTTGTCGCGCATCCACTCGTCGTTGTGCACCTTGGTCAGGTAGCGCTCGCCCGTGTCCGGCAGGAGCACGACGACGATATCCTCGGGCTTGCCCGTCTTGGCCACCTCCAGCGCCACCCAGGCCGCCATCCCAGCCGAACCGCCGACGAAGATCGCGTCTTCGCGTGCCAGGCGCCTCGCCATGTTGAGCCCGTCGCGGTCATTGCAGCTGATCACGCGGTCCACGACCGAGAAGTCGGTCGCGCTCGGGATGAAGTCCTCTCCCACACCCTCGATCTTGTAGGTGTGGGCCTCGCTCAGCTCGCCGGTCTCCTTGTAGTGCTTGAGGATCGAGCCGACGGGGTCGGCGCCGATGATCTGGATCGCCGGGTTCTTCTCCTTGAGGTAGCGCCCGGTGCCGCTGATCGTGCCGCCCGTGCCCATGCCCGCGATGAAGTGCGTGATGCGGCCCTTGGTCTGCTCCCAGAGCTCGGGGCCCGTCGTGCGGTAGTGGGCCTCCGGGTTGTTCAGGTTGTGATACTGGTTCATGAGCACCGCGCCCGGCCGCTCGCTCGAGAGGCGCTTGGCGACCGAGTAGTACGACTCCGGGTGCTCGGGCTCGACGGCGGTCGGCGAGAGGAACACCTCGGCGCCGAAGGCCTTGAGCAGATAGACCTTCTCGCTCGAGACCTTGTCGGGCATGCAGAAGGCGGCCTTGTAGCCGCGGATGCACGCCACCATGGCCAACCCGAGGCCCGTGTTGCCCGATGTGCACTCGACGATCGTGCCGCCCGGCTGGAGCCGGCCCTCGCGCTCCATCGCCTCGACCATCGACAGCCCGATGCGGTCCTTGACGCTGCCACCTGGATTGAACGACTCGACCTTGGCGAGAACGGGGCAGCGGCTGTCCGCCGCGACCTTGTGCAGGCGGACCAGCGGCGTGTGGCCCACCGTGTCGAGGATGGTCTCTCGGTAGTCGAGACCCTGCAGCACTTTCGGAACAGAGGACACGCGGGCACCTCAGAGCAGGAGTGGGACGCGGAAGGAAGCGGCCGGCGCGCCCCGCGGGACCACGGCGGGGCCGCATGCTCTGGGCCAGCGGCCAACTTAGGCGGCGGCGCGAAGCGCCGTCAAGACGCCGAGAGCCCCCGCGCGAGTGGATCGCGCGGGGGCTCTCGGTGCGACGGCGAGGCGCGTCAGCGCCCCTTGCCCATGTCCAGCATCTTCGCCTTCTTGTTGGGCGTGATCGGCAGCGGCCGGAGATTCGCGACCGGCGTGTGCACGATGTGCGGCTGGTAGATCGCGAAATCGAACGACGGGCTTGTCGTGCTGTTATGACACGTCTGGCACGTCTCCTCCGTGATCCGGCGAGCCTGGGTCGGATAGGAGTCGTGCTGCGTGCCCATACCGTGGCAGTTCTCGCACTGCACGTCGCCGAGCCGCGCGGCATCGTCGCCCGTCTTGAAGCCACCCGACTGCTGGTAGCCGACGACGTGGCAGGGGATGCAATCCGGACGCGCATCCACCTTGTTGTCGACCAGCGTCTCCCAGGCCCTCGCGTGGGCCGTGGTCTTCCACTGCGTCGCCTCGGAGGTGTGGCAGCGGGCGCAGACATCGCCGCCGAGGAAGTGCTCGGCCTCGAGGCCGGTCTGTCCCGTGAGCACCGCCTGCTCGGCCGCACGCTCCTTCTCCTTCTTGCGCAGCTTGTCGTTGAAGCTGTCCTCGAAGCTCTTGACCAGGGCGAGGATCTCGGGATGCTCACCCACTTCGGGCCCGAGCACGTAGGTCTCGTTCTCGGCCGACTCCATCTTGCGCGCCGCGGTCAGGTTCACCTGGGTGCGGCCCATGTACTGGCCCTGCTCGCCGCCGTAGCAGGCGATCGTGTTGCGGATCATGCGGCCCTTCTGGAGCAGCGGCACATTGCGGCCGACGATCACGACGTCGATGCCATCGACGGCGGTGACCACATCCTCGCTCTCGACCTTGCCGAGCTGCGACAGCAGCACGATCACCGTGGCGCCCTGCTTCTTGAGCGCGGCCACGGCGCGGGTTGCAGCGGCCGTCGGCTCCTCGACCACGATCGAGTCGCGCGAGGGACCCGCATCCACCTTGTCGCTCATCAGGCCGAACAGCCCGACCTTGACCGTGCCCACCTTCTTGATCATGTGGGGCGCGACCAGCGGCTTCTTGGTGAACTTGTCGGTGACGTTGGCGCACACGATCGGCAGCTTGGAGCGCTTGAGGTGGCTGAGCAGGAAGCTCTTGCCGTAGCGCAACTCCTTCTCGCCCAACCCGACGGCATCGACTCCGAGCAGCATCATGCCGTCCATGAGGAACCAGGCTGCGTCCTCATAGTCGGCCGGCTCAGGGAAGAATCCCCCCGCATCGACCAGGAGCACCTGGCCGTACGCGGCCTTCACGCTATCTGCGAAACTCGCCCGCCGGGCGAGGCCCCCCTTGGGCGTGTTTCAACCACAAGGGCTGGTCTTCCCCTTCACGTCGACCGTGGAGAGGATGATCAGCTTGTCGGGCTCCTGGAGCTTGCTGGGCGATGTGGCGGCAACGAGCGCCATGACACAGACAATGGCGAGCGCGGCGGCCGCGAGTACGCGGGTGGCAAGTGCCTTCATGGAAGCGATATCTCCGTGCGAGCAGGCTGGTGCCGGTGGAACGGGGTGAGCGGGGAGTCTACGGAGCCGGGTTCCCGGGGGTCAAGACAAGCCCTTGTGCGGCCCGCAGATCCCATCAGGGGTAAATCATGGGCGGGCTGCGTTCTCCGAGGCGCCTGAACCCACGGCCCGCTTGACGTATCGGTCGAACCACTCGGTGGCGCGAGCCCAACAGTCGAGCACGGTTTCGCGTGCCGCCGGGGTGTGGTCCTCATAAGGGTACTGGATCAACTGCGTCGTCTTGCCGAGGCCGTTGAGCGCATCGAACAGCCGATCCGACTGGATCGGATGCGTTCCGACGTTGGCGTCGTCCTGATTGTGCAAGAGCAGCAGCGGCGACTCGATCTGGTTCGCGTGCATGAACGGCGACATCGCCAGATAGGTCTCGGTCGCATCCCACAGACTGCGGGTCTCCATCTGGAACGTGAACGGGGTCAGCGTGCGGTTGTAGGCCCCGTCGCTCGCCACTCCGGCCCGGAACAGCCGCGTGTGCGCGAGGCAGTTGGCGGTCGAGAACGCGCCGTAACTGTGCCCGCCGACGCCGATCCGATCGCGATCGGTGAATCCCTGCCGCACGCACTCCTCGACTGCCGCCTTGGCCGATTTCTGCAGTTCGCTGACGAACTGGTCGTTGCCGCCGACGATCGCCAGGTCCGGGCGCACGACGGCGTAACCCTGGGTCACCAGCACCTCGGGGTTGAGCGGGCTCTGGGACGGGAACTGGTGCGGTGAGCCACGGTTCTCGGAGGCCGCCACCGCCGAACGGAAGTCGTTCGGATAGATCCAGAACACCGTCGGCAGGCGCTGCCCCTGCTTCCAATCCGTTGGCAGCACGACCTCGGCGTTCAGCGTCACGCCGTCTTCTCGCGTGAACGTGAACTTTCGGCGCTGCGCCGAGGTGAGCGCCTTGGCGGGATCGGTGAACGCGGTCAGTGCGAGCCCGTGCGATTCGCCACTGCGGCGCAGGAAGTGATTGGGCGGCTGGGTGGAGGTCTGCCTCAGCGTGAGGAACCGGCGGCCATCGGCGGCGAGCAGGTGCGTGACCTGCTCGAGCTGCGTCGTCGCACTCTCGAACACGCGCTCGCGGCTGCGGCCGTCGAATCCGACGCGGTCGAGGAAGGGTCGCTGGCCCTTGGGACCGTGCCCGAGACCGGCGCGGTAGAACGAGCGGCCATCGGGCGTGACCCACACCACGCGCATGTGCCGACCGCTCGTGGTCATGGCGCGACCCGGGCCGTCATAGACGCCCTCGGTCGATCGCAGGACGAGCGTCGTGCGCTCGGCGGGCGCGCTCAGTGCGAACCACGATTCACGCTCCGCGCGACGAGGCGGATAGGTCTCTTGAACGAGCACGCGGCCGTCCTGCGTGAACTGGAGGTCACGGACCGGCCACTCGGCCGTGGTCAGCTCGCGAGGCGCGCCGGTGAAGGGGGCCTCGAGCCAGAGCAGGCGATCGCGGCCGGGAACGCCCAGCGTCGTGTCGAGCACGGCGGCCAACGGATTCGCGCCGCCGGTGTCCTGCCAATCGGCCCACAGCAGACCGCGACCATCGGGCGAGAACCGTGGCAAGCGCGGCCCGAGGCTGGCGACGCTGGCGATCGCACTGCGTTCATTGAGCGGCGCCGTGCCGATCGTGATCGTGGCGCGGCCGTCGGTGGACCACAGCTCGACCGCGCTGGGGAAGAACCAGCTCGGATAGCCGAGACTCGTCGACGTGGCGCGTTCGACGAGCACGACGCGCTCGTCCGGTGAGACGACCCAACTCGCGATCATCGAGGGCGCTCCCAGCAGCCGCGGCTCACCACCCGAGATCGGAACGCGTGCCAACTGCGCCCGCACGCCCTGCTCGAACGCCGCCTGGTCCTCGGGGGTCTTGAGGACATCGCGCGCGGTCCGCTGGGGCGCTGCTCGTCCGGCGCTCACGCGCACCGCGGGACCCTTGGGGACGCGGCTCGACTCGCGGCGCGAGGCCAGGCCCTCGGCGACGAGCATCGTGAAGACCGCCTTGTCGTCACTCGAGAACTCGAGCGCGAGGCGCGGCACACCGTGCAACTTCACTCCGTCGACGCGCTTGGCCTTGCCGCTGGCGGCCTCCACGATCCACAGCTCGGCGCCTCCCTCGGCGAACAGGGCGCACGCGATGCGATCGCCTCGATTCGACCACGCGGTCGCACCGACCTGGGCCCCCTCGGGGAGCTGGGCGCGCACGCTGCGCGCATCGCTGACTCGGATGATCGTGAGTCCGCCGTAGGCGGCCTTGAGCGCCGACCTCGTCGCGCGCAGCCGCGGCAGCACTTCGAGCCCCGCGAGCCGCTCGAAGGGTTCGGCCAGCGTCTCCAGCGGGATCAGCGAGCGCTGGTCGGGTTGCAGGATCCGCTCGCCATCGGGCGAGAGATCGGGTGCCGTGCGAGCCAAGCGGGGCGCGGTCAGGATGTCCGCGATCGCGGCGGGCGGCGTGCGATAGGTCGCGTCCTGGGCGGAGGCGGCGCCCGCAAGGAGGAGCGCGGCGGCCACGAGTGAGAGCAGGGGTCGGATCATGGCGGAGCCTCGAGGATTCTCGGGGTGGATCGGGGAGACGACAGGACAGCAGCGGAACACTAGCCCGTCTGCCTCACGAGCGACCAGCCTGAATCGACCTTGCCGCGGTCGTCCCCGCATTGGCCCCGCTGGTTCAGTCCGGCTACCTTCCACACCACATGACCCACTCCCCGTATGACTCGCTCAGTGAGACCGAATGGGCCGAGGTCGAGCGAGTTCACGACCTCATGGAGGAGGGTGAACTCGAATCCGCCCGACTCTCGGTGTCGGCGCTCGTGCGTAAACGCCCCGGCCAGCCGGATCTCCGCATCCTCGATGCGACCCTCTCCCTCGAAGAGGGTGAGCCCGAGCAGGCGCTCGAGACGCTGAAGGGTGCCGAGCGTGGAGCGGACCCCTCGGAGTTCTTCTTCCTCCGTGCGTCGGCGCACTACGATCTGGTGCGATTCACCGACTCGTGCGCCGACGCGCAACGCGCCGTGGCGATCGTGCCGGGGTACGCACAGGCATGGGACCTGCTGTCACGCGCGCTCGAGTTCCTCGGCCGCGGCTCCGAGGCTGTGGAAGCCAGCGAGAAGGCCGAGGCGCTCGACCCCGAGCAGTTCCCGCAACCGCTGGATGTGAGCAGCGAGGACTTCGATGCGCTGGTCGAGAAGAGCCTGGCCGAGCTGCCGAAGCGGATCCGCGCGAAGCTCGATGAGGTGCCGGTCGTGGTTCAGGACCTGCCGACCGAGAGCATGCTCACCGAGGACCGCCCTCCACTGACGCCGGATCTACTGGGCCTGTTCGTGGGTCATCATCTGTTCGCCGAGAGTTCAGGCGCACCGCCCGAGGTGCCGGGCTCGATCCATCTGTTCCGACGCAATCTGCTGCGCGCCTGCACCGACCGCGAGGATCTCGCACGCGAGATCCGCATCACGGTGCAGCACGAGGTCGGCCACCTGCTGGGCCTCGACGAGGACGAACTCGAGGACTGGGGATTGGCCTGAGGCCTTGGCGACGCACCCCGGCCGGCCCGCGACGAGCGGGACCGGTGGGGACCGTTCGGCCACGGCGCGGCTAGTTCACGCGGACTTCGCCCTTCCACATGTTCATGGCGCATGCGTAGTGCAACGTGCCCTTGTTCGTGGTCGGGATCTCGATGCGCTGCGTCTCGTTGAGCGGCAGATCCACCTTGCGGCCGAGTTCCTCGAAGTGGGCTTCGGTCGCGCAGGTGCCGTCCTCGGTGCGCGTCATGACCAGCACGACGGTCTCGCCCTGCTTCACGTCGATCACCGCCGGCTCGAAGCCGTTGGCGTTGGCCGAGACGGCGATCTCGCGAGGACCGCTGGAGCCGGCGCAACCGGCCGTGACGAGGAATGCGAGTGCGAGAACTGCCCAAATGGAACGAATGCGATTCATGATCCCTCCGATGAGACGACCTCACGGCCGTCGATCCGTTGAATGAGAAGGAAAGCGGTGGCGCCCCGTCGGAACAGAACGCCCTCCATGTTCACAGCCTTCCCGACGTGCGGGTAGAGGCCGTGGTTGGGGTCCATGCCGTGCGCGGCGGCGATGAGAGGGTAGACACGCCCGTCGGACTCGTCGAGGAACGCGAGGTCCTGACCGCCCCGGGCGCAGAAGATGGCGCACGACGCGTGATCGGCGCCGCGGCCATCGTGCGTGAAGTAACACTGCGGGTCGATGATCTCGCCGTGCAGGCGCACCGTGCGGGATTCCATCGCGGCCTCGATCCAGCTCACCTTGGCCCGTCCGGCGACGCCGGTGAAGCTCGTCAGCGCGGCCTGCACTTCGGCGAATCGTTCGCGAGCGGTGCCCATATCGCCTCGCGTCGCCGCCTTCTCCAGCGCGAGCGTGGCGGTGCCGATCGTCGTGGAGGCCGACGCGAGCGCGCGCGAGTCCGAAGCCGAGAGGCCGGCCGCCTTCGAGGCGAATGCCCGCGTCAGATCCCGCAACCGATACGCGGGCATCGGCGCCTCATCGAGCGAACCGCGCTCGAGCGCCTGTTGCACTCGTAGACGCTCGGCCTCGATCTCGGCCAGCGCAGTGGCGCGCTGGTCGATCGGCGCGGCCGTCGAGGCCGAATCAACAGGCGCCTCCGGACCCATGGTCCCCGGGGTGGCGGAGGTTCTGCTCTTGTCCACGGCCTTGCCGCAGGCGCCCAGCGCGAGCGCCAACAGCGCGAGGAATGCGAGTCGTCTCATCGAAGTCCCTCCTCTTCCACCTTCGAGGCGCGGCGCGCGTGCGCCTCCGCTGCCCTCTGACCGAACTTCAGGAACACCGCTGGCGTGACCAGCATGTCGAGCAACGTCGAACTCACGAGGCCGCCCAGGATGACGATCGCCACCGGGTGCAGGATCTCCTTGCCCGGCACACCGGGCGCCCAGGCAAGCGGCATCAGCGCGAGGATCGCCGTGCCGGCGGTCATCAGCACCGGCACGAGTCGCTCGAGAGAGCCGCGCACGACCAGTTCGCGCCCGAACGGCATCTTCTCCTCGTGCATGAGATGCAGGTAGTGCGACACCATCAGGATCGTGTTGCGGGTGGCGATGCCCGTGAGCGTCACGAACCCGACGAGCGAGGCGACCGACAGCGTGCCGCCGGTCAGCGCCAGCGCCGCCACAGCGCCGATCAACGCCAGCGGGATGTTGATCAGGACCTGCAGCGCCAGCATCACCGAGCCGTAGTACAAGATGAGCACGACGAGCATGCCGAGTATCGAGAGCGTCCCGAGGAACGCGATCCACTTGGTCGCGGCCTCCTGACTCTCGAACTGTCCGCCGAGCGTCAGCGCATAGCCCGGCGGGAGTCTCAACTCGTTGCCGAGTCGGCGTCGCAGTTCATCCACCGTGCTGCCGAGGTCGCGGCCCGCCACGTTGGCCGCCACGACGATGCGCCGCTCGCCGTCCTCGCGGACGATCTGGTTGGGGCCCGACGAGGTCGTGACCTGCGCCAGCATCGAGAGCGGCACCGCGCGGCCATCGGACGTCTGCACGCGGGTCGCACGTATCGCCTCGGGGTCCCGCCTCGCCGCCTCATCGAATCGCAGCACGACGTCGACGCGGCGTGGCCCATCCACCCACTGCGTCACGGCGTGCCCCTGCACCGCGGTCTCGACCACTTCGGCGAGCGCCTCCGCGGTGACGCCGTAGCGGGCGAGCGCCGCGCGGTCGGGCGTGACCTTCAACTGCGGCACGACCGCCTGCGCCTCGACCTGGAGATCGACGAACCCCGGCACCGCCGCCATGACGTCGGCCACCTCGGCCGCATGCGCCCGCAGGACCGCGAGATCCGGCCCCGAGATCTTGACCGCGACCTGCGCCCGCACACCCGAGAGCAGGTGATCGAGTCGGTGCGAGATCGGCTGGCCGACGCTCACCGAGACGCCGGGGATCGCGGACAGCCGCTGCCGCAAGTCGGCGAGGATCTCGGCGCGCGAGCGCTTCGACTCGGCGAGATCGACCTCGATCTCGCTGCTGTGCACGCCCTCGGCGTGCTCATCGCGTTCGGCTCGGCCCGTGCGCCGCCCGGTCGACGTCACCTCGGGCACCTGATGGAGCAGCTGCTCGGCCAGCGCCCCGAGACGCGTCGACTCGGTGAGCGAGATCCCGGGCCGCGCCTGCACGCCGACCGTGACGGTCCCTTCATTGAACGGCGGCAGGAACTCACGGCCGAGGAACGGCAGTGCCGCGATCGCCGCGAGCACCAGCACCGTCGCCACCGCGAAGATCGGCCACGGCCGAGTCAGCGTGGACTCGAGCCAGCGCCGATCGATGCGCTTGAGCGCGCGCACGAACTTCGTCTCGTCGATCGCGCTGCGGCTGCGATCGGACGGCAACAGCCAGGCACACAGCGCCGGCGTGACCGTGAGGCTCACGAAGAACGAAGCGAGGATGCTGACGACGTAGGCGATGCCGAGCGGGCGGAACAGCCGCCCCTCGATGCCGCCCAGCGCGAAGAGCGGGATGAACACGAGCACGACGAGGATGGTCGAGTAGACGATCGCGTTACGCACCTCACGCGAGGCGCTCAGCACGACCTGCAGCGGCGGCTTGGGGTCCTGGGCGGTTCGATTCTCCCTCAGTCGCCGGAACACGTTCTCGACATCGACGATGGCATCATCGACCAGTTCGCCGATGGCGATCGCGATCCCACCGAGCACCATGGTGTCGATGTTCGCGCCCATCGCCCGCAGCACGAGCAGTGCCGTCAGGAACGACAGCGGAATCGCCGTCAGCGTGATGAACGTGGTGCGCCAGTTGAGCAGGAACAAGAGCAGCACGATCACGACCAGGATCGCGCCGTCCCGCAGCGCGTGCTCGACGTTCTTGACCGCCGCCTCGATGAAGCGCGACTGCACGAAGATCGGCTGCACCTTCATGCCCTTGGGCAGCGTCGGGCGGAGGTCGTCGATCAGATGCTCGATCTCCTGCGTCAGCGAGACCGTGCTCTGATGCGGCTGTTTCTGCACCGAGAGGATGACCGCCGGTCGACCATCGACGCCGGCTGTCCCGCGCAGCGGCTGGATGCCCATGCGGACGTCGGCCACCTGCGACAGGGGCACCGGCAGACCGTCTCGTGTCGCGACCGCGGCCGACAGCAGTTCCTCGGGTCGCTCGATGCGTCCCATCGACCGCACCAGCCACTCGCGGCCCTGGGTCTCGAGCGCGCCGCCTCGGCTGTCCGCATTCGAGCCCTCGACCGCCTTGGCGACATCCTCGAGCGTCACCCCCAGAGCGGCCATGCGCGATGGATCGGCTTCGATGTGCACCTGCTCGACGCCGCCGCCCATCGCGATCACCTGTGACACACCGGGCACCGACAGCAGGCGCGGCCGCAGTGTGTAGTCGGCGAATCGCCTCAACTCGGGGGCGGTCATCGTGGAGTCGCTCTCGATTCCGAGCAACAGGATCTCGCCCATGATCGAGGTGACCGGTCCCATCGCCGGGATCAGGCCCGCGGGGATCTGGTCGCGTGCCAGTGCGAGGCGTTCGGCGACCGTCTGGCGCGCGAGCGCGACCTCGGACTCCCAACCGAACTCCACGGCGATCACACTCAACCCGATGCCGCTCGTCGCACGCACGCGCTGCACGCCGGCGGCCCCGAGCAGAGCCTGTTCGAGCGGGACGGTGACCAACAACTCGACTTCCTCGGGCGACAATCCGTGCGCCTCGGTCATCACCGTGACCGTGGGCCGATTGAGGTCCGGGAACACGTCGATCGGCATGCGCGGCACGACCCACGAGCCGTACAGGACCAGGCCGAGCGCCGCACACAGCACCAGAACACGGCGCCTGAGCGAGAACGCGATCATCCAATCGAACATCTAGTGCTCCTCGCTCACGCGCGGCAGCGCTGCAATGGCCGGTGCGCCGGCGACCACCGCACGTTCGCCGTCACGCAGTCCGCGCACCGCCAGTCGGTCGCCCAATCGGACGACGATCTCCACCCGGCGCGAGGCGAACTCCTCGGGCGACTCGTGCAGCCACACCGTGGCGCGCCCGGCGTCCTCCAACACGGCTCCGCGCGGGAGCACGGTGAGCAGTTCGGCGCCGCCGAGTTCGACCGCGACCGAGACCGGCAATCCGACGCGCAGCTTGCCGCGCGGATTGGGAACTTCGAACCAGCCCTCGATCGTTCCCGGCAACTCGCTCGCCGTGGCGCCCAGTGCGACACGGCGGCCCGTGAACCGCTCGCCCGGCCACGCGTCACTGGTGACGATGGCCCGCGTGGCGCGCTCGACTGCGGCGAGATCGCGCTCGTAGACATCCGCGTGCACCCACACGGTCGAGGCATCGAGGAGAGAGACGAGCTTCTGCCCCGCTTCCACACGCTGACCGTGCACGACATGCGCTCCGGTGATGACGCCGCCGATCGGCGCGCGGATCGCCAGCGAGTCGACGACCACGAGGTGTGCGAGCAGTTGGCCGCGCACGATGTGTTCCCCCAGCACCGGGACACGCCCGTTCGCCAGATCGACGCGGCCGCCCTGCGGCGCCACGACTTCGACCTCGGCGCCGCCCCTGGGCGCGACTCGGCCGAGCAGTGACACCTGCATCGGCACGCGCTCGAGCCGCACGACCTGAGTGCGCACCCCGAGCAGGAACTGAGAGGGCTTGAGCATCTGGACGTGCTCGCTCTCGGTGACGACAGCCTCGGGCTCCGCGGCGGCATGCGAGTGACCCTCGTGAGCCGAGGCAGCGGAACCGAGCAGGCCGAGCAGCATCAGCGCGCCCACCGCGCTGCGGGCGCGCCATCGCCGGCTGATGAACGCCGCCAGCAGGATGAGCGCGACCAGCGAGAGCGCGGCGCCAGCCACGAGCAGCAGCGGGGGCCACGCGCCTCTCGCCTCGGGCGGGGCCGGCTCGACTCGTACGGAGGCGAGCGCGAACTCATCCGTCCCCGAGCCCGAGCGCACCGTGACGAGCACGTTGTAGTCGCCGGTCTCGGGCAAGTTCATCTCCGCAGCGTAGACCCCGGCGGCCTCGGGCTTCGCCTCGAGCCGCGTCCCATCCGAGGCTCGCTCCTTCGGACGCAACTCGATCATCACCGTTGCGCCGGTGACCGGAGCGTTCGTCGCCCAGTCGCTCACGTAGAGGTCGATCTTGGCCTCCGATTTCGGACGCAGCGCGGGCGCTCGCATCACGACTTCGTGCCGCTGCGAGGAGGCCGAGCGCGTGATCGCCACCGCCGCCGCGGGAGCGGCTCCTTCGAGTTCGGCGTGGACGTGTCCTTCGTGCGCGATCGCGGCGATCGGCAGCAACAGGGTGAGCCACACCCCGACGACGATGCGGAACCGGTCCATCACCTCACCTCCCCCGACTTCTCGAGTGTCGTGCCGATGGCGCGCTCGAAAGCGGCGCGCGTCGTCCAATGAGCTTCTTCCATCTCCAGCGCGTCGCGCACCGCGTCCACCAACTGACGGCGGAGCGAGACGTAGTCGGCATGCGGCAGGCGACCATCCGCATAGGCGGCGCGCACTCGTTCGAGATCGCCCTCGGCCTGAGTGCTCAGGGCACGCCAGGCGTGAGCCGTCCGAGCCGCCCGCACGAATGCGGCGTGCGCGGCCCGCGCGTCGGACCGCAGATCGGCATCGAGCACGGCGAGCTCGGCCCCGGCGCGGGCCCTCGCGGCCGTCGCGGCCGCTCGTTCGGCGCGGGCGCTCGCTGCGCCCGGCCACAGCGCGCTGACGCGCGCCGAAAGCCCGCGATCGTCCTCACGCAGTCCCGTCAGCCCGCCCGCGTCGCCGAGGAAGACATCGGCGCCGGACTCCGAGGACTCGACGCTGGCGCCGATCGACAGCGTCAGGCCCGGGCGTCCCGCGAGCGCCGACTGCCGCTCGCCCGCCTCGGCGGCCGCGACGTGCGACTTCGCCTCGGCCAGATCCGGACGCGCCTCGAGAAGCCGGTCGAGATCGATCGCGCCACTCGTCGTATCGAGTGCGCTGCTCACCTCGAGCTGGACCCGCATCGCCCACGCCGCATCCGTCACGCCGAGCGAGCGGGCGAGCGACGACCGCGCCGCCACATGCGCCGCCTCGGCTCGCGAGACCTGCGCCTCGACACTGGCACGCTCGAGCACGGCGAGCCGTCCTTCCAGTGCCGTCATCGAGCCCTCGGCGACACGAGCGGCGACACGCCCGGCCAGCCGCCGTTCGCCCATCGCGAGCGCTTCGAGCCGTGCGAGGCGCCGCTCGGCGAAGGCCGCCTCACGCAACGCGGCGTGCGCCTCGATCCGCAGTCGCGAGTCGAGTGCCGCACCCGCGAGGTTCGCCGACTGGCTCTCGAGCCCGGCGCGTTGCGTGGCGAGCGAGCGACGGCCCCACGGATCGAACTCCCTGGAGACCTCGAGCTCCCAGGCGCGCGACTCCCCACCTGCGAACGACTCGCCGGCACGCGCGTGCATCACCGACCACTCGATCGGGGCAGCTGCACGGACTGAGAGCGACTCGGCCCTCGCGAGATCGAGTGCGGCCGAGGCGGCGCGGCGCTCGGGCCGCGCCGAGGCCAACGCGAGCGCTTCCGCGGACTCGAGCGTCAGCGTCTCGGGCAGCGACGCGGCGTGTGAGGCGGTGGCCATGAGAGCCGCGACGAGCGCGGCGGACAGCATCGGATTCACTAGGTCTTCTCCCGGGCTCTCACTGCGCGGATGGCAGAGGAGCGTGTCAGCGCCGCGCACGGACGCGAAGCGGGTCCCTCGATCGGAGTGGACGGAGCGGGATCAGCCCTGTGCGGGCGGGCCGCGCAGCCAGAGGCCGTTGGCCTCGCATACGACAAGCGGCGGTTCGCTCGAACGCGGCGTGCGCGGGAGCGAGGGCAACGTCGGCGGGTTGAGCGCCGCGGCCAGGAGAATCGCCATCTCGAGTACATCCGGGGCGTCCAGTGAGAGCGTCGAGGGCGCCGTCGCCGACGGCAGTCCGACGCAGACACAATCCGATTCGCTCACCGGCATCGCGCGATCGCCGGCCCTGGTGCCACTGACGCAGCACGAGTGGTCGGCGCGCATCCCCATGGCGCTGTCACCGCTGTCCGACGTGGCCCTGAGCGACATCGTCGCGCAATGCGAGGCCGCCACTGGCAGGACCAGGGCGAACACGAAAGCGAACAACACGCGCAGGAATGGAGGGCGACGCGATCTCATCGTGCGGGGATTATCGGGATGGCCGGGGTTCGACGCCAGCCTCCACTCGAGCGGGGCCCGATTCCTCACCGAGCCCTGACCTCGGGGATCCGGCCTCAGGCGCCCCGGAACCGCCGCAACCGCAACGAGGACAGCACGACCGAGACACTCGAGAGCGCCATGGCGAGCGAGGCGAGCATGGGGTGGAGTCCCCCCTGCCAGCCGAACAAAGGACCGATCGGGCCACCTTGGCGCATCAGCGGCACCAGTACGCCCGCGGCCACCGGGATGAGCACGATGTTGTAGAGGAACGCCCAGAACAGGTTCTGCCGGATCACCTGCAGCGTGCGACGCGCCAGGGCCAGGGCGTCCGGCACCGCGGTCAGATCGCCTCTCAGGAGCGTGATGCCGCTGGCCTGCATCGCCACATCGGTCGCGCTCGCCATCGCCAACCCGAGGTCAGCCTCCGCCAGCGCGGGTGCATCGTTGAGCCCATCACCCACCATCGCGACGCGGCGGCCCGAGGCGCGCAGTTGGGCGATGCGCGCGCGCTTCTCATTGGGGCGCACATTCGCGAGCACGTGCGATTCGGCAATGCCCGCGGCGCGTGCCATCACCCGAGCCGGTGCCAGCGCGTCTCCCGTCAGCATCCACACGGCACGGCCATCGGCGCCCAGGGCCTCGACGACTGCCCTCGCCTCGGGGCGGAGCGTGTCGGCGAGTGCGATCAGCCCGAGCATCGCGCCCTGTTCGCAGACGGCGATCACCGTTCGGCCCTCGGACTCGAGCCGCTCGCGATCGGCGGCGAGCACGCTGGGATCGGCGCCGTACTCGGCGACGAACGCATCGCTGCCGACGGCGATGGCGCGACCCGCGGACAACGCGAACACGCCGAGGCCCGGCGTCGCGCCGAAGTCCTCGAGCGGCGCCGGCTCGACGCCGCGCTCGCGGGCTCCACGGACCACCGCCAGCGCGAGCGGGTGCTCGCTTCTCGATTCGGCGGTCGCAGCGGCTCGCAGCACCGTCTCTTCGGTCACGCCCGCCGCTGGCACGACCGCCGTGATCTGCGGTGCGCCCCTCGTCAGCGTGCCCGTCTTGTCGAACACCACGGTGTCGATCTGCTCACCTGCCTCCAGCGCCTCGGCACCGCGCGCGAGGAGCCCCAACTCGGCGCCTCGGCCGGTCGCGACGATGAGCGCGGTGGGCGTCGCCAGTCCGAGCGCACAGGGGCATGCGACGATCAGCACCGCGATCACGGGCAGCAGCGACTGGGCAAGACCCGCGCCGCTCATCGCCCAGGCAATGCCGGCGACCAGCGCGATCACGAGCACGATGGGCACGAACACCGAGGCGATGCGGTCCGCCAGATGCTGCACCTTGGCCTTGCTCGCCTGGGCACGCTCGACCGCGCTCACGATCTGCATGAGCATCGCCTCCGCGCCGACACGCTCGGCGCGCAGGCGGAACGAGCCGTTCGTGTTGAGCGTCGCGCCGGTCACCCGCGAGCCGGGCGCAACCTCGACCGGGATGGGCTCTCCGGTCAGCATCGATCGATCGACCGCCGAGCGTCCGTCCACAACGACGCCATCGACCGGGACGCGCTCGCCCGGGCGCACCAGCAGTTCGTCGCCGACGCGGATCGCATCGAGTGGCGTCTCGCGTTCGAGATCGACCGACTCGCCCTCCGCCCGCAGGAGCCGTGCGATGCGGGGCCGCAGGTCGAGCAGGCCGCGCATCGCGCGCGAGGCGCCCGCCTTGGCGCGCGCTTCGAGCAGCCGCCCGAGCAGGATCAACGTGACGATCGTGACCGCGGTATCGAAGTAGGTGTGCGCCGCGCCTGCATGCGCCGCATGCGGATCGGCCACCCACGCGGGCGCGAGCGTCGCGACGAGCGAGTAGCCATAGGCGGTCAGCGTGCCGAGCCCGACGAGCGTGTCCATGTCCGGAGCTCGGCGCGACAGCCCTCGCCAGGCGCCACGCACGAACGGCCAGCCTGCCCCCCACTGGACGACGGAGGCCAACAGCAACTGGATCAGGTTCGATCGCTGCGGGTCGATCGCGGGCGCCCCGGGGATGAGCATGAGATGCCCGAGCACCATCACCGGCACGGCGAAGATGGCGGCGACCAGGAAGCGCCGCTTCGTCTCGTTCACCTCGGCGGCGCGAGCGCGCTCCTCGGCGTCATCGGCGACGGGCGAGGTGACGACATGCGCGTCGTATCCCGCTCCACGCACGGCCTCGGCGAAGCTGGCGGCTTCGACCGGATGCGACAGCTGCACTTCGGCGCGCATGGTGGCCAGATTGGCGCTCGCAGCCGCCACGCCGTCCACGCCCGATAACGCCTGCTCGACACGCGTGACGCACGAGGCGCAGTGCATCCCCGAGATGCGCAGGCGCAGCGTCTCGGTGATGTCGGGCGGCGACTCGCTCTCACGTCGGATCGACTGCAGGGGCACGAAGGACATCGGGGCTCCTCGCGGCGACGTTCTACTGAATGCCGCCGAAGCTCTGAACGCGCGAGCCCCGTTCGTAGTAGACCTCGCGCTGTTCGGTGATGCCGAGTCGGAAGTAGTACTCCGCACCGCTGCCAGGTGCGAACGACCGTGTGAACGAAGCGTCCCAACAATGGATGCGGCGAGTGATGTTCAAGGTCTGCGCGACCGGCTCGCCCAGCGTCAGGTCGTAGTAGGTGGAGTAGTCGAATCGCCAATTCGGCGTGAACTGGTAGCTGAGCGATGCATTGAGCGCCGTCTGCGTGCGCCACGAAGGACCCGCGTAGCCGCCTGCGTGCGACAGCGCGCTCGACAACCGCCAGCTCTCACGGAACTCCTCGGCGGCGGCAACCGTGCCGGCGGGCCTCGTCGCATCCGTGGCGAGCTGCGCCTTCTGCCCCGCCTTGGCGCCGGAGCTGGCGAGATGGAAGCCGATGTTGGTGCCGAGACTGCGCAGCGGCCGCCCGAGGAGCGGGTCGACGACCGCATTGATGTCGCCCGAGAGATAGCCGGGCGGCTGGATGCGCAGCACGTTGCTGATCGGCGACAGTCCGCGCGTCTGCCCCTGCTTGCGCCACAGCAGGTTGTAGCTGCCCGAGGAACTCAGTGCGAGCAGGTTGTCGAGCCGCGTCACCTTGTCGCCGTCCGTCCACTTGGCCTGCAGTCGCTGATCGAGACCGAACGACAATCGGCCAACCTCGAATCCCGAGATGCCGATATCGCTGAACGGATTGAACCGGTTGCGGCGGACGCCGAGCGTGTCGGTGAACTGCAACCCTCGGAACTCGGGCGCGTACTGCACCGACAGCGTCGGAGAGACGATGTGCCGCAGTCCGAGCGCCTTCACTGGAGTTCGCAGCGATCGGAACAACGACATGCCCATCCCGGCACCGCTGCTGAACACGCCCGCCGGCACGATCGTGCGCCCCGTCTCATCGAAATCGAAGACGACGGCCTGTGCCGAGACGTTCGGCGCGAAGTTGAGCCAGCCGAACAGCCGCCTCGAGTCGCTCAGACTGAGATTGGAGCCGAACCCGCGCCGGAGCGTGTTGCGCGTGGCGAGCGTCGTCGTCGAATCGGCAAGACTGTCGGCATTGAGGAAGTGGCGGTAGCCATCGACGAACGACCGCTCCGTGCGCGACGATGTGAAGCGCGCGCTCATCGAGAAGTACGTGCTCTTGAATGTGTTCGCGAACGGCGTGTCTTTGAGCCACGAGGCGCTGCCGATCGTGCGCGTCGGGAAGCTGACCGAGAGCCTCGGCTCGGCCTGCGTCAGCGACGGCAGCGATGCCTGCGTGCCGGGCCGAGGGCCCTGGAGCGGGCCCTCACCGTCTCGGTCCAGGATCGAGACCGCGGCGTCGAGATCCTGGCGACGGTCGAGCACGACGTTGAAGGCCGCCCAGTCCGCGGCGTGCGTGACGGTGAGCGTCGAAGTGAGGAATCGATTGAGGCGCTGGGCGAGCGTGCCGCCCGAGAGCGGATCGCCGCTGAAGTCGCGACTCGAGACGAAGTCACCGCGCGCGACGAGGCGAGTGCGAGGCGTGACTTCCTGGACGTGGCTCGACTGGAACACGTAATCGTCACGCTCATTGGACTGATCGCGCTGGAAGCGGAAGTCGACGCGGCCCTCGAAGCCGTAGAGCAATTTATAGTTGCCCTCGAGCCGCGTGAGCCAGGCCGGCTGCGCTTGGTAGTAGTCCACCGCGGCGCTGACATCGAGGTAGTCGTTCGGCGCCCAGTAGTAGCCCGCATTGCGCACGAACTGCCCCGTCCGGTCGCTGAAGCCGAACTCGAATTGCGGGAACAGGAACCCGGAGTGCCGCCCCGGCTTGATCGGGAACACGTAGAACGGCAGCGCCAGGATCGGCACGTTGCGCAGGTAGAACACGACGGGCTTCGCCACCAGCTTGTCCTTGAGATAGATCTTCATCCACCTCGCGGAGAAGTGATAGTGGGGTGAGTCGAGGTCGCAGGTGCTGTATCGCCCGTCGAGGACGTGCAACTCGTCATCGCCCACCTTGCGGATGCGCGAGCCGTGATAGAGCCCTCGCTCGTAGGCGGTCTTCGCCTCGTAGATCGTGCCGGTGCGGCTCTCGAGGTCGTAGCTCATGAGATGGCCATCGAGCCGGTCGCCCTTGTCGACCAACTGCGGCTTGCCCTCGGCGACCAGCGTCTGCTTCTTGCTGTCGAACACGACGCGGCGCGCGTTCAGTTCCATCTCGCGGTACGTCAGGTGCGCATCGCCGTCGAGGACGATGCGATCCTTGGGCACCTCGAACTCGATCGCCTTGCCCTCGTAGCGGATGACCTCGGCCAAGATGCCGAGCGAGTCCTCGAGCGCCATCGGCGGGCGGTACTCGCCGCGCGCCTGTCCGGTCACGCGGGCGCGATCGATCTTCTTGCCCTTGAACAGCACGCGGATGGTGTCGCCCTGCGCCGAGTTCGTCTCGGGCGTCTTGCCGTCACGAGGCGCGGCCGCATACGCGTTCCTCGCTTCGCCAAGCGCGATCAGCGAGTCGATGCGGTCCTCGGTGAGGAACGCCTCGATGCGTTGCCCGGTCAGGCGGCTCGTCTCGCCCTGGTTCGACTCGCGCAGCCCGGCGTAGTCCATGGCGGCGTGCCCCAGCACGACCACCTTCTTCAGTTTGCGATCCTCCGACCACGTCTCGAGCGTGTCGCCCGAGACTGTGGTCTCGTCGTCCCAGGCCCTCGGCTGCCCGAGCAGCAGCCCACGGCCGGTCGAGTCATCGAAGAACGCGTATTGGGCCGAGGCACGCAGCGTGTCGCGCTCGATCCGCACCGAGTCGATCGCCTCGGCGGTCTTGCGCACACTGTCGACGCGCAGCCGCAGCGCGCGCAGCAGGCTGACGCGGCCATCGCCGTCTCGCTGGCGCAGCACGGGATCCCCAGTCGCGATCGCGACGCGCGTCGTCCGGTCGTAGTCCACGTTGTCCGCATCCAGCTCGAGCCGGTTCTCCTCGTCGAGCCCCTTGACCCGGCCCTTCGCCAGGATCCGGCCGCGTTCGCGATCGTACTCGGCCTCATTGGCGAAGAAGCGCTGCTTGCGATCGACACCGTTCACGCCGCCCAGCAGTCGGGCGACACCGGTGCCGCGATCCCACGATCCGATCGGAGCGCGCAGTGTGGCTTCGCGATCCTGGATCACGACGTTGCCCTCGAGGTCGAGCCGGTCGTCGTTCTCATTGAACGACGCGTTGTCGCAGGTCACCGTCACCGTCGAATCGATCAGCCGGACATGGCCCATCAGGAAGATCATGCCGTTCGACCGCATATAGCGACCGTTGTCCGCCGTGAGCCGCGTACGACCTCGCTCGACGACGAGATTGCCGTTCAGGAGCAGCACGTCGCCCTCGGTGCCTCGCCCGCCGGTCATGTTATCGGCCTGGATGCGATAGGGCGGATCGGAAGGCGCGGCGTGGCTGGGAGCCGCGAGCGGCATCAGCAGCAGCAAGAGGGCGAGCGCTGCGAGCAGGCGCCTCATGCCGCCTCGCCCGGCGCGCCGCCGAACGCTTCCATCGCCTCGCCGACCGCGAACAGCGAACCCGCGAGCAGCACGCGACCCGCCGCCTGGCCGCGACCATCGGGCGAGTGGTCGAGCAACATCGAGAGCGCCTCTCGTACCGAGGCGGCGCTCTCGGCGGCGATCGACAGCTGCGCCGCGGCCTCGAGCAACGTCTGCGGATCGAGCGCACGCTCACTCGCCGAGCGCGTCAGCACGAACCGGGCTTCGGGCGCCATGGCGTGCAGGCGCTGCAGCATGGCGCGTGCGTCCTTGTCGCGGGCGCACGCGAACACGATCGCCGTGGGCGGCTCCAGCTTCATGTCGTCCAGCCAGGCCTGCGAGAGCCGCCGCACGCCGTCCAGGTTGTGCGCCCCATCCCACCACAGGCGCCGCACCGTCGGACTCGGCTCGAGCCGGCCCGGCCAGCGCACCGATGCGAATCCATCGCGCACCGCGGTCAACGAGAGAGGCACGCCCTGCCTCGCCAGCAGCGCCAACACCGCGAGCGCGACGCGTGCGTTCTCGCGCTGATGGCTGCCACGCATCGCGAGTTGGAGCTGGAATCGCCCCCACGGTTCGCACACCACCTCGAGTCGCGTGCCCCACGCGCCGTAAGTGGCCTGCCTCACCTCGACCACATCGCGCGCGAGATGGAGCGGGGCGCCCACCTGTTCGGCGTGCCGTGCGATCACGGTCGCAGCGGCATCGTTCTCGACGCCCGAGACCGCGGGCACCCCGGGCTTCAAGATGCCCGCCTTCTCCAGCGCAATCGCTGAGTGGGTCGCACCGAGCACCTCGGCGTGATCGAGACCGATCTGCGTGATCGCGCACACCTTGGGCTTCAGCACGTTGGTGGTGTCGAGGCGCCCGCCCATGCCCACTTCGACCACTCCCCAGTCCACCTGCTCTCGTGCGAAGTGCTCGAACGCCAGGCCGGTCGTCACTTCGAAGAACGTGAACTCCGAGGCACCCGGCAGCGCCGCGATCGCATCGAGGCGCGACTTCAGCAGGTCGGCGTCGGGCCACTGGCCCGAGACGCGGATGCGCTCGCGGAAGTCCACCAGATGCGGCGATGTCATGAGCCCGGTCTTGAGGCCCGCGGCGCGAAGCACGCGCTCGATGATGGCGCACACCGAGCCCTTGCCGTTCGTGCCTGCGACATGCACGGCCGACCAGCGCGCCTGCGGGTCGCCGAGAGCGGCGAGCAAGGTGCGTGTGCCTTCGAGGCCGAGCTTGTCGCGCCGACGTTCGAGGCCCCACAGGGCCTCGAGCTGACGCTGCAACGGATGGTCCACGTGTCCTGGCGGGCTTACGTCGTCGCTCGGGGGGCGTTGGGGTCGAACGCGTGCGGCGTTCGGGCGCCCTCCGCGGCGAATCCGCGCGTGGAGAGCCAGAAGTACCGGAGCAGCTTGCCGATGTCGTCGCGCATGTCCTTGCGATGGACGATGCGGTCGACGAACCCCTTCTCCTGCACGAACTCGGCGCGTTGGAAGCCAGGCGGAAGATCCTCGCCGATCGTCTGGCGGATGACGCGCGCCCCAGCGAATCCGACCAGCGCCCGCGGCTCGGCCACGATCACATCGCCCAGCGAAGCGTAGGAGGCGAGTACCCCGGCGGTCGAGGGATCGGTGAGGATCGACACGAACGGCAGCCGTGTCTCGCGCAGCCGCGCCAGCAGGATGCTCGTCTTGGCCATCTGCATCAGCGACAGGATCCCCTCCTGCATGCGGGCGCCACCGGTCGCCGAGACCACGATCACCGCGCGACGCTCGGCGATGCCGGTCTCGATCGCACGCGCCACCTTCTCGCCCACGACCGATCCCATGCTGCCGCCCATGAAGAAGAAGTTCATGACCGCCGTGCTCACCGGGATGCCACCGATCGTGCCCACTCCCTGCAGGCAGGCGTCGCGCTCACCGGTGTCGCGTTGAGCAGCGGCGAGACGCTCGGGATAGGGCAACTTGGCGTCTCGGAACTCGAGCGGGTCGCCGGCGATCAAGCCCGCGCTGCGCTCCTGCCACGAGCCATCGTCGGTCAAGTAGCCAAGGTAGGTGCGAGCCGGGACCCGGAAGTGATGGTCGCAGTGCGGGCAGGTCCACAGGTGCTGTTCGAGCACACTCTGGAACAGGGCCTCACCGCAGCTGTCGCACTTGGTCCACAGGCCCTCGGGCATGTCCCGATCGTTCTTGACCTCGACCTTGATGCCGGTTCGTTCGCGCTTGAGCCAGGACATGGAGTCTCCGAGGGGGCCCCGGGGAAAGAGGCCACCCGAGCGGACTTATACCCCGAACGGCGGGGCGGGTGCCATGGGGCAAGAACATCGATCAGCGCCGGCCCGGCCCCAGCGGTTGGGAGTGCGTGGGAACGGCTCGCCGCAGGATCACCAGGGCGATGCCGCCGAGGATCGCTCCCGAGGCGAGTGCCAGACGCAGACTGAACACCTCGCCGAGCAGGAGGACGCCCCCGAGCGCTGCCACGACCGGCACACTGAGCTGCACAGCCGCCGCCTGCGTCGCTCGGAGTCGCGGGAGTGCGGTGTACCAGAGCGCGTAGCCGAGCCCCGAGGCGAGCGCGCCGGAGGCGACGGCGTAGCCGGCGCCCGCCAGGTCGATCTCGGCGCCACGGGCGCTGGCCAGGCTCACGGCGAGCGCGAACGGGACGCACCGGAGGAAGTTGCCCGCGGTCACCCGAATCGGGTCGCCTGCGCTGCGGCCCCTCAGCGAGTAGACACCCCAGGCGACGCCCGCTCCCAGCATGAGGACCAAGCCCACGAGGGGCGGCGCCGAGAGGCCCGGCAGTAGGAGTCCCACGAGCCCACCGGCCGCGAGCACGAGTCCGGCCGTCTGCCGCCGGCCGAGCCGCTCCCCCGAGCGGATGCCGTGACCGATCATGGTCACCTGCACCGCGCCGAACAGCAGCAGCGCTCCGGTCGCCGCCGGAAGGCTGACATAGGCGAACGAGAATCCCGCGGCGTAGGCGAAGAGCGCCAGCGCCGAGGTCCAGCTGCCGCCTCCACGCACGCTGCCATCACGCAGGATCGAGAGTGCGGCGAGCACCAGTGCTCCCGAGAGGAGCCGGATCGTGGTGAAACTGGCCGCATCGATGCTCGTGTCGCGCAGGGCCGCCCGGCATAGAAGCGAGTTGCCGGCGAACGCCACCATGGTCAGCGCGGTCAGGGCCGCGAGGCGGGCGGGACTCATCGCGGGCGGTCGTTCACCACCGGCAGGTACTCCGACCACGGACCGATCTCCTCTCGATACTGCTTCGCCATGACGCGGGCCACCTGCGCGACGTGCCCGAGATCATGCACCACCCAGGCCGCGAGCAGTTGGCGGAGCGTCACCCGCCCGAGACTCGGGTGCTCGCCGGTCCGCTCGAGATCCCGGGGGGACAGGCCCCATCCCGCGAGCACCGAGAGGTTCTCGGAGCGTAACCGGGCGAACTCCTCGAGCAGGGAGTCGAGTTTGCGGCCTGCATTGCGCTCGCGATGACGGAACCGGTCGTACGGCGTGAAGGCTCGTCTCCCGGTGCTCTCGAGGATGATCCGAGCGCGCGGGATCCAGTCGGTCTCCTCCCCGTCGATCAGGTGCCCCACGCCATCGAACGCGGTGAACGTGCCGGGACCCTCGTCGGCTCTCGACCAACTCGAATCGAGTCCGCTGAGGAGCGCTCGAAGCGTGACGGGGGTGGCGCGGAGCACTTGCATGGAAGCGTCGAGGTCGAAGGTCATGAGTTCCTCCTGTCGATGTGTCCAGCCCGGCCCTGGCGTGGAACGCCGAGCGCAGCGCTCGCTATCGGACCCCACCGCGCATCACCAGGGCGTCCTCGTCGGGGTGCCGGTAGTAGTTCTTGCGGAGCCCCACCGCGTCGAACCCCTCAGCGCGATAGAGCGCCTGACCCTCGGCGTTCGAGGCGCGCACTTCGAGCGTGACCTCGCGCACCTCGCGCTCGCGGCACGCGGCGTAGAGGTCGTCCATGAGCGCGCGGGCGACACCGTTGCGCCGCTCGCCGGGCACGGTGGCGATGTTCTCGAGATCGGCGTTGGGCGGATGCAGCGTGGCCACCAGATAGCCCGTGATGCGACCGTCGCGCAGCGCCACGCGCAGCCAGGCGCCGGGTTCGGCGAGCAGCCGAAGGAAGAACGACGCCGACCACGCATCGCGGAACACCTCGCGCTCGATCGCCAGCACCGGCTCCATGTCGCCCTCGGCCATCGCGCGGATCGTGAGTGAGATCGGACCCGCGAGCGTTCGCCGCACGCGCTCCTCGGCCTGTGGCGGCCGCACGTACACCGGCAGCGCCTCGTGACCGGGCGAGGCGAGCCCCGCTCCCGCGCCGCGATCGAGCCTCGCCGCCTGCGCCAGATCGAGCGCCGAGAGGCCCTCGTGGCGGAAGGCAAGTGCGGTCGACAAAGGAAACGCCGCTTCGAGCGCGGCCTGCTCGCGACCGGCGCCGGGCCCGACGAATCGAACGGTGGTGCGAGGCAACAGCGCGTGCATCGCGTGCACTTGCGCGATCAGTGCATCAGTCGGCCCCACCCAGGGAGCGGCCATCAGGCGCACGGTGCCGCGCAGGTCGGCGCGGAAGAATCCGGCGTAGACATCGCGCCGGCCGGCCGGGACGAGCGGCACGATGAGCGCACGGCGGGCAGGCGCCGCGTGCGCCAGCGAGGCGAGACTCGAGACGCCGCGGATCGGTGCACCCGAGACGAGCGACAGCGCCTCGGCGGTGGCGAGTCCCACGCGCACTCCGGTGAACGAGCCCGGTCCCAGGTCGGCGGCGATCCACGCCAAGTCGCGCGCCGCGACGCCGGCCTGCTGAAGTGCGCCGTGGACGATGGGCGTCAGGCGGCGCAACTGGCCGTGGCCGACATCCTCGACCGCATGCGCCGAGACGCCCTCGGGCGTCACCACCGCCACCTCGACGTGCGCCGTTGCGCACTCGATGGCAAGCCCCGCCTGACGCTCGGGCACGCTCACCACGCCTCCTCGAGTGCGCGCCAGGCCTCGAGCAGCGCCTTGCCGCGGCCTCCCCACGCGCTCGCCGAGAACGTGCGCGTATCGCCCTCACCCACCGCGACCGACAGCATCATCGCCTCAGCGAGGGTCGCAGCCGGCAGTCGCTCGCCCCACTCGACGACGATCGCGCCCGTCTCGAGCAGTTCCTCGAGCCCCAGGCCCTCGGTCTCACGCGCCGAGGCGAGCCGGTAGAGGTCCAGGTGATGCAGCCGGAGCCGACCCTCGTGCGTGTGCACCAGCGTGAACGAGGGCGAGCGGACGCGTGACGTGGAGGCGATGCCGCGCGCCAGTCCGGCGACGAAGCGCGTCTTGCCGGCGCCCAGGTCGCCGCGCAGCGCCAGCACATCCCCGTCGGTGAGCGCGGGCGCGAACGCCTCGCCCAGCCGTTCGGTCCCCTCGACGCTCGCAGTCCGCTTCTCGAGCGTGTCGCTCAAGACCTTCCCTTCGGGTGCAGCGTCATCAGCGGCAGGATCATCTCCTCCACCGAAACACCGCCATGCTGGAACGAACCCTTGAACCGCCCTTCGAACTCGTGGAAGCGCGTCGGGTAGACGAAGTAGTAGTCCTCGCGCGCCAGCACGTAGTTCTTGTTCACGCCGTCATCGGGCAGCTGATAGTCCATCGGCTTGCGCACGATGATCGCGTGCTTGCTGTCGGTGTTGAGGTTCAGCCCGAACTTGTAGCGCAGGTTGGTCGAGGTATCGCGATTGCCGTGCACGAGAGCGGCGCGCTTGCCGAGCACGGCGCCATGGTCGGTGGTCACCACGACGACACCGTCGGTGTGCGCCAGCGCCTGGAACACCTCGTAGAGCGGCGAGTGCGTGAACCACGCCTTCATCACCGCGCGGAACGACGCCTCATCAGGCGCCAGCTCCTGCAGCAGATCGCTCTCGGATCGACCGTGCGCCAGGATGTCGAGGAAGTTGAACACCATCGCCACCAGCGACAGGTTCGACATCGAGTGCACCTGTCGCCGCACGTTCGCGGCCTCGTCGTTGTCGTGCACTTTGAGGTACTTGAGCCCCTTGGCGAGCTTGACCTGGAGCCGCGCGAGATGCGCTTCGAGGAACTCGCGCTCGAAGCGGTTCTTGCTGCGCTCATCGTTGCTGTTCTCCGCCCATTTGTCGGGGTGCTGCGCCTTCAACTGCGCCGGGAGCAGCCCCGAGAAGATGGCGTTGCGCGAGTAGGGCGTCGCGGTCGGCAGGATCGAGCAGTAGTAGTCGCGGTCGATGTCGAACCACTCCGACAGCAGCGGCTCGAGCGTGAACCACTGATCGAGCCGCATGCAGTCGATCACGATGAGCGACACGTTGCGGCCGGCCTCGAGGTGCGGCACGACCGCCTTGGCGACGATGTCGGTGCTCAGCGTCGGGCGATCGCCCTCGCCCTTGGCGGCGCGTGCCACCCAACCCGGGTACTTGTCCTCGATGAAGCGGCCGAAGTCGATGTTGAGGCTGCGGCGGAAGTCGAGGTGCGCCTGCTGCAAGCCGGCCTCGGGGGAGCCGTCGAGTCCGACGTCCCAACTCGCCACGTTCACCGCGAGATCGACCCAGCCCGGCCAGTCGAGCCGCTTGATGTCCATCGTCTGCCAGCGCTGCATCTCGCCGACGTAGTCGCGGGCGCGCTGACCATCCTGGATGCGCTGACTGTCGAACACGCGCTTGCAGGCGAGGAAGACCTGCGAGGGATTGACCGGCTTGATCAGGTAGTCCGTGATGCGCTTGCCGATCGCCTCATCCATGAGCGTCTCCTCCTCGCTCTTGGTGATGAGGATGACGGGCAGCTGCAGGCCCTTGGCCTTGAGCTGGGCGAGCGTCTCGAGTCCGCCGAGGCCCGGCATCATCTCGTCCAGGAGCAGCACGTCATAGCGATCGCGGGCCAGTTCGGCCATCGCGTCCTCGCCGCTCGTCACCGGGGTGACGATGTAGCCCTTCTGCTCGAGGAATCGGACGTGCGGACGCAGCAGGTCGATCTCGTCGTCGGCCCAGAGGATGCGTCGGCTCAGGTCGTTCATCGCGATCCGTTCGGAAGGGGGACGGGAAGCGGAGGCTGCGGGGTCCGGGCAGCATACCGCACGCCGCGAGGAGGGTCGGCCGACCGCGTCCGCCAAGGGGTTGACCCTCGCGCACGTCGGTTCTAGCGTCGCGCCACTGGCCACGCATCCATCGTATCCGGAGGCTCCCGATGCCCCGTCACCGCGACCGCACCCTGCTCACCGCCGCGATGGTCCTGGCCCTGTTCGTTCTCGTGGCGGCCGCGCCGGCGAAGCGCCGCGCTGCTGCCTCGGTGCCGCCCGCCGTGTGGGCCGAGGCGCAGGCGATCTCGGGCGATCGACTCCGCACCGACGTCACGTTCCTCGCCGATGATCTGTTCGAAGGGCGAGGCACGGGAACGAGAGGCTACGACCTCGCCGCGCGGTACATGGCGACACGCATGGAACTGATGGGGCTCTCGCCCGCCGGCTCCGAGGGCTTCCTCGCGCCGGTGCCGTTCCGTCGCGCGCGGTTGGTCGAAGCCGCCTCGTCGCTCGCGCTGGTCAACTCCAAGGGCATCGCCCGACCGCTCGAACTCGCCGTCGACGCGATGATGTCACCCGACTTCACGTCGGGCGATCGATCGATCGAAGCACCGTTGGTGTTCGTCGGCTACGGCGTCTCGGCCCCCGAGCTGGGACACGACGATTTCGCCGGACTCGACGTGCGGGGCAAGGTGCTGGTGCAGTTCCGCGGCGCACCGCCGAGCTTTCCGCACAACGAACGCGCCTTCCATTCGAACGGCCAGATCAAGGATGCGCAGGCGGTCGAACGAGGCGCCGTCGGAACGCTCACGATCCTCAAGCCCTCCGACCAGGCCAAGCAGCCGTGGGCGAAGGGCGTGCGGCAGTCGCGCCTGCCGGGCTTCCGCTGGACCGATGGCAAGGGTGAGCCCGCCAACGTGCAGCCGAGCCTCGCCGTCTCCGCCTCCCTGTCGCCCTCGGGCATCGAGATGCTGTTCGCCTCGGCCCCGCGCACGTTCGCCCAGGTGGCCGACGACGCCGAATCGAGCCGAGCCGGTGGATTCGCATTGGAGCCGCGCCTGCGCTCCAAGCGCGTCAGCACGCACACGCAGATGAACAGCCCCAACGTGGTCGGGCTGCTGCCGGGCTCCGACCCCGTGCTCGCGCGCGAGTGCATCGTCGTGAGCGCGCATCTCGATCATCTCGGCATCAGCGAGCCGGTCGATGGCGACTCGATCAACAACGGCGCCTACGACAACGCCTCGGGCTGCGCGATGCTGCTCGAGTTGGCGCGGGCGATGAAGGCGCTGCCCAAGGCGCCCAAGCGCTCGGTGCTGTTCCTCGCCGTGACCGCCGAGGAGAAGGGACTGCAGGGCTCCGACCACTTCGCCCGGCATGCCGCGCCGCTCGGGCTCAACGTCGTCGGCAACGTGAACCTCGACATGGTGCTGACGCTCACGCCGATGACGCGCGTCGTGCTGTTCGGCAGCGAGCACTCGAGCCTGGGTCCGGTGTTCCAGGAGGCGGCTCGACTCGCGGGCCTCGAGGCGATCCCCGATCCCATGCCGAGCGAGGTCGTGTTCGTGCGCTCGGACCAGTTCTCGTTCGTCAAACAGGGAGTGCCCGGCATCTTCCCGGTCTCGGGCGGCGACGGCACGCCGGCGGGACAGGAGCAGCTGGCCGAGTGGCGCGTCGATCACTATCACGCGCCCAGCGATGACATGAACCAGGTGTTCCACTGGGACTCCGCCGCCCGCTTCACGCGCATGGCCATGTTCGGCACATGGATGCTGGCCGCGAGCCCCAGGCGACCCACATGGATTCCCGGCGACTTCTTCGGCAAGCGCTTCTCAAGCATCCCCTGAGCCGGCTGCAACCCAGGGGCCAAGCACCCCGTATCCAGAGGACGACACCGACCCACTCCTCCGGAGGACCGAACATGCGGCAGCACCTGATGCTCTCCCTGGCACTCCTCGCCGTGCTCGCCGCGCCGGCCTCGGCGCGCACTTGGCGCGAGACGTTCGACGGGAAGTCCCCGGCCTCGGTGCGGGTCCGCAGCAACGATGCGAGCGTCCACATCAGCACGCGTGAGACCGATGGCGTCGAGGTGATCGTGCGCCACGAGCTGAAGACCTGGGGATGGACGAGCCCGCAGCGCGAACCCACCGTCTCGATCCGGCGAGTCGGCGACGAGGTCGTGGTCGAAGCTGACGTCCAGCGCACATCGATCGTATTCGGCGGAATCTCACGCGACTTCTCGATCCACGTCACCATGCCGCGTCGCGGGACGCTGTCCGTGCACACTGATGACGGCCGCATCGAGTGCGACCCGCTCGATGGGGACATCCGCCTCGAGACCGGTGACGGCCGCATCGTCGCGACTGGCCTGCGCGGCAAGGTGGACATGCGCTCGGGCGATGGCCGGATCGAGGCCTCGGGGCTCGATGGCTCGGTCCAGGCGCGCACGGGCGATGGCCGCATCGTGCTCGAGGGACGCTTCGACCGGCTCGACACGCGAACGGGCGATGGGGCCGTGACCGTCACGGCCCTCCGCGGCTCCCAGGTCCAGACGCGCTGGGCGATCGAGACGAACGATGGTCCGGTGAGTGTGCGCATCCCGCGCGATCTCAAGGCGATGCTCGATGCCCACACCCATGATGGCCGAGTGAGCGTCGACCTGCCGATCCAGGTCCCGGGAACGACTCGCCAGTCGCTGAGCGGTCAGCTGAATGGCGGCGACGCGCCGCTTCGCGTCCGGACCCGAGATGGGTCGATCACGTTCGGGCTCTCGACGAACTGATCGGCGCTCGCTCGTCGCGCTCGCGCCGGCGCCGTCAGTTCCCGGGCGCCGCCCAAGCGAGGAAGGCCGCCCAGTGGAACGGGTGGATGCTCGCTTCACCGGCTCGGCCTGCCTCCAAGCGGCGGCGCGCTGCGTTCCAGGCCGCCTCCCACGTCGGGCGCGCCGCTGCGCGCTCCGCCCAGAAGGCGAGCGACCAATCGCGAGCCGCGCGATCGCTGAGCGACCACAGGCTCATCACCACGGAACGCGTCCCCGCGATGCGGAACGCGCGATGCAGGCCGAGCGCTCCCTCGCCGACGGCAAGCGGACCGACGCCCGTCTCGCAGGCCGAGA
>JAYWEM010000127.1:0-19444 GCA_043779265.1 bacterium | reverse complement strand
GGAGAACATCCCGTACTTCATCGATTGCAAACATGGTCGAAAGGTGGCGCGCTACGAGCATCCGAAGCTCGAGCCGATCCTCAAGGGGACCTACGGCGTGTTCGTCTATCAGGAGCAGGTCATGGGTGCCGCCCACGATCTGGCCGGGTTCTCGATGGCACAGGCCGATGAGCTGCGCCGCGCCATGGGTAAGAAGATCGTCGAGGAGATGAACCGTAAGGGCGATCAGTTCGTCGAGGGCTGCGCCAAGCACTCCAAGATCCCCGAGAGAGCCGCACGCTCGATCTTCGAGACGATGCAGAAGTTCGCCGGCTACGGATTCAACAAGTCGCACAGCGCCGCCTATGCGCTGGTCGCCTACCAGTGCGGCTACCTGAAGGCCCACTACCCGGCCGAGTTCATGGCCGCGACGATGACGTCCGAGATGAGCGAAAGCGCACGCCTCGTGACCTTGATCGAGGAGTGCCGCCGGATGGGTATCGGTTTGCTTGGCCCCGATGTCGCTCACTCCGAGTGGAAGTTCACGATCGAGGAGGGCCGGATCCGTATGGGGCTGGGTGGCGTGCGAAATGTCGGGCACGGCGCCGCCGACGCGCTGATCGCAGCGCGCCGTGAGGGCGGGGTGTTCCGCGACCTGTTCGATCTGGCCTCGCGTGTCCCCGGCGCCACGTTCAACCGCCGCGTGGTCGAGAGTCTGGTGGGGGCGGGCGCCTGCGACGCGCTGGGTCCGAGTCGCGAGCGGCTCTTCGCGGGCGTCGAGCTGACACTGCAGTCGGCGGCCTCGCGTCATCGCGAGCGCGCCAGCGGTCAGGAGTCGCTGTTCGGTGGGGGCGCGGGCCCTGCCGCGGTCGAGATCAACGCCCCGCCTTTGCCCGACGTGCCGGAGTGGACGAGCCGCGAGCGCAGCGCCAAGGAGAAGGAGGTGCTCGGCTTCTACTTCAGTGAGCACCCGCTCGAGCACATCCGGAGCGAGATCGAGGCGGTGGCGACGCACGGCATCGCGCAGGTGCCCGAGCTCGGCGACGGCACCGAAGTGCGTATCGTCGGCATCGTCGGCGAGAAGAAGCAGATCACCACCAAGACCGGCAAGCTGATGGGCGTGGTCGCGCTCGAGGACCTGACGGGGCGCGTCGAGTGCACGTTGTTCCCCGAGGCCTACGAGAAGCACCGGTTGATGCTCGAGACCGACGCGATCCTCGTGGCCGAGGGCCGAGTCGAGATCCGCGACGACCGCGGGGCCAAGCTGCTAGTGTCCTCGGTGAGGCCATGGGAGCAGGGGCGGCATGAGCTCCGTCCCGCCCTCCACTTGGAGATGCGGGCCACGGATCTCACCGAATCGCTGTTCATGGCGATCGATGAGGTGCTGGCGCGCTTCCCCGGTGACTCGGAGGTCTATCTGCATCTCATCAAACCCGATCACGCGCGAGAAGTACTGCGAGCGCGGAAGTATCGCGTCCGACTCGACGATGGGCTTCTCGCTGGGCTCAAGGAGAGCGCCCCGTCGTGCCGCGTGCGATGGGGGAAGGGGGCGTCGTGACCGTCTGGTTGGATTTCGAGAAGCCGGTGCTCGAACTCGAGCAGAAGATCCAGGATCTCCGTGAGCATGCAACCGAGCGCGGACTCTCCGCCGACGACGAACTCGCTGAGCTGACTCGCAAGGCCGAGGATCTCCGCCGCGACATCTACGCGAACCTCACGCGCTACCAGCGCGTTCAGATCGCGCGTCATCCGAAGCGGCCCTACACGCTCGACTATCTCCAACTGTGTTTCGAGGACTTCACCGAGCTGAAGGGCGACCGCCACTTCGGTGAGGACCCGGCGATCGTGGCGGGGTTGGCCACGCTCGAGGGCCGACCGGTCATGGTGATCGGGCAGCAGAAGGGACGTGACACCAAGGAGAACCTGGTCCGTCGCTTCGGCATGCCGAATCCCGAGGGCTATCGCAAGGCGCTTCGCCTGATGCAGCTCGCCGATCGGTTCCACGTGCCGATCGTGACGCTGGTCGACACGCCTGGCGCCTACCCCGGCCTCGGTGCGGAGGAGCGGGGCCAGGCCGAGGCCATCGCCGTGAACCTGCGCGAGATGGGTACGTTCGGCGTGCCCATCGTGACGGTCGTCATCGGCGAGGGCGGCTCGGGCGGCGCGCTGGCGATCGCCGTCTCCGATGTCGTGCTGATGTTCGAGAACTCGATCTACTCGGTCATCTCACCCGAGGGTTGCGCCTCGATCCTGTGGCGAGATGGCAAACAGGGCGCCAAGGCAGCCGAGGCGCTGCGCCTGGCGGCTCCCGATCTGGAACTCCTCGGCATCGTCGATGGGGTCCTGCCGGAGCCCATGGGCGGCGCGCACCGCGACCACGCGGCTGCTGCGGCCACGCTCAAGGCCGCACTGATCGCGAACCTGGACCGGCTCTCGGGGGTATCCCGAAGCGAGCTCCTCTCGAGTCGGCAGAAGAAGTTCCGCCAGATCGGTGTCTTCACGGACGCCGGTGCTTGACCCCTCGCAAAGCCGGTCACTAGACTTGCCCCGCTTCGTCCTGACTCTGGCCCCATCAAAGGCTCACCTGCGACCCTGGCGGCTCGACTCCCGCCTCTCGTCGGCGGCCCCGGATGGCCGCAACGTCCCCGTCTTCGCTGGAAGAGGTGTCGCATGGCGCTCAGCCCCGATCTGTTGAGCATCCTGGTCTGCCCCGCATGCAAGGGCGATCTCGCTTACGACGAAGCCGCTCTGACGCTCACCTGCTCGGCCTGCCGCCTACGCTACAAGGTGGTGGACGACATCCCGGTGATGCTCGTCGACGAGGCGGAGAAGTTCTGAGCCGAGAGGGAGCGCACGCACCCATGACATCGCTTCGCCGGGCCATCGCCGGTCTCGCTCTGTTTCTCGTGTTCGCTCCGCCGGTGGATTCGAGGCCGCTGGCCGAATCAGTGCGCTTGGCGCCGGCCACACCGGGAGCGGTTCGATTCACCGTGTCGATCCCGGCTCCGACGACCACCGTGCTCGACCACTCGGACGGCCTCACGCGTCTCGAACTGGCCGACCACCATCTGGAGGCGCCGGAACCCGGGGGGCCAGCGCTCCCGCTCCGGATCGTCACGGTCGCCATCCCGCCGCTCGGCGAGGTCCGCCTGCGCGCCGTCGCCTCGGAACTCGAGTCGATCGATCGACTGCTGCTCGCGCCGCTGCTCGCGCCCGCTCGCGATCCGAATGACCCCATGGTCCTGCGCCGCGATCTCGCCGCGTATGGGGCCGAGGGCAGTCTGCAGCCCATCGGCGCCCGCCTCATCGGAACCGGGTGGATGCGCAACCAGCGCGTCGCGAGGATCGCGATCGAGCCGGCCGCCTACTCGCCTTCGAGTAGGCGATTGACCCTGGCGCGCCGTGTCGACATCGATCTCCAGGTGCAGCCGATGGCGGATCTGGGCCCGCCCGCCGAGCCGCGCGACGCCTTCGAGTCCATCTATCGTACGACGCTCGTCAACTACCAGCAGGGCGTCTCGTGGCGTCGGCCCGCGACGGCCGTGCTCGCGCATGCTGCTCGTCAGATGGGTATCGAGCCCTCGGCCGCGAACGGCTTCGTGAATCCCCCCGACACGAGCGTCTTCGTCGGGCGCACCTGGGTGCGCTTCGCGCTCGATCGCGCGGGTTTCTATGCCGTCAACTACTCGCGGCTGCGCACGACGGCGCTGTTCAGTAATGACAGCTGCGCGATCGACTCGCTGCGGTTGTTCACGTTGCCCGGCTTCCCGGTCCTGCCCGAGGCGAACTACTGCGACACGTGCGACTACCGTGAGGTCGCGATCGGCGCCATCGATGCCCGAGGCGACGGTCGTTTCTCGGATAACAACGACACGTTCTACTTCTTCGCGCAGGGGGCCAGCGGTTGGGCCGACGAGTTCGATCCGTCGCGTCCCGACACCTCGTTCATCAACCACCCTTACGAAGCCCGTAACTTCTACTACCTGACGATCGCCACATCCGAGGCGCCGGTCGGCGGTGTGCCGAGGCGGATCACGACTCGCAGTGTGACCCCACTCGGTGCGGGCACCCCCGTCTCGACGGTGAGCGATCGCGTCCACCTCGAGCAGGATCTCGAGTTCTGGCCCGATGTCAGTGCCACCGTGAGCACGCTGTTCTGGGAGAAGTGGTTCTGGCGGAGCATGTCCCAGGGCGGGTTCTTCAACGTCGATTTCCCGTTGCCCCACGCCGACCTCTCGCAGCCCGCCCGCATCCGGCTGCGGCAGTGGGGGCTGACCGACAACTTCATCACCTTGGGCTGTCCCTCGAATATGAGCCCGTCGGACCATCTGCTCGATGTGACCGTCAATGGCATGGCGTTCAATCGCAAGGGATGGCGCGGTTCCACCGATCGCCGAGGTGGCGCTCTGACGATCGACACCACGGGCTTCTTCCTCACGACGAGCCAGCCGAATCGGATCGCGCTCGCCGTGCCGGTGGTCACGCCGCCGCCCCAGTGTCCTCAGCGCATCGATCGCAGCGCGCTCGCCTGGGTCGATGTGTTCTATGAGCGCCGCCTGGTGCCGGAAGCCGATCGCCTCGCGTTCCGCACGCCTGCATCGGCCGGCACGTTCCGCTACAACACGGGCCCGTTCATCACGCCCACACCGCCTCGGGCGTTCGATGTCTCGGACCCGCTGCGGCCGGTCGAACTCGTCGGCGGGTCGTATGCGAGCTCGATCCTGGCGTTCGAGGACACGCAGACCAGCCGCAAGCGCTACGAGCTGATGCCGGACTCGGTCCTCACTCGCGGCATCCTGCCCGCGAGTCAGATCTCGGATGCCGCGTTCACGAGCCTCGACAATCTGCGCTCACCGCAGCGCTCGGCCGACTACGTGCTCATCTACTACGACGGCTTCAAGACCGCGGCCGACTCGTTGGTCGAGTGGCGCCGCTCGTCGCTGCCGCTGACGGATGGCCGCACGTCGTTCGAGGCCGTGGCGATCCCGGTCTCGGCGATCCACGATCAGTTCTCGGGCGGACGCATCGACCCGGGTGCCATCCGGAACTTCCTGCGCTCGGCATTCTTCAACTGGACCGGGCGGCCGACGTTCGTGACGTTCCTCGGGGATGGCTCGTACGACTACAAGGACATCACGGGGCGGGCTCCGGCGGGACAGCCGGGGACGCTCGTGACGACCTACGACAACCTGTTCGACAACAGCTTCATCGTGCAGCGCATGTACGCCTCCGATGACTGGATGCTCAACATCAACAACGCAGGGCTGCTGATCCCCGACTTCCTCGGGGGGCGGCTCCCCGCCAACGACGCCTCGACCGCGCTCGCCGTGGTCCGCGACAAGATCCTGCGCTACGAGCGCACTGCCCCGTTCGGCGAATACCGCAATCGTTTCATGCTGATCGCCGATGACGACCTGCAGGGCGATCGCTGCGACGGACTCGGCTGGACGCACTTGTTCCAGACGGCCTTCCTCGACACGGCCAGCATCGAGCCGCACGTCGATCGCGCGTACGTCTACCTGCACACGTATCCGAGCGGGCCGGGAGGGACGCGGCCCGGAGCACGCGCCGCGATCAAGGACAATATCAACGCCGGTGTCTCGGTCTTCAACTACGTCGGGCATGGCAGTCCGTTCAAGATCAGCGATGAGTCGGTCTTCATCGACAGTGATGCCGGCACGCTGACCAACGGCGCGCGCATGCCGCTGTTCGTCGCCGCCTCCTGCGATGTCGGCAAGTTCAACGATCCGACGGTGCAGAGTCTCGGCGAGCGACTGGTGATGACCGGTACTGGCGGCGCGGTCGCGGTCATCTCGGCGACTGAACTGGCGTTCAGCGGGGACAACGCGATCCTCAATCTCTACCTCTACGAGCAGTTCTTCCGGCGCGATGATCTGTTGGTGCGCGGGGACACCTTGGATGGGACGGGGCAGTACCATGTGCCCATCTCGGCGGCGCTGCTGGCAGCGAAGGAGCGCGCGGGCTCCAGCGTCACGAACAACTCCAAGTACCAGTTGATGGGCGATGCGGCGACGCGCTTGAACCTGCCGAGGCTGTGGACGGAACTCTCGCTCGAGGACTCGAACGGCGACCCGGTCACGTCGATGCAACGCGGGCAGACCGTCACCTTCCGCGGTCGTGTGCTCGACCAGCCGGGAGGAAGCCAGGTTCCCTACACGGGCGTGGCGAGTCTCCTGATCGAGGACTCGCGTCCGATCGAGGTGACTTCCAATCAGAGCGGTTGCGGGTTCGGCGCGACGCCGTTCTTCTACACCGCGGGGCCCATGTTCAAGGGCGATGTCTCGACGGTGGGCGGCCTCTTCGAGGGGCGCTTCGTGGTGCCGCTCGATGCCGTGGCCGGCGATGCCGGGCGCGTGAGGGCGTACATCCAGGGGCGCGAGACGGACGCGCGGTTCGATGTCGATGGTGTCGGCACGTTGCGTGCGCCGGTCGTCCCCGGCACGGCCCCGTCGAGCGACATCGAGGGGCCGCGCATCAATCTGTCCTTCGTCGGGGGTGCGGTCTCAGTGAGGCCGGATGCCACCTTGCAGATCGATCTGTTCGATGAGAGCGGCATCATGACGACCGGTCACTCGCTCCAGAACTCGATCGTCGTCACGGTGGACGACAACACGACGAATCGCACCGACGTCACCTCGACGTTCCGCTATGCCGCCGACTCCTATCAGTCGGGCACGGCGACGTTCCAGCTTCCGAACCTCGCAGCCGGGCCGCATCGCATCCGTGTCTCGGCCGCCGACAACCTCGCCACCGGCATTACGGCCTCCCAGCATCGCTCCTCGACCAGCATCGATTTCGAGGTGGTCGACGTCCCGCCGCTCAATGTGGCGCGCGCCTATCTCTTCCCGACGCCGGCAAGTTCCAAGGGACCCGGATCCGGGGGAGCCTTCATCGTGGATGCCCCCGGGGACTCGGTGAACACCCTGATCCGGGTCTACACGGTCAGCGGCCGGCTGGTCCGGACGCTCCGGCAGTTCGGGGGGCTGGGGCAGGTCCAGATCCCCTGGGACGGGCGCGATGCCGAAGGAGAACCCCTCGCCAACGGGCCCTATCTCTTCAAGGTGCATGTCAGTGTGCGGGATGCCGATGGAACCTCCAGCCCGCGGCAGCGGGCCATCGCCGAGGGACGGTTCGTCATCCTCAATCACTGAGCCCGAACATTCCCTGGCGGGAGGTCGAACGCCGGGAGAAAGCGACCCCCCTGCGGTGTAGTATGCGGCGAAGAGTGCCGTCCGCTCGCTGGGGCTTCCCAAGAACTCTAAGAGGAGTACGTATGCGTCTTTCTACGACCGTGGCCGTCAGTCTCGTCCTGGGTGTCTGTCTCACCGGCAGCGCCTTCGCACAGGGAACCGGCCGCTCGTTGGACATCCAGCCGGGGGCCCGCCAGAACGGGCTCGGAGCGGCAGGGGTCGCACTGGCCGAGGACGCCACGGGAGTCACCTGGTGGAATCCGGCCGCGCTCGGCTTCGTCAAGAAGAGCGCCGTTGAGATCACCTTCGCCCAGTTGGTCCCGGGCCTCGCCGACGACGTCACCTACAACTACGCCTCATTCGTGAAGCCGGTCGAGGGACTCGGGGCGTTCGGCCTCGGTCTGGTCTTCCTCAACTACGGCAAGAGCGAAGGCACGGATATCAACGGCAACCCGACGGGGATCTTCTCCTCCTACGAGGTCTCACCGGCGCTCCACTACGGCGTGCAGCTGCTGCCGGACTTCTCGGTCGGCGCCTCGCTCAAGTACATCCGCATCGAACTCGCCCCCGAGACCCAATCGGGCGTCGGCTCGACCTTCGGCGTCGATCTCGCCGCGTTCTACCGCGTCCCGGCCGTCAAACTGAACCTGGGGATCAACGTGCAGAACGTCGGGCCGAGCGTCACGTTCCTCAATGAGGACCAGCGCAGCCCGCTGTCGCGCAATCTCAAGGCTGGCGCGGCCTGGGAGGCCTACGGCGATGACGAGTTCCGCGTCATGGTGGTGGGGGACTTCAACCAGTCGCTCGTGACCAACGAATTCTACACTTGGAACGGCGGTGTCGAGTTGCGCTACACGGACCAGATCGCCGGCCGCGTCGGCTACTACCATGATCCGCTCGGCCAGATCAACGACCTCACGTATGGTCTGGGTGTGGGCTGGAAGGGCGTCAGCCTCGACTTCGCGAGCATCCCCCAGGCCAAGGACTCGGATCTGCCGAATGTCTCCAAGATCACGTTGGGCTACCGATTCTGATCGACGCGTGCGTCTGAACCGGTTCTTCCTCGCTCTTCTGTCCGCGGCCGCGCTGGGCTCCATGCCTGATGCGGCCGTGGCGCATCAGGCCCCGCTCCGCGTGCGGGCCGTGGCACCGGCGCGCGATCTGGCCGAGGCGCATCGCCATGGCGTCCGTACCCATGCCGCGGTGATGACCGAGGCCGAGGCGGAGATCGCCCGGCTCCGTGCGCAGCAGCATCGCGCGATCCTGCCGATCAAGCGCGCCGTGATGGCGAACGGGCCCGATCTCGAGCGCGGGCGTCTCGCCGAACGCCTCGCCCAGTGGCGTCGCACACCGACCCGGTTCGCTGTCGATGGCGCCGTCGTGCCCGATACGGTCATCCGCATGGCGATGCTTCGCATCGACTTCCTTCAGGATCGCACCGGGAGTCTGACTTCCGGCAATGGGCGATTCGATCTGACCCCGGCGGACACCAACGCCGTTCCAATCGATCGCGCGCCGCGCAATCGCACGTACTTCGAGCATCACGCGCGTGCGCTCGAGCGCTATGTCGATGTTCAGAGCTATGGGCGGGTGCAGCTCGAGGTCGATGTCTGGCCGGCCGAGGAGGACAGCGCGTACCACTGCACCGACAAGGCCGACTTCGGGCCGTGGAAGTTCAGTCGGGATGTCTATGGCGCCGCGGTCCGGATGATGCGCACGATGTTCTTCGCGGCGGACTCGCAGTCGACGCGACAAGGCGCGCGCGTGCCGTGGGATTCCTACGATCGCTACACGATCCTGCACGCGGGCAGCGACCTGCAGAGCGACCTCCGGCAGGACAGCGAGTTCGACATCCCGTCGTTCACGATCTTCGTCGGGGACACGGACGTGGTGATCTTCCCGGATTCGCTGACGCGCGCGATCGACCGCGTTGCCTATGTGCCCGAGACCGGGAACCAGGACGGCTTCTACAGCGCCATCAACGGCGTGCTCACGCATGAGAACGGCCACAACCTGTTCGGCTTCGCGGATGTCTACGACATCAACTCCGGCTACCCGGTGTGTGGCTATTGGACGCTCATGGACAGCGGCAATCTCGTCGGCTCACGCGTGCTGCTTCGAGATGGCAGCGAGATCTTCGCGACCGGATTGCTCCCACCCTCGGTCGACCCATTCCATCGCCAGTTCATGGGAAGCGGTCTGACGTTCTTCGAGCCCGCGTCGGGCGATACGATCAGCCTGCGATCGAGCCAGCGCCACGCCGACATCGCCCAGGTGCCGCTGTCGTCGGATGAGTATCTGCTGATCGAGAACCGTTATCTCGCACCGGCAGCTGCCGTCGAACTCGACCAGGATCCGGTCACGCGCGTCATCCTCGGGCCGAAGAGCCCGGACCGATACGAGTACGATGCGCTCCTGCCGGGCGGCGGCATCCTCGTGTGGAAGGTGGATGACAGCGTCATCCCGTTCGAGACCTCGCTGCGCATCAATCCCGACTACGGCTTCAACTCGAACCGGTTCCGGCTCGGGATCCAGATCTTGGAGGCCGACGGCCTGGATGACCTCGGCGACTTGGGCTCGCCCTACATCCTCGGCAGCCCGCTCGATCCCTACCAGCGTTCCGTCAACGCGGTGCTGTCCGATTCCACGCGACCGAATCTGATCCCGAACCAGGGCACGCGGCCGCATCGTCGCATCGAGTTCCTCGATGACGCTGACTCCACGATGCGCATCGTCGTGCGGCGCGCCTGGCAGTTGGCCGGCTGGCCCGTCGCCACGGGAGCCTTCATCGAAGGTGGGCCGCGGCCGTTGGCGATCGATGCCGATGGCGTGCGCGGGCTCGAGGTGTGCTGGGCGGGCGGGCACCGTTCGGCCGCCGACAGCGCCTCGCTCTTCGCGCTGCGACCCGATGGCACCGGTCTGGCAGGGGGCGACATCGCCTTCGCCGTGCTCGATCGGCGTGTGCTCCCGGTGATGGCAGCCGTGGTCACGGGCGACGCCACGTTCGCGGAAGGCCCTTCTGTCTTCGCCGCGACCACCGTGCTCGAGGACGCCGCCGACCCGCTGGGCGGCAGGCTCTGGCTGGTCGACCACACGGGCACGCCTCTGCCCGGCTGGCCAATCCGGCCGACCTCGGGTGCGACCACGCCACCGGTCCTGATCGGTGAATGGCCGTTCACGCAGGTCGCCGTGGGTTGCGCGGACGGTCGCGTTCGCATCTACGGCACGACGGCGTCCTTGGTCGCGACCACGAGCCCGGCCTTGAGCGGGCCGATCACCGGAAGACTCGCCGCGTGGGCGGTTCCTTCGATCCTCACCTCGGGTTCGCCGCCCGCGCTGGCCGTGACGCTCGCCGCGGGCACGGCGCTGGGAGAGGTGAGTGTGTACGCGCTGCCTTCGGGGGCGGCTGTCACGGGCTGGCCGCGCGTCGTCGGCCGAGCCGGCATGGAGCCGGACTTCCTGTGGTTGCGCCTGGGTGGCGAGGGCGTCCACGCCGAGGGCAACTGTGCCGCGGGCGAGCCGACGCTGGTCATGCGAGATGTCGATCGACTGCTCGCCTACTGCCCGAGCGGCGGTGCCCTGCGTGGCTGGGGCGCATCGCTCGGCGACACGCTCGTCGACGGTTTGGCTGCGGGGGATCCCGACGGCGATGGCTTCCCCGAGGTGCTCGTCCAGACCCGACGTGGATCACTGGCGTTCATCAACGCCTCGGGACATCCGTCGCCGGGCTGGCCCAAGCGCGGGCCGCGCGAGCGATTCGAGACCAACACGCCGCCGCTGGCGATCGATGTCACGAATGACTCGCGCAGCGAGGTCGTGGCGCTGAACGGCAGCGGCATCATCGCCGCTCTCGAGCCCTCCGGTCGGATGCCGGAGGGGTGGCCGCTCGCCACCGGCTCGGGAGCGTTCGGCTCGATGGTCGCTGCCGACCTCGATCGTGACGGCTCGCTCGATCTCGTGGCCCCCGATCGCTTCGGACAGTTCTACGCCTACTCGCTTCCGGTCTCCGAGGGCACACCCGATGTGAGTAGCTGGCGAATGCTGGCGGGCGATCCCGGCCGCACCTCCAGTCTGCCGATCGGACGCACGACGTCTCCGGCGGCGGCGAGTGGAGGACCGCTGGTGCGAGGCTCGCTCAAGGCCTATCCGAATCCCGCTCGTGGGCAGTTCGTGCGGTTCGCCTACACGCTGAGTGAGGCGGCCTCCGTCGAGTTCCGCGTCCTCGATGCCTCGGGGCATGAAGTGGCTTCCTTCACGCGTCCCGGTCAGCGCTCCGAGAACGTCGAGATCTGGGATCCGGGTGCGCTACCAGCGGGACTCTATGTGGCACGTCTGCGCTTCGCCGGCCCGGGCGGCGCCCACATCGAGAGCCTGCCGGTGGGACTGTTGCGATGAGACGTTCGCTTCTCGCGCTGCTCCTGTGTTCGTTCGCCTCTTCGAGTGCGATGGCGCAGGCGCCCTCGCTCGCCCTGCCGATGCTCGAGGTCGCGGCCCCGGCGGGAGAGAAGCGCAGCGCAGCCGATGTGCCGCGCGATTGGATCGCACAGCGTGCGATCACGCGCGCCTGGGGAGCGTCGGAGGATTCGATCTACACCGAGGTGCAGGTTCCCGATTGGAAGTCCGAGCCGCTCGCGATGCTGGCCTCGGCCATCCTGCCGGGAGCGGGGCAATTGTACGTGGGCGAGGGCAGCGGTTGGTATTTCCTCGCGGGCGAGGCCGCGTGCTGGACGTTGCGAGCGCTGTCGATCCGCAAGGCGGATGATCGAGAGAACGAGTTCGTCGCGCAACTCGGGGATCCGCAGGATGGCGCGAGCGGCTGGTCCTTCGAGCGCTATCAGAACGCGACCGGCGGCGATGTGTCGTGGCTCGAGACCCTGTGGGCAGCGGATCGTGGGGCCTACTATCTGGCGCTGGCGCGCGACCGCTCGCTCACGGCCGGATTCAGCGGCGATCCCCAGGCGAGTTTCGACACCTACCGTGCGCTTCGCGAGAAGCGCGAGGATGCCCTGTCGCGCGCACGCACGATGGAGATGCTCATCGTGATCGACCATCTGGTTTCCGCATGGGACGCCCTGCGCGCGGCGCGTTTCCATAACCTCCCGCTGCGGAGGTCGCTGCCCGTGCAACTCGGTGCCGAGTGGCGCGACGGTGAGCCGGTCGTCACCGCCGCTTGGGTGAGGAGGCTGTGATGTGGATGCGGCGGATGGCATGGGCAGTGGCGGTGTTGTTCGCCACGCTGGGTTCGGCGACTCCCCTGATGGCCCAGAGCGCGAGTGCCTCATCGTTCTCGATCGAAGCGCTGCCGACGTTGAGCCGGCCCGATGGCGTTTCGGGGCTCACGCTGGCCGCCGGTTCGATCACGGGTTTCGGTGATTCCAAGAAGCCCGAGAAGCCCGGCAAGCCGCGCAAACCCGGCAAGCCCGATCGCATTGAGAAGCCGGTGAGCGAGGGGTTGCCGCTCGGCGCCGAGCGCGCCCGGATCCTCCTGCAGTCGCTGACGATCCCCGGATGGGGGCAGGCCACGATGGGGCACCGCCGCACGGGCGCTGTCTTCGCGATGGCCGAACTCGGCATCCTCGGGGCGTTCACCGCGTTCCGCGTGCAGGAGCATTTTCGCACCGGCACTTACGAGAAGACCGCGGAACTGTTCGCGGGCATCGGACTCGATGGTCGCGATGATGAGTTCCGTCGCATCGTCGGGTCGTTCGCGAGCAGTGAGGAGTACAACCAGTTGGTCGTGACGCGTATCGCGGCGAACCTCTTCCTCAGCGACCTCGATGACCCCAATCTGGCGGGGTATCGCCAGTACATCGAGGACCACTCGCTGCGAGGCGAGAACGCCTGGGCGTGGACCGACTTCGAGTCGTTCCGCCGCTATGGGGCGCAGCGCAAGGATGCCCAGCGCGCCGCCCTGCGATCCAACACCGCGATCGGACTCGCGATCGCCAATCGGCTGCTCTCCGCCCTGCACGCCGCACGACTCGCCGGCCAATCGAAGCCGCCCGAGCCGCGCTCGTGGCAGTTCGAGATCGCACCCGGGCCCGGCCAGGACCCGACGGCACTGCGCGCGGGGCTGCGCGCGAGCTTCTGAGCGGGGCGTTGGGCGTGCGCTCGCTCGTCCGTGGTTCGCTCGTCGCCGCTCTGGCGCTGTCGCTGACGGGCGGAGCCCTCGCCGCAGCCGCCGAGTCGGGCGCCTCCACACCGGACTCCCTGGCTCGATTCACGCCACGCGACACGTTGAGCGAGCGCCTGCGCCGTCCCTCGGGAGTCGTGGTCGATGCGTTCGGTCGGATCACGGTGGCCGATGAAGAGCGGCACTCGCTCGAGCGATTCGGCGCCGACGGGAAGTGGATCGATGGGGCCGGAGCACTCGGCAGCGAACCGGCGCAGTTCCGTCGACCCGGCACGCTCGTCATGCTGGGTTCGCTCGGGGTGGCCGTTCACGATCGGGACAATCGCCGGGTCGTCGCCTACGATCAGCATCTGCGACTGATCGGGATCGTGGCCGACTTCTCGAGCGAGGCGCTGCAGTCGCGATTCGGCCGCATCGAGCCGGTGGCCATCACGGCGGATGCGGGCGGCGCGCTGCGAGTGGCCGACTCCGATCGTGATCGCGTGCTCGCATTCGACTTCGCGGGCGGATTCGTCAGCGAGGTGGGCGGCTTCGGCGGCCGAGCGGGGGCATTCCGCGGGCTCGTCGCGATGGCGTCGCTCCCGATGGGCGGTACGATCACGCTGGAGCGAGGGAGCCTCGCGAGGCGGGCCCGCGGCAAGACCCCGGACAGGGCAGCGGAGCCGGCTCGCCTCCAGTGGCTGGGTGCCGATGGGCGTGTGGTCCGCAGTCTGGGCATCGACTGGGCTCGTGCGGAGTCGGCCAGGGCCGCGATCGCGGTCGATCGCCTGGGCCGCGTCGCGCTGGTGAACGCTGCGAGCGGCGAACTGCTGCTGCTGGGCCGGAGCGGTGAACGGCTCGGGGCGATGAGCGGACTCTTGAATCCGTCGGCTGTGGCGTTCGGACCCGATGGCGCGTTGTGGGTGGCCGAGACCGGCGCCGCTCGCGTTCGCAGCCTCGTGATCGAAGTGCTCCCGCAGGCGGACTGACGTGAGGGCCGCGGCGTGCGCGCTCGCGCTCGCGATCGTGCTGATCGCTTCGGGCGAGGCGCGCTCGGCGCCGCTCGAGGATCCGGCCTGCCGCGCCACCTCGGTCGTGCAGCGATCCGATCAGGTCATCTATCGACTGGGTCGCACGTTCCTCACCGCCGGGTCGGACTCGGTGTGGTCGCGCCTGCGACCGTGGGTCCGGGGCGAGGACTACGCGCTCGATGCCTTGCGAGGCGACCTGCGTCTCCTGCGAACCGCGGCGCCGGGCGAGACGCTCTGGGTCCACGCTTGTGGACTCCTGAGGCCGCCCTCGCTCGAGTATGCACGGCAGCAATTCCGCCCTGCAGGAACGCCGCGGGACACGGTGATCCCGATTCTCTCCGCCGCACCCAACCCGAGACCATCCACGTCGCGCACGCCGGGAGCCGACCCCGGAACCTCGCAATTGGCGGTGACGGGGAACAAGACGATCGCCGTCGAGTTCGGCTCGCAGCAGGATGCCGCGCTGCGGCAATCGCTGGACCTCTCCGTGCATGGCGCGATCGCACCGGGGCTGACGCTCACCGGCGTGCTGACGGATCGCGACACGCCGATCTCGGCACAGGGTGCGACGCAGGATCTGCAGTCGATCGATCGCGTGCTGCTCGAGTTGAAGGGCGATCAGGTGCGCGCATCCTTCGGCGACATCCCGGTCAGCATGAGTGGCGGCGAGTTCGCGCGCGTCGAGCGCCGAGTCCAGGGGGTGCGTGGCGGCTGGAGTTCGGAAGCGTTCTCGATCGAAGCGGCCGCCGCGAGCGCCCAGGGGGAATACCATCGTCTCGATCTGCGCGGAGCGGATGGACTGCAAGGACCCTATCTGCTCTCGGACCGCGACGGCGGATTCGGCATCACGATCGTGGCCGGGAGCGAGACGGTGACGCTCGATGGTCAGCGACTGACGCGCGGGGAGGCGGCCGACTACACGATCGACTACGAGCGGGCGAGGCTGAGCTTCTCCAACCGTCGTGCCATCTCCTCCGCCTCGCGATTCACCATCGAGTACCAGTACGCCGTCACTCGCTATCGCCGATCGCTCGCCGCCAGTTCGGCGAACTGGCAGCGCGGAGCCCTCCGACTGGGTGCGACGTTCGTGCGCGAGACCGATGATCGCGGCCGCCCGCTCGATCTGGTGTTCGAGGACGCCGACCGCTCCGCGCTGACCGCTTCCGGGGACTCGCTCGCGTTCGGACCCGGCGTGACTTCAGGCGTCGGGGATTACGACTCGCTCCGCACGAGTGCGGGCGCTCTGGTCTATGGCTTCGCCGGTATCGACTCGGGCGGATTCCAGGTGCGATTCGCGCGTGTCGGGCCCGGCCGAGGCGACTATGCCGACTCCGCGGTCGTCGATGGGCGCAGCGTGTACCGCCATGTCGGATCCGGGCTCGGGAGCTTCCGAGTCGGGCGCGCGCTGCCCCGCCCGGAGTCACACGATGTGGTCTCGTTGAGCGCAGCGACTTCGCGCGGCCCGGTGCGATTCGAGATGGAGGGCGCGATGAGCCGCCGCGATCTCAACACGTTCTCGAGCCGGGATGATGCCGATGCGGCAGGCGTCGCGGGGCGCGCCTCGCTCTCCCTGGAGGGGCAAGCCGTGGGACTGCCGGGGACCGCGGGCATCACGCTTTCGGCGCGCCAGGTCGAGCGGCGATTCGCGCCGCTTTCGCGGCTCGCGACGCCGTTCGCCGAGGAGGACTGGGGTCTCCCGACGGGTGCCGACCTCGAACATCAGGGTCGCACCGAGGCCTCCGCGTTCTGGCGTCCCGACGCTGCGCGTGAGGTGCGTGCCGAACTCGCGCGACTCTCGACTCCCAATGGCTACGCGGGGTGGCGACGACGCCTCTCCTGGGCGGACACGAGGCGACTGGCGACGCGGCTCACGCTCCTTGATACCGAGGGCTCGCTCGCGGACACGATCTCGGGTCTCGGGCGGAGACGGGCCACGGGCGAGGTGCGTTGGACGTCCCCGCTCCTCGTGCCGGTGCTGCGCGCCGACTGGGATCGACGCCGGACACCCTCGCTCGGCTCCCCGCGCGAGGATCGCGCGGAAGAAGCCGCCTTCGACCTCCAGAGCGGCGCGGGCCTCTCGTGGCGTCTCGGTACGGGTGTGCTGTGGCGGCGCGACCGCAGCGACGCGCTCCTCGGCTCGAGCGCCTCGCGCGCGTTCGGCTGGCGTGGCGCGCTCGAGAGCCCCGCGGGCGGCCCGTTCGGGAGCACGTTGCTATACCAGCGGCGACTGACGCGTGACGAGCGATCGGGCATCCAGCGCGCGACCGATCTCGCGACCCTCCGCCTGCGCGCCGAACCCAAGGGCACCGGCCTGTCGGGCAGTTTCGATGCCGAGGTCACGGGTGAGGCCGAGAACGCGCGGGTGCGCACGCTCGTGTTCGTCGGCCCCGGTCTCGGTTCCTATGACGCCTTCGGCAACCTGGTCGGTGTCGGCGGTGCCTACACCCTCGTCCTCACCGTGAGCCCCGAGTTCGAACGGCTGACGCGCGTGGCGAGCAGCGCGCGGGCCGCCTGGCGATTCGGGGAGGGCGAGTCGTGGCGGGGTTCACGCGTCGAGTTCCTCGTCGATGGCGAGTCGAGGCGGCGCGGGAGCTTGCGATTCGCCGATGGACTGCTCTCGACCGGCGTGGCGCTCGATGATCCGGGCCTCGCTCGCGCGAGTGTGCATCAGCGTCTCGAGGCCGATCTGGCGCCGGGCTCACGGGCCGCCTCGCTTCGCGCTCGACTCGAGCGCCGCGTCAACGCCGATCGCTCCTTCCAGGGTTTCGCGCAGACGACCGACCTGCGCAGTGCGACGTTGAGATGGCGTGCACGCCCCGATGCGGCGTGGAGCCTCGAGAGCGAGGCGCGCTCGCAATGGCAGCAGGCCGTTCAGCAGGCGAGCGGCGCGGGTCGATTCCAGCGCACGATCACCGAGCAAGGCGCACTGGCGCTCGCCGCCTGGCAACCGAGCAACGCACTGCGCATCGCGTGGACGACGGACGTCGGCTGGTCCCGGTCCGCGGGTCAGGACCAGTCGACCCGTACGATCCGCCTGGGACCCGACCTCGGCGTCTCGACCGGGGCGAAGGGGCGCACCGAAGTCTCCCTGCGGCGTGCATTCCTGTCCGGCCCCGACGCGACGGGCCTGCTTCCGAGTGTGGATCCGGCCGGTGCCCCGAGGTGGGAGGGCAGCATCCGAACCGACATGAGGCTCCACACGACGACGGTCGTCGGCGTGTCCGCGAGTGTGCGCGAGCGACCGGGCCGTGCGGCGGTCGTCCAGGGCCGCGCCGAAGTGAGGGCCTTCTTCTGATGCGCGCCCGGACCGCCTGCTTCTCATGTCTGCTGGTCGTGGCGACCGCCACACCCGCGATCGGCGCCCCGAGCTTCGAAGGTCGCGGCTGGCCGGGGCCCTCGCGTGAACTCGCGGGGCACTTCGCCGGGGCCCTGCGCGCACCGCGGGACTCCGCGGCGCTCGCGCTCGGCGTGCTGGCGGCTTCGCTGCGACTCCAGTCGCTGGGACATCTCGAAGGGCGGGTGCGGGCGGAGTGGACGGGCGAGGTGCCTCTGGCGCGGCTCCAGTGCGAGGTGGTTCCGGGGCCTCGTCACGTGTTCGCTCCCGTCGAGGTCGTGCTCGTCGGTGCCGATTCGGCGCTCGTGGCCGGTTCGCTCGCGTCGCTGGCAGGTGAGGCCGCTGATGCAGCCCGCTTCGAGCGCGCCCTGGGTGACGCGCTCGAGTCCGCTGAGCGCTCGGGGCACGCCTGGGCGCAACTCGCCATCTCCGAGTGGCGCATCGATGGCGCGCAAGTGCGGACGCGCGTCACCGGCACGCTCGGTCCCAAAGTCACAGTCACGGATGTCCGACTCGATGGGCTCGTCGTGACGCGGCCCGAGTTGGCTCGGCGCTCCATGGGCAGGCTGACGGGGATGCCGTATCGTCCAACCGACGCGCGTGCGGCCGCCGAGCGATTGAGACAGCTCGGCGTCTTCCGCAGCGTGGAGTTCCTCGGACTCGAGGGTGGAGCCGATTGGCGCGAAGGGGTGCTCGCCTATCGCGTCGAGGAGCCGCGCTACAATCGCATCGAAGGTGCGGTCGGAGTCCAGGGGGAGACGGGCGTCGTCGGACTGGCACGATTCGAACTCGGGAATCTGCTCGGAACCGGTCGTTCCGTCGGGCTCGACTGGCAGCGGCGCGGAAGTGGATTGTCCGATCTCGGTGCGCGATACCGTGAGCCGCTCATCCTCGGATGGCCCTTGGCGGTCGAGGTCAATGTCGCGCAGCAGTTGCAGGACACGCTCTACACGAGGGATCGGTTCGGCTTGCGAGGGCTGCTCGCGGTCAATCCCCGCGACCGGGTCGAGATGGGCTACGAAGAGGAGCGAGTCGTGCAGACGAGAGGGACGCTGAGGAGCGTGGAACTTTCCAACACGATGTTCGCGCTCGCTCGTGACGACCGCGATGATCCGTTTGCGCCCAGGCGCGGCACGCGTGCTCGCCTCGCCGCGACCCAGATCTCGCGCCGCGAACGTTTCGAGGATGGCGCGAGGGTCCGCTCGAGGGCGTCCGCGCTCGATGCCTCGATCGAGGCGCATCGAGCGGTGGGCCGATCCAACGGGATGATGCTGGAGGTGGTGACGGCGCTCCGACTGAGCGGGCAGCGCGTGCTGGGCGAGTTCGAGCGCGCGCCGCTCGGTGGCGCCGCGACGTTGCGTGGTCACGACGAGGAGGCGTTCCGGGTCGATCGTCATGTACGGTCGCGCTTCGAGTACCGGCGCTTCCTCGGATCGCGCGGAGAACGGGTGCATGTCTTCTGGGACCACGCCGAGATGGAGTCGCGCGAGGCCGGTCCGACGCCGGGAACGTCCCGCCTCGAGCGCAAGCGCGCCGATGGACTGGGCTTCGGACTTCGGCTGCCGGCGGCGGGTGGCCTCGTGGATCTCGATTACGGCATCGAACCGGGACGGGGCGCGCTCGACGGCCGCATCCACCTCCGACTGGTCACGGCCTTCTGATGAAGCTCGAGGATCGGGTTGCGGAGGCCCTCTCCGATGGTGGTCGGCTTGCGATGCAGTGGCCGGGATACGAGATGCGCGACTCACAGGTCGCGCTCGCGCGTGACCTCGCGCGC
>JAYWEM010000126.1:0-8305 GCA_043779265.1 bacterium | reverse complement strand
CTCTCCCCCCTGGCCGCTCGCCGTCGTGCAACCGGGAGTCGTGCTCGTCAATGCCGCGCTGTTCGCGCTGGTCCCGAACGAATGGGTGCCAGGCGCGGAACTCCGTGCGGCACTCACGCTGCTCCTGCCGTTCGCGTGCTTCCTCATGCTCGCCGCATCACTCGCACTCGCGGTGCGCCACCTCTTCGCGCGCTGGTGGCCCGAGTCACCGGCATGGACCCGGCTCGGCGCCGCACTCACGCTCTCGCTCGCATTCGTGCTCGACCCCGAGGCACAGCACTTCGCGATGGGCGGGTTCACGGAACTGCCGTTCACGCTCGGACTCTTCTTCGGACTGTTCGGCTTGGCAATGGGGGGCGCTGACAAGCGTCCCTTCACATTCGGCCTACTGCTCGGCGTCGCCGGCCTATTCCGCGCCAACATGCTGTGGCTCGTCCCGATCTTCACACTTGCGGCTGCGTGGAGCAGCGCGTCTGGAGGGCGCAGGCGGATCGTGTTGCTCATCCTGCTCGGGTTCGCGCTGCCGCTTTCGCCATGGTGGTTCTACAAGTGGACGCAGTTCGGCTCGCCCGCGTGGGACCTCACGCGATTCGTCGTGTTCGACCGCGTCGCCGGGTTCGACTGGTTCATGCTCTATCACCGGCCCGAGGTCCCCGACCTGCCCACGGGATTCGAGGCGGTGCGCCTCCTGAGCGCCAAGACGCTCGCCAACCTCCCGACGATGCTCACCTCGCTCACGCTCGGACCGCGGGGACTGTGGCTCGGCGCACTCGTCGTGTGGTTGTTCACCCGCCCGCCTCGCCCGCTGGCCGCAGCCGGGATCGCCGTGATCGGGATCTCGCTGCTCGGCGTGCTCACCGCGTCGGTCAGCATCCCGTGGCTGCGATATCTCTTCCCGTCGCGGATCCTGCTCGAGCCCGCTGGTGTACTCGCGATGTGGGCGCTGATCTGGCGAGCCGACTCGATTCTCGGGAGTCCTCGCTCGAGAGCCATCACCTGCGTTCTGGTGGCCGCGCTGTCACTCGGCTGGGGCGCTTGGTCGACGTCGCAAGGACTGCATGAGGCGCGCGAGACCTCGAGGGTGCGAGGCGTCCCCGACTGGCACACCATGAGCCGCATCGCGGTCCACATCTCGCAACGCCTCGGCCCGGACGAGCCGGTCATGAGCAACCTCGGCCCGACACTGGCGTGGCGCACGAGGCGCCCGGTCATCCATCTCGCGCACTCACCATCCGATATCGCCTCGACGCGCGCGCTCTGCGACTTCCGCCACATCATCCTGTGCTTCCGCAATGCCGAGAGAGCCTGGCCCGCATGGCAGGAGATCTGGGTCCGAGAGGGTGCGGCGGCAGCGACGCCGGGGATGCAGGTGGTCTCGGAACAGCGCTACCAGACGAACGAGGGGTTCACCGTCGTCTGGATCGAACTCGCGCCCAGGGGGCCGATGATGGCGTCCGCGACCGACGAGACGGCGGAGTCGGACCCGGCTCAGCGAGTCGGCGTGCCGACCGGCACGCGCGGCAACCAGACGGCCGTCGGACGCACGAGATCGCCTGCGGCCACCTCGCCGCGCACGACCTTGGCCACGGTGCGCCGGCCGTCGATCGTGAAGCCGGTCACCACCATCTCGGCAGCGACCTCATCGAGTCCGCCCGAGATCGTCCCGGTCACGGGGTCGAGTTCCATCAGGCCGGTCCGCCAGACTGTGAGTCGATCGCCGCGAACGATGCCCGAGGCGCGACTGATGTCGAGCTCCACCAGCCCATAGCGCATCCGTCGGACAACGCGGCCGCTCCAATGGGCGCGACGCTCCTGCTCGAGCACTTCCACCGCGGCGCCCACGACCTCCCCGAGTGCATCACCCAGGGGCGTTCCGCGAACCGTCGTCGGAACCGCTTCGCGGCGGCGCTCACCTGCCGAGGACGCGCCACTCAGCACGCGCTCCCGCGAGATGCGCTCGCTGCGCCGGACGTGGCCCGTCATCGCATCGACCACGCGCAGTTCGATCGTGACGCGCGCCGTCTCGGTGCGCCGCTTGGGAGGCAGCCCCCATCGACGTCTCGTGGCATCGGGGGCGGGCTGCGTCACACCGAGCGACGTCACGGATCCGAGCACCACCCACTCCGCGCCGACCTCGCGCGCGAGTTCCGCCGCCTGGGAATCCTCGAGCGCATCCGAGGCCCACTTCCTCGAACCCGCGAGCGACGCGAGCTTCGCCGTGTCGGCCAGCGACCACGCCCGACGCGAGCCGAGCGAGTCGGCGATCAGATGGGCGACAGCCTCACCCGCGCTGCAGCCGGTCCACAGCCACCAGCCACCGTCGGTGCGATCGGTGAAGGGCAGCACCGCGATCGCGGAGCGAGCGCTCGTTCCGGATGCCGCGGGCCGCGCCGGTGCCCCGATGGCGGGGTCCACCGCCACGGCCATGATCGACAGCATCAAGGTGAGCGTGCGGGTCTTCCAGAGCATCGTCTCCGGTTTCGGCCACTTCGGCCTCCGGGTTAACGACGCACGAAACGCCGCGTCACGACTGCACCATTGGCCAGCCTCACCCGGGCGAGATAGAGGCCCGGGGCGGCTGGGACCTGTTGCCGATCCCGACCATCCCAGACGATCCGGTTGGCGCCCGCATCGAGCGACAACCCCTGGCGATGCACGCGGCGACCCGTCACATCGAGCACCTCGAAGTGCGCCTCACCGCTCGTCTCGGCCGACAGGCTCCACTCGACCAGAGCATGCGAGGGCTCGGGCCATGGCCGCGAGAGCGAGAGCCCTCGCACCTCGGCGCCGACGCTCGCCACCGGAGCCCAGCGGATGCGGCGGATGCGATCGTCGAAGATGCAGGCCACGTACATCCAGCCGGTGGAGGGTTCGATGGCGAGATCGACAGGCCCTCTCATGTCGCTGGCGAACGGCACCCATTGCGTGAGGGCGTTCGTGGCATCGAATCTCGCGGCGGCGATCCAGCCGCGATAGAAATCCGCGACGAAGCTGACGCCCTGCCAAGGGGCCGGGAACGAGGTGTGATCGTAGAACACTCCGCTCGTGATGGAGTTGCCTCGCAGCCCCGGCGGCGAGCTGCTGTCGGCCACAGCGTGACTGAATCGCAGAGTCGGCGGGACGGAGAGACCGGCGCACGAGGCGCCGGGCGGTTCGAGTCCGACGTAGGGTGTGTTGATCGCGAGCGCCTCACGGCATGGCCAGCCGAAGTCGAGTCCGCCCACCTCGGCCACGTTCAGCTCCTCCCACGTGTTCCAGCCGACGTCGCCGATGAACAGCGTTCCGGGATCGCCGAGCGACGCGTCGTTCGCGCCGGAGCCGGGTCGGATGTGGAAGCGGAACGGATTCCTCAGCCCTCGCGCCCAGACTCGAGAAGCCCACGAGTCCGCGTCGCCGTTCCAGAACGGATTGCTCGGCACACCGAGCCCCGTGGCGGGATCGACGCGCAGCACCTTCCCGCACGGGCTCTGAAGCGATTGCGCACGGTAGGCGCCGATGTCCTGGACCGGATCGACGCGGCCCGGCAGGAACAACCCCGGGTCGAGGCCACCGGGATCGGGCACCAACCACTGCGCGCCATCGCCGCACGAAACGAGCAGCGTGCCATCCTGCGCGAAACGCAGGCTGCCGATCGTGTGCGAATCGCTTCCGCTCGGCATGCCGTCACTCCAGCCGCGGCCGAGCAGCACGACCCGCGATGCGGGGTCGAGTCGGTTGGGATCGGTCGCGCTCACCGTGAAGCGAGCCAGCCGTCCGAACGCATCGTCCTCGTCGTCGATGCCGTTGGAATCCGGGTCCGCCGTGTAGAGCACATAGACGTACCCGTTCGAGGCGAACGCGGGATCGAGCGCCATCCCGAGCAGACCGCGATCGCCCGAACTGAGCACCTCCTGCTCGCCCGACCACATGGGCGTCGGAAGCTGTGCCCCGTTCTGGACCACCCAGATCCGGCCCGGCACGTCCGCGACGAGCAGACGGCCATCCGGCGTGAACGCGAGCGCCACCGGGGCCTCGATGCTCGAACCCGGCACCGCGTCCTCGACCACGAATCCGCCCGCGACCGTGGGAATCGCGTGGGCCGCCGGCGCGATGCTCAGAGCAATCGCTGCGATCCACGCGCCCGGAGTGACGTGGTGGCTCACTGGATGGTGACCCACCGCCGCGTCAGGACCTGTGCATCGACGCGCACGCGAGCCAGATAGATCCCCGGCGGCACCGACACTCCGGCGACATCCTGGCCGGTCCACCGCAGCGTCCAGGAGCCGGGTGCGTACCGCCTCGAGCGCTCGCTCCACACCACACGTCCCTGGATGTCCGCGACACTCCACTCGACATCCGCCTCTCTCGGCAGATCGAGCGCCATGTGCATGGCCCCTCGCGCCGGATTCGGACGCGGCGCCGAGAGTGCGAGGCGAGTGATCCCGCCGTCGACGCCGATCACCGCCGAGACGACGTTGAACGACATGAACGCGGCGTTGTCGGTCTCATTCGGCTCGACGAGCGTCCCGAGCGTATCCACGACGACCCTGAGCGTGTGTGCTCCCAGCGAGAGCGACGGCAGCGTGACCGTGATCCGCACGCTGTCACCGCGTCCCACGATCGTGTCGCCCTCGGCCGCGAGCGCGCCATCGAGCAACAGCCGCCAGCGACTGGTCGGCGCGGGCGCACGTCCCGCGTTGGTGAGATCGAATGTGACATCGATCGGCACGACATTGCTCGGCGTCAGCGGCCAGATCGAGAACGCCTGAGGCGAGAGATCGACATCGGCGAACGCCGTGACCGAGTCGCTGGCGCTCGCACCTTGATCGTCGGTGACGCGCAGGCGCACGCCGAGGTGTGTGGTCAGGCTATCCAGGAACTTCGGCACCACGAACAGGACGGTGCGCAAGGAGTCGACGAGCACACCCGACTCCACGACGCCGCGGTGGTGATCGACGCGCCACTGGTGGAGGAGCGTCGAGTCGGGCTGTTGCGGATCCGAGGCGACGGCCTGGAGGATCAACGAATCCCCCGGAGCCACCCACATCGTGTCCGCGAGCGTGATCGCAGCTGTCGGCGCCGTATTGATCACGGTGAACGCGAGCATCTGCGCGTTGTCCGACTCATCAGGCTCGACGACTGCGCGCAGCGTGTCGGCGACCGCCCGAAGCGAGTGCGCGCCCAATGCGAGAGCTGGGAGCGGCACCTCGACGACGATACTGTCCTGCGCCTCCACGACGGTGTCGGCTTCGGCGAGCATCGCGCCGTCCAGTAACAGGCGCCATCTCGAGCGATGCGCCGGCATGCGGCCATCATTGGTCAGGAAGAAGCGCGCCAGTGCGGGCTGGCCAGCCGCGGGCGCAGCCGGTTGGACCACGAGCCCGCGTGGCGCGAGGTCGATCTCGGGGAACACGCGCACCGTGTCGCTGGCGGTGAGATTCCCGCTGTCGGTGACACGCACGCGCGTGAGGAACCACACTCCGGTGCCGTCGTCATGGTCTTCGACCTCATACTCGGCGGTCGTGGCATTGCCGACGAACACACTCGGATGGATGTGGTTGTTATGGTGGAGGTCGATGTCCCAGCGATAGGTCAGCGACGCGGCGGACTGCTGCGCGTCGTTGGCGACGCTCACCAGATGCAGCGTGTCGCCTGCGACCGCCCAACTCGTGTCGGGCAGCTGGATCTGAACCGTGGGCGGCGTGTTGACGATCGGGTTGTAGGCACCGCCGCCGTAGGACTCGATCCGAGTCCCCGCCGCACTCGTCAGGGTCAGACCGACGCGGCCGCCGAGCGCTGCGAATGGCCAGCCCGCGACGCTGCACGAGCCGATCGAGACACCATTGCGGAACAGCAACACGAGGCCGTTGCCGAGCGCTCGTGCCCCGAACACATCTCCGTTCTGCAGCGTCGCCGGGAACGGACCACCGCGCTGAACCCAGCCCTGGGTCGGCGCGTACGTGCTGACCACGACGTTGCCGACGCTGCCGTCATAACGCACTTCGATGTGTCCCGTGTCCCAGGTCAACCCCTGCAGCTTGAGCATGAGGTTGTGCTCGGGCGCGGTCGGCGTGACCTGCGCCAAGTCGATCCACGCCTCCTGGTCGGGCCCGAGGATCGGCGTGCTCAGCACGCCCGAGGACGTCAGCGAGATCTGGGTCAACTGCCCGTTCACGATCTGCAGCCCGGCCACATCGCCGACCCAGTCACCTCCAACCGCTCCACTGGACCGCTCGAAGTCATCGAGGATGCCGGAGGTCGGGAACTGCGAGGTCGAGGCGACGGAGACGAGGACGCTGTCGATCGAGACCCCGCCCTGCTGATCATCGACCGTGAGCCTCACCCGGTAGTCGCCGGGGACGGTGTAGGTGTGCGACGCCTCGGCGGTCGGCGCGCCGTTGCCGTTGCCGAAGTCCCAGCTGAACGACAGCGAGTCGCCATCCACATCGCTGGTTCCGGAACTCGAGAACGTCACCAGCAGCGGAGCAACACCGACGTTGGGCGTCGCCGAGAGACGCACGAGAGGCGGGCTGTTGCCACCGCCGCCACCGCCGAACCGGATGCGGCGGACTTCGCCGGTGTAGATCGCGACGTAGAACAGATCCCCCGTCACCGGGTGGACCTCGAGATCCACCGGACCATCGGCCGAGGTCGCGAACTCCGCAAGATCATTGAAGACACCATTCGTGTCGACGCTGACGGCCTTGATCCAGCCCTGCCCGAAGTCGGCGATGAAGTTGCGACCCAGGTAGGCGAGCGGGTACTGCGTGCCGGTGTAGAACGGCCCACCGACCGAGGCGTTGCCGATCGTGCCGAGGGGGAACGAGAGCGTCGGTGCGCTGTGGTGCATGTACATCAGCGGCGGCGACAGGAACGTGGCCGGGTTGGTTCCGGTTCCGAGCGAGTCGCACAGGCGACGCTGGTTCTGCGGCAAGCCACTGTACTGCGGCGTCGGGAAGGGGCCTTCGAGGCAGGGCCACCCGAAGTTCTCGCCGCCGGTTCGCGACACATTGAACTCATCGCGCGTGTACCAACTCACCTCGCCCATGTGGATGTGGCCGGGCTTGCCCGCGGCCGGGTTCGGGCTTCCGGTGCCGGGGCGGATGCCGAATCGGAACGAGTTCCGGATGCCATACGCCCAGACGCGCGAGCGCACGCTCGCGGTGTTGCCGTCGTAGTAAGGGTTACTCGGCAGCCCGCGCCCCGTCATCGGGTCGATGCGCAGCACCTTGCCCGCGAGGCTGTGGATGTACTGCGAGCGATAGGCGCCGATGTTCTCGGCGGGGGCGACTCGCCCGGGCAGGAACGCATTGGGATCGAGACCGCCCGGATCCACCTGGTCGAAGTTGGCGCCGTCGCCCGTGGTGATGATCAGCGTCTTGTCGTTGCCGAACTTGAGCGAGCCCACCGTGTGCGACGGAGAGGCCGAGAGCGGCCCCGTCGCCCACGTCGTCCCGAACAGGATCGTGCGCGAGGACGGCACGACGACCGAGCTGTCCACGAAATCGACCTGATAGCGCGTCAGCCGACCGTAGGCATCATCGTTGTTGTCGACACCGTTCGAGTCGGGATCGACCGTGTACAGGAAGTAGACCAGGTGGTTCTGCAGGTAGTCCGGGTGCACGGCGATGTCGAGAAGGCCACGGTCGTTGACGTCGAGTACTTCCGCCTGGCGATCCCACAGGGGCACCGAGCTCTTGACGCCGTTCGTGACCATCCACACGACGCCCTTCTTCTCGGCGACGAGATAGCGCCCATCCGGCAGGAACGCGATGGCGATCGGCGTGTCCCACGTGGCGGATGGCGTCGCGTTCTCCGCGATGAACCCGGCGGGCACGACGATGGCAGCGCTCGATCGCGGATGCGACGAGAGAAGCGACAGCGCGAGCAACGCGCTGCCGAGCACGCGGGACGGGCGAGCAAGGCGCAACGGTCGACCTCCGGGATGTCGGCCAAGGGTGTGTGGGTTCGACGAGGTCCAAAAGTGTGCGGTGAGGGCGGTCCACGTCAATGGATATCCCATGCATGTGCCGGGCCAACGTTCATGACCGAACCCGCTTCAACCACAAGCGGTTAGCGGTCTATCTCGCGCCCCGGTCGGCACGGCAGGCGTCCACTGGGGTTTCTGGGCGGCGGACCGGGTGGGATGGCCCTGCTGCGGCCGCAGGTGAGCCTACTTCCGAGCTCGAGCGGTTGTGGTGCACGGCAGGATCGGCGCGAAAGTGTCTGGGGGACCGACACCGGCAGGCTGCCCTGGGAAGTGAGCAGAACGCCCGTTCTCGCAGATCGCGACAGCCTCCTGACGCGAAAGCCCTCTCAGCTCGGC